>URCP01000064.1 GCA_900546315.1 uncultured Eubacteriales bacterium
CACTGATTTAAGGTTGTTTTCGCAGAAAAAAGCCCATAAATCCAAGCCTTTTTTCTGCGAAAACCCGATTTATTCAGTGTATCCTTAATGATAATTTTCACTCTCCGGTGTCAGCTGACGTGTCATCCACGGATGTATCGTTCGACGTCGTCGGCTGCATATCCGACGCGAGGACAATGTCGCCCTTGCCGAGAGTTATCTTTAATGAAGCGTCGGTCGGATACTGCGGTGTCTCGTAGTATCCGCCGTGATTTTCGCCGTCGATCTTCACGCTGCCGACTCCGGTGAAGAGATCGAGGTTGAACGCGGACATCCTGTCGCGGCTGCCGAAGCGGAAATCGCCCTCCTCCGTCTCCGCCGTGATTTTGCGAATCTTCGAGGAGATGATCTCGACCGGGCATTTTCCGGAATCGCTTATGACGAGATTAGAGGCGTCACTGTCGGAGATCGTCACCGATCCGTCAGTCACGCTGAAGTAGAGCCCGGAGCCGGTCGTGACGCCGCTCACGGTTATCGTACCGGTTCCGACCGTGAAATCGTAATCAGTCTTGAACCCGGATGAACCCGCGGCGATATTTCCACTCTCAACCTCACAGGAGACAATGTTCACCGGGTATTTCTCGGAGAGATAGATATTGACCGTCTTCTCTTTCCCGCGCACGTGGACGTAGTTCACGAGCCCGCGCAGACCCTTGAAATTCATCGCGAACGCGGCGATTCCGTCGATATCCGTGAGATCGGTGCGGTCGCTGACAGTGAGCACGCGGTTCGCGCCGGAGAACTCGTAGAGACCGTCGGCGAAGTTGACAAGCTCGATATACGGCTTATCCGCGCCGCCGATTATGTTTATGTCGGCGGTCCCGACAGAGACCGAGATCTTGCCGATGCTGTCCTCAGAGAAATCATAGGTAAACACGCTGTCGCCATCGTCCGTCGTGTCTGCGACGACCTGTATTCCTTCCCTCACGCCTATTCCCTCGGCTATCCTCATTGTGACAAGCCCCGCGAGAGCGAGCGCCACCGAGACTATCAGAAATATTATGGATGTCGGTTTCACAGCTTAGCACACTCCCTTCTGAGGAACCTGAACAGCACGCCGAGCTGTCGGCAGACGTACATGAACAGCCGCCCGACGAGCCGCATCAGCCACGGCAGAAGGCGTATCGCGAAATTATACAGCAGTATCCCAGCGAACATGACCGCGCTTCCGACCATGACCCCGAGCCCTATCTCATAGAGCCCGACCGGGAAAGAGCTGAACAGCTTTGTGATACCGTAAACCACCCCGACGAGCGAGGTTGCGGTACCTCCCGCGACGACTCCGACAAGAGCCACGACCGCCGCCACGATGAGCGCCGCGAGGGCGACCCACATAGCCGCGAACACGGCGAACCCAAGGATCGCGAGCGGTATCGTGACCGGAAGGCTGACCGCGAAAAGTATCCAGAACATCCTGCTGTTCGGGGACGGCTCCTCGTCGATATACTCCGGTATCTGCGATCTACGCGGCTCGTCCGGAATATCGGTCATCTGTCCATCATTCTCATATCCGTGATCCGCGCGCCGAGCCACCGGCACCGGCGGCACTTCTGAGCGCGGCGCGGCGTCGATGGACGCGTGGGATGAATGAGCTTTCACCCGTTCCTGCGCCGGGGCGCTTTCACCTTGCGCGCCGGAGCTGTCAGTCTTTTCCGACGACTCCGGTCTGTCAGACGTGGCGGGAGCGGTGTCAGACGCGCTCTTTTTCGGTTCAATGGTGCCCGCGCCCCCGCCTTCGCTCGCGCCGTTCTGCTCCGTGTCGTCCTTCACGCGGTCGACAGTCAGCGTGCGCTCGGCGAGGCGGTTCATCTCGTCGTATCTCTCGGAGATCTGTTCGGCGATGTTGTCCGCTATGTGTTCGACGTCGGACAGCAGATTGTCCTTTTCCGGATCCTGGACCATGCGGTCGAAGAATCGGTCGAAGCGCTCTATATACGGCTCGATGTCGCTCTCGGCGACGTCGCGCTCGACAAGAGCCGCCCGCAGTTTCGTGAGAAAATCCTGTTTGTCTGTCAAGGCTTGTCTCAACCTCCTGTCATATGTAAAAAATTCAGAAATATTTTCGAATAAGGCTTTCATTCACGCCGCATTGTGTGTTATAATAGTATGAGAGTCATGGCGTCAGCAATATTATACCAGAAATTCATGAAGATTTCAATACCCCCGGGAAAGATTTGTCACATAAAAATACTTTACCGCGGCGGAACAGCCATGTGTCACTATATTTATATACCGCGAGGATATACCACAATGCGAATGAGAAAAAAGAAACACGGCGCGGAGCGGATAGAGGCTTGCTCCGAGCTCCTTATAAAGACACTCCCCGTAACACGCGACGGCGCGGCGGCGGATTTCGGACGCGGCGGCGAGCTGCGGCTCGAGATAGGCTGCGGCAAGGGCGCCTTCATACGCGGAACCGCCGTGAAGGAGCCGGATGTCAACTTCATAGCTCTCGAGCGCTGCTCCGACGTCGCGATGATCGCGATGGAAAAATGCAAGGCGGCGGAGATCCCGAACGTCAGGTTCATGATAGGCGACGTCGCGAAACTCGCAGAAAACTTCACGGACGGCTCGATCGACCGCATATACCTGAACTTCTCCGACCCGTGGCCGAAAGCCGGTCACGCGAAGCGCAGGCTCACCTACCGCTCCTTCCTCTCGGAGTACAGAAGACTCCTGAAGCCGGGCGGAGCCATCTTCTTCAAGACCGACAACCGAGGACTGTTCGACTTCTCGCTCGAGGAGTTCCGCGAGTGCGGCTGGCGGCTTGAGGACATAACCTACGACCTTCATAACAGCGAATACAACGCGGATAACGTCATGACCGAGTACGAGAAGAACTTCTCAGAGCGCGGATTCACGATAAACCGCGTAGAGGCGTACGCCGACCCGCTGCCCGAAAAGGCTCCGGAAACGGATATCCCCGACGACCACTCCGGAACGCCTTCTGATTAAAAGACGCGCGCGGCATATTTTTTGTTCCATAAAAACGAATAATTCATCGAAAGTAGTACGAAAGGTATAGTCATCGAAATGTCAAAGCATCATCTGGTCCTGCCCCTGCTCGCCGCGGCGCTCATATCTCTGGAGTCCTGCGGATTCATCGTGATAAATAATCCCAAGACCGACGAAACCTCCGCAATGGTGACGTCCGCGCCCGACACGTCCGCTGCGGATACAACCTCGTCCGGGGTATCCTCTGACGAAACAACGTCGGAGCCCGCCGACCCGCGTGCCGACGCCGACGAAAAACTGACGTCGCTCCACAAGAAGAGCTTCGCCGGCGCGGGCTTCATAATAGCCTCCGCGGATGGCGGAAAGACAATCCCGACCGACATCGACGACGAGGTCTCCGCTGCGAGACTCGTCTCCTACCGCGCGGTCGAGAGCAAGTACACGACGAAGATCATCCCGATATCCTACACGGCGGACGAGCTTTATGAAGCCGCGAGGAACGCCGTCAGCTCCGGAGACTATCTCGCCGATCTTCTGATAATTCCCGCCGACAGGCTCGGGCAGTTCATGAACGGGAAGCTGCTCGCGAACATGAACAGTCTGCCGTTCACCGACTACACGGGCTCATGCTACAATGATTCGGTCACGTCGTCCGCGATGTTCGGCAGCAAGCTCCTCGCCGTGTCCGGCGCGGCGAACCTCGATTTCGACAAGCTTTCCTGTGTATTTTTCGACAAGGGGCTCGTGGATGAAGATATCTACACACTGGTAAAGAACGGCGATTGGACGTGGGACAAATACCGCGAGATCGCGAAGGAGGCGTCCGGCGGGAATGTCTACGGTCACGGCTCGGTGCTGTCCGACCGCGATTATATCGATGCCGCCGCGTTGTCGATGGGCATAAAATATGTCTCGAACCCGTCCGGCGAGTCCCCGACGGTCGATTATATGTCAACCGACCGCGGCAAGCGGCTCGCCGGAGGGATAGTCGAGACACTTTACGGTCTCTTCTACACCGACTCGTCGCAGCTGTCCGCGGGAGCCGACGCGTC
Organism: uncultured Eubacteriales bacterium; assembly: GCA_900546315.1. Lineage (GTDB taxonomy): Bacteria > Bacillota > Clostridia > Oscillospirales > CAG-272 > Flemingiibacterium. The sequence continues at coordinate 4,047 of URCP01000064.1, forward strand.
TGACGCGTTTTCGGACGGCAGGCTCGCCGTCATGACCGGAAGGCTCTCGATGATACACGACCTCGCCGATATCTCGACCGACTGGGGGCTCGCTCCCATGCCGAAATATGATAAGAGCCAGAAGGAGTACATCTCCCCTCTCAAGTCCGACGCGCCGGTCTTCTCAGCGCTTGTTAACACGACCGATTTCGGAAACTCCGGACTGATACTCGAGGCGCTGAATGTCTCGACTGAAGGATATCTCTCCGACATATATCTCTCCGACCGCGTGAACTATATGCTCCGGGACGACGGATCGATAGGGTCGCTTGAGACGATCCTTTCCACAGCGTCGCTCGATTTCCCGCATATGTTCGCGTCCGGCTTCAGCACGCTCGACAGCGCGACCTATGGCGCCGTATACAACGGCGTCACGACGAGAAACAGCATAGACGCGCTGTACAGGAACTATCAGCCCGCCGCCGACCGGGAGATGGCGAAGGTAAGGACAGACAGATGAAGCTCTCAGGGAAATCGAGAATGTACGCCGGTTCGATAGAGCTCGACCGCGAGGCGCTCGCGAACACTCCCCTGCCGCCGGACGGGAGGTATATAAAAGACCTTCCGGTCGTGAAGCGCCTCACGCGGCTCGAGCTTAAGACACCCGTGACATTTTTCTGTGGTGAGAACGGCGCGGGAAAATCGACGCTCATTGAGGCGATCGCGGTCGCCTGCGGGTTCAATCCTGAGGGAGGGTCAAGGAACATGGATTTCTCGACAAGACAGTCCGTCTCGCCGCTCGCGGCGTTCCTTCACATCTCGCACGGGCTGAAGCGTCCGAAAGACGGATATTTCCTGCGCGCCGAGAGCTTTTACAATGTCGCGACCGAGATAGAGACGCTTGACGCTGAACCCGCCGCCGCGCCGAAACTGATAGAGTCCTACGGCGGCGTAAGCCTTCACGAGATGTCGCACGGCGAGTCCTTTTTCGCGCTGATGAAGAACCGCTTTTTCGGGAAAGGACTCTATATACTCGACGAGCCGGAGGCTGCGCTGTCGCCGTCAAGGGTCATGGCGATGCTCATAATTATCGACGAGCTCGTGAGGGACGAGTCACAGTTCATCATCTCGACGCACTCCCCGATCCTGCTCTCCTGCCGTGATTCGACTGTTTTCGAACTGCGCGACGACGGCATCTTTGAGACGCCATATAAGGAGACCATGACCTTCAGAACGATGAAAAACTTCCTCGACGCGCCGGAGAGGACACTGAAATACCTTCTTTCGGATGAGGAATCCGACCGGAATATATAGAAAAGTTTATATTTTCGAATGCCCAGCGGAGTATTTTCCGCTGAGCGTTCTTTTTCTGTCCGGAAAATTTATAAATACGCACCGCAAACTCAGTCCGGATTATGATATCCGACCAACCGGAAAAACGTTTCGCCATACAGTACTTGTATAATATTAATTCCGTGATCTTTTTGTCATATATGCACAGATAATTTCTTGCTTATACTCTTGACTGCGGGGCAGCAGCATGGTATAATGTAGACACCACAATAAATCAGGAGGACAGCCATGAAAGCGGTATTCATGACCGGTGACGAAAAAAATCTCGCCGGTGTCTACAAAACGGTGCGCGAAAAGCTCACCGCCGAACTCGACTTCATTTCCCCAATAACGAGCGCGGCTCAGCTTGAGGAGAGAAAAGAAGAACTGCGTGACGTCGGAGTCATATTCTCGACATGGGGAATGCTCAGCCTTGACGAGGAGACGATACGGAAATATTTCGTGAATCTGAGGGCGGTATTCTACGCCGCCGGGTCGGTTCAGTATTTCGCGAGACCGTTCCTTTCCCGCGGTGTCAGGGTCTTCTCGGCGTGGGCGGCGAACGCGGTGCCGGTCGTCGAGTTCACCATTGCCGAGATCATCCTCGCGAACAAGGGATATTATCAGAGGCTTAGACGGAACTCCGACCCGGAATGGTCAAACCGCTCGTCCGGCGGATACTTCACCGGAAACTTCGGCAACAAGGTCGGGCTCATCGGCGTCGGAATGATAGGCTCGATGGTCGCGGAAAGACTGAAAGACTACCGGCTCGAGGTCCTCGCCTACGACCCGTTCCTTCCGGTCGAAAAGGCGGAGCGACTCGGAGTGACGATGGCACCGCTGAAAACGATATTCTCGGAATGCACCGTCATCTCGAACCACCTCGCGAACAATCCTCAGACGGTCGGTATGCTGAACGGCGAGCTCTTCGACTTGATGCGCCCGAACGCCGCGTTCATAAACACCGGCAGAGGCGCTCAGGTCGTCGAAAAGGATCTCATAAAGGCACTGAAGGACGAGCCCGCGCGCGTAGCTCTGCTCGACGTCACATACCCTGAGCCGCCGTCGCCGGACAGCGAGCTGAGACGGCTTGACAATGTCTTCCTTACCCCGCACATAGCCGGTTCACTCGGGGAGGAAACCGCGCGGATGGGAGAGTATATGTACGAGGAGTTCGGAAGATACATGAGGGGCGAGCCCGCGAAGTGGGAAGTCACTATGAATATGCTTGAGACGATGGCGTGAGGTGATATCATGAATAATTTCAAGACAGGTCTCGTCTCGGTCACCTTCCGTCAGAAGAGCATATATGAAATACTCCGTATGTGCCGCGAGAACCATCTCGACGCGATTGAGATCGGCTCGGACGTCCACGCGCCGAGGGACGATATAGCAAACTGCGAGGCTATCCGTGCGGCGGCGGAAAAAGAGGGCGTGCGCGTCATCTCCTACGGAACATACTACAAACTTGGAGAACAGCCCGACCCGGAGAAGACCTTCGGTGAATATGTGGGAGCCGCAAAAGCTCTCGGCGCGCCGAACCTCCGCGTCTGGGCAGGAACAAAGGGAAGCGGCTCCGTAAGTGAAACAGAGAGAGCCACCCTGACGCGTGAAGCGTCGCTGTGTGCCGATATCGCGGCAGAATCCGGGATGACCATCAGCTTCGAGTTTCACGGCGGAACGCTCACCGACGACCCGGACTCGGCTCTCAGGCTCATGCGTGAGCTTGACAGGGAAAACGCGTATCTCTACTGGCAGCCGAATCAGTACCGGGACATAGAATTCAATGTCATGTCGCTTGAAAAAGTCCTGAAATACGTCTCGACCGTACACGTCTTCGCGTGGGACGCCCGGAGCGGGAACTGTATCAGATACCCGCTCGCCGACCATGCCGACGCATGGAAAAGATACCTCGATATTCTCGCGTCGGACAACCGTGAGCATGCGCTTCTGCTCGAGTTCGTGAAAGACGACTCGGACGCGGACTTTGTCTCGGACGCGAAGACCCTCAACGAATGGAGAAAAAGATATGCCTTTTGATTTCAGATACAAGACAATCGACGACGTCCGCGAGGACCTCGTGAAACTCGGAACAGACCTTCCGCTGTCGGACGACCTCTCGCCCCTCGCGAGAAAATTCACTGTCAAGGGTGAGAGAATAAACTTCCGAAACGCCGTCGCGATTCACCCGATGGAGGGCTTCGACAGTGTCCACGGTGAGGGAGAAGCCGTCGAGGGCGCGCCGTCAGACCTCACACATCGCAGATATATGCGCTTCGCGGACAGCGACGCCGGGCTTTACTGGTTCGAGGCGGTCGCGATATCGCGCGAGTCCCGCTCGAACAACCGTCAGCTCTGGATACACAGGGGAAACGTCGACTCATTCAAGCGTCTCATCGACGATTTTCATGAAAAGACGGACGGCGCGCCGGTCATCTGTCAGCTCACGCATTCAGGAAGATTCTCGAGACCTGAGAACAAGCCCGCGCCTATCATCGCCTACCACAATCCTGTTCTCAACAAGCCGTTCAATATCCCTCCGGAGCATCCGGTCGTCACCGACGATTATCTCGACTCACTCGTCGGTCAGTACGTGACGGCGGCAAAGCTCGCGAAAGAAGCGGGCTTCGACGGCGTCGACATCAAGGCGTGCCACAGATACCTGATGAGCGAGCTTCTGTCCGCCTACACGCGCGAGGGAAAGTACGGCGGGAGCTTTGAGAACCGCACGAGACTCTACCGCGACGTCATATCCGCCGTCAAGGCTGAGGTCGGGGACATGGCAGTCGCGACCCGTCTCGGCGTACACGACGGAATCGGATATCCCTACGGCTTCGGCGACGACCGCGAGGATTCTCAGAAGTTCGACCCGACCGAGGCGGAAAGGCTGATCGGAGAGATACACGCTCTCGGCGTGAACCTCATAAACGTGACGATGGGCACGCCGTACTTCAACCCGCACGTCAACCGTCCGTACTGTCACGGCGGATACGAGCCGCCGGAGCACCCGCTCATCGGTGTCGCCCGGATGATAAACGGAGCCGCGATACTTCAGAAGAAATTTCCGGACATCACGTTCATCGGTACTGGCTACACGTTCCTGCGCCACCTCGCGCCTTATCTCGCGGCGGGAGCGGTCGGGAGCGGCATGATCTCGGCGGCGGGCTTCGGGCGGATGGCGTTCGCCTACGACGGCTTCGCGAAAGACCTTATATCCGGCGACATGAAGCCCTCGAAGTGCTGCGTCACCTGCGGAAAATGCACCGAGCTCATGCGCGCGTTCACGACCACGGGCTGTCCGGTCAGGGACAGCGGAGTCTACGCGCCGATATACAAGGCAGCCTGCCTGAAAAAGTAAACGAAAGGTATGGTCATAAACATGAACACGACAAAACCAACAGCAATAGTGACCGGAGCCTCCCGCGGCATCGGGCGCGGAATATCCACCCTTCTCGCGAGAAACGGCTATAAAATAATCGCGGTCGGAACGCGTCCCGCGGAACAGGTCTCAGAATACATAAACGAGCTCACAGCTCTCTCGCCTGACTCACTCTATGTCGCGGCGGATATTTCAAAGGCGGAGTGCCGCGCAGAGATATTCGACACCGCGGAAAAGACTGGCGGGTTCGACATTCTGATAAACAACGCCGGCTGCGCGCCGCTCGTCAGACAGGACCTTCTCGAGATGACCGAGGAGAGCCTTGACAGACTGCTGTCCATCAACCTGAAGGGCACGTTCTTCATGTGCCAGACCGCCGCGCCGCTCCTTATAAAACGCGGAACCGACGCAAACCGGATGATCATCAACATAACATCGATCTCCGCCGAGACCTCGAGCATAAACCGCGGCGAATACTGCATATCGAAGGCAGGTCTCTCTATGGTGACAAAGCTCTTCGCCGACCGGCTGGCGGGGGACGGCATAAACGTCTACGAGATACGTCCCGGAATCATCGAGACAGACATGACCGCCCGCGTCAAGGACAAATACGAAAAGATGATCGACGGCGGTCTCCTCCCGATAAAGCGCATGGGACAGCCGGAGGACATCGCGAAAGCCGTCTTCGCCCTGACCGAAGGATATTTCGCGTACACGACCGGAAGCGTCATGAATATAGACGGCGGCTTCACCCTCTCGAGATTATGATAATTTACGACAAGGAGATTCTGTTCTCCGAGGAATCAATAACCGTGAACGGCATACCGACAGAAACGCGGATCTATTCCGTCGACACGGTAGTCGTCGGAAGCGGCGCGGCGGGGCTCAACTGCGCCGACCTCATAATGACTGGTACTGTCCGGAAGAAGGCGCTGAACGGCGAAAAGCTCCGATACCATGAAATTCCCGTCGCGGTCGTGACCGAGGGACTGAACATGGGCACGTCGCGCAACACCGGCTCTGACAAGCAGACATACTACAAACTGACGATGTCCGGCAACTCGCCGGATTCGGTCGGCGACATGGCAAAATCACTGTTTGACGGAGGCTCCGTCGACGGAGACCTCGCGCTGACCGAGGCGGCGGGGAGCGCCAGAGCGTTTCTCAGACTTGTCGATCTCGGCGTTCCGTTCCCGTACAACGACTACGGGGAGTTCGCCGGGTACCGCACCGACCACGACACCCGCACCCGCGCCACCTCCTGCGGACCGCTCACGTCGAAGTACATGACCGAGGCGCTCGAGCGCTCGGTGAGAGAGCATGGAGTGCCGGTATTTGACGGATACCGCGTAATAAAGGCGCTGACCGACGGCGAAAAGATAACCGGTCTCGCCGCGGTCTCGCCAGACGAGAAAACGAACAGGTACGGACTCGCCATATTCCGCGCGGAAAACTATGTCTTCGCGACCGGCGGGCCGTCTGCCATATACTCCGCGACAGTCTATCCGGAGAGCCAGACCTGCTCGCACGGCGTCCTGCTCGAGGCGGGCGCCCCGGCGGTGAACGTCACCGAGAGCCAGTACGGCATCGCGTCGGTCAAGTTCAGATGGAACCTCTCCGGAACCTATCAGCAGGCGCTCCCAAGATATTTTTCGGCGAATGAGGACGGCTCGGACGAGCGGGAATTTCTCACCGATATGTTCCCCGACCCGAAGAAGCTCCTGACCGCGATATTCCGCAAGGGATACCAGTGGCCGTTCGATCCGGCGAAGCTCGACAGCAGTTCCGGGAATGATTCATCTCTCATAGATATCGCCGTATACCGCGAAAAGATGAAGGGGCGTCGCGTGTTTCTCGATTTCAGACGGAACCCGTCCTGCTTCGATATCTCGCTTCTCGAGGACGAACCAAAAAGGTATCTTGAGAATTCCGGCGGGCTCAGGGACACACCTATAGAGCGTCTCGCCGCGATGAATCCTCCGGCGATCGAGCTGTACAGAAGCCACGGCATCGACCTTTATTCCGAACCGCTCGAGGTCGACATCTGCGCCCAGCACAACAACGGCGGCTTCGAGGTGGACACCGACTACAGGAGCACCGGCTTTGAAAACCTCTATGTGATCGGCGAGGCGGCGGGCGTCTTCGGCGTACACCGACCGGGCGGAAGCGCGCTCAACTCGACGCAGGTCGGCTCGAGACGCGCGGCGGAGGCGATACTCGCGTCAGACGAAAAAATGCTACCTCTCCCGGAAAATATCCGGATACCGTGCGTGCCAACCGGAAGCGAGAAGCACAGCTCGCCTGACCTCCTGCGGATACTCGAAAAACGTCTTTCATACAGCAGAAGAATGTCCTACTGCGGGGCTTTCATCCGGAATGTGAACGATATCCGCGCGGCGATACCCGAAATCAGAGCCGAACTTGAATTATTCGACAGCTATCAGACGGACAGCCCGGAGACGCTGAGAGAGCTCTCGATAAACCGCGATATACTCCTGACACAGCTCGTCTACCTGTCCGCGGTACTCGGATACGCCGAGGACGGCGGACTCAGCCGCGGATCATACCTCATCACCGACAGAATCCCGGACGGAAGGGCACCGGTTCCGGTCGACACGGAGCACTTCACGAAAATCTGCCGGTCACGACTGAGAGACAATATGTCCGTCGAACTCGGATGGCGCAGCGTCAGACCGATACCGGAGCGCGACGACTGGTTCGAGACAGTGTGGAAAAAGTACCGCGAGAAAAATGTTAATTCTCCCGCAAAATAACATTCCGTGGCAGTATCTTGCTTTTCTGTTGCACTATTTTGCGAAGTCCTTGAAAAATGTCGGATTTTATATTATAATGAAGACAGTAAAGTGCGCGGAATACGCGCAAAACAGAAAGTAAAGAAGGAATCAGATCATGAATCTTATCGTATGCAAGGATTATAACGAAATGTCCGAAAAGGCCGCGCGCATAGTCGCGGCGTGCGTCACACTCAAGCCCGACTGCGTGATCGGTCTCGCGACCGGCTCCACTCCGGTCGGAATGTACAAGTGCCTCATCGAGAAGAACAAGGCGGGCAAGCTCGATTTCTCGCGCGTCAGAACCTACAACCTCGACGAGTACTACCCGATCGACCCGACGAACGAGCAGAGCTACCGCTATTTCATGGACAAGAACCTCTTCGACAGCATCAACATCGACAAGGCAAACACCCACGTGATGAACGGCAAATGCGAGGATCCGGAGAAGGAGACCGCTGACTACGACAAAGCGATAGAAGCGGCTGGCGGCATTGATATTCAGGTTCTCGGAATCGGCAGAAACGGCCACATCGGCTTCAATGAGCCCGCCGACGAGCTTATCGCGGCGACACACCTGACCGGTCTCACCGAGTCGACGATCGAGGCGAACGCGCGCTTCTTCGAGAAGGAGTCCGACGTTCCGCGCCACGCGCTCACAATGGGCATGAAGCCGATCATGGCGGCAAGACAGATAATCATCCTCATCAACGGGAAGAACAAGCATGAGGCTTTGATGGGACTGCTCTCCGGAAAGATATCGACCTCCAACCCCTCGACGATGCTGAACCTCCACGGCAACGTCACAATCCTCTGCGACGAGGAAGCATACAACGGCTGATAAACAAGCCTTCCGCGCTCACTTTTACCGTGAGCGCGTTTTTTTCGGTTTTCATATTGACTTTCAGTCGCATTTATGGTATAATCTGCACAGACAGCATACGGAATATGAACCTCATGTAATTTTTTCAAACACGGAGGAACAATATCATGCAGGAAATCAGAAAACTCGCCGACAAGGTCGCGTGCGACCTCATCATGTACCCGACTGACAAAAAATACACGGACGAGCATATCCGTGAGTTCCAGGGCTGCCCGACCATCGCCGCGACAAAGGGCGGCAGGCTTTACCTCGGCTGGTACGCGGGAGGAACGCGTGAGCCGCATATGGACAATTTCAATCTCGTCATCTTCAGCGACGACGGCGGAAAAAGCTGGTCATCCCCGCTGTTTGTCATCCCGTCGAGCAGGGAAAACAACATCCACGCGCTTGATATCCAGCTGTTCACCGCCCCGGACGGACGCCTGTTCGTCTTCTGGGTGCAGAACAACACGCATCCCGCCGGAACCGGGGAAAAGAACACTTCAGGTACATATCTCGCGCCCTATGTCGAGGTGGACGGGACGATTTTTGACGATTTCCGGCACTCGATGTGGGTCTCGGTATGTGATGATCCCGACGCCGATAAACCGATGTTCTCTGAGCCGCGCTGCGTCAGCACGGGCTTCCTGCGCTGCAAGCCGCTCGTCACCTCGTCCGGCAGGTGGCTGTGCTTCAACTACGACCAGATGTCCGACAGGTACGGCTACACGATATCCGACGATAACGGAGAAACCTTCGTGAGACACACCGGCCCGAAAAAGGTCCCGACGTCATTTGATGAGTCGATGGCATACGAAAAGAAGGACGGCAGCATAAGAATGCTCGCGCGCACGAACACGGGCGAGCTCGGCGAGACAACCTCGCGCGACGGCGGACTCACGTGGGAGGACGCGAAGGAGAGCGGCATCGAGAGCCCCGACACCCGCTTCTACATCTCCCGCACCCCGTCCGGACGCCTTCTGCTGATCAACAACGACTCCCGTCAGGGCAGGAAGAACATGACGCTGTACCTCTCCGAGGACGACGGCGCGACATGGAAGTACAAGCGCTGCATCGACACGCGGAACAACATCTCGTACCCCGACGCGGACTTCCACGATGGGAAGATATACCTCTCCTACGACCGCGAGCGCACCGGCGCGAAGGAGATTCTCTTCGCGGCGGTCACAGAGGAGGACATAATCGACCCGACAAGACCGATTGACGTCAGAGTCATTTCAAAGCCCTGAGGCAGTGACATACAGTCGACGATAAGCGACAAAACACGACACCGCGGTACATACGCTCCGCGGTGCATTTCATTCTGAAACACATGATTCCGAAAGCCTGAACAAACATGCCGACATCTGTTTATAAAATGTAAATTTCACCGTATGATATATACAAACGAGAATTTTTATGGTATAATTGTATCAGGAGAATCTGAACGCGGAGAGTACCGCGCTCGGGTCGGATTCATTGACCACAGAAAGGAACCGTTGAACGGATGAACACCGAAAAGGACAAAAACTACCGCGAAGTGAGACACCCCTCGGTCGCGCCGTATTACGTGATCGCGCTGAGCTGGATAATCTTCGCCATGCTTTGCCCGATGTATAAGATCGGACATTTTATCGTGATAATACTCATCTCAGCCGCGGAATTCGTCATACTGAGAAAGCTCATTCCGGCGAAGGTCGAGCGCATCCCTCTGCCGTATGAGGCTCCGCACTCCGGCGTCGAGGACGTCGACCGGATGATCGAGACCGGAGCGGAATACATCAGAAAGTTCGACAAGATAGGCACAGAGCTTCAGAAGCTCGATCCCGCCCTCGCGTCGAAGCTCGCGGACATACGCTCGACGATGAGCACGCTCTTCGAGTATGTCTCGAAGAACCCCGACAAGCTCCCGAGAGTGCGGCGGTTCATGAACTACTACCTGCCGACCCTCGAGAAGCTGATGAACACCTACATCGAGCTCTCGAACCAGAAGATCAAGGGCGAGAACATAAAGAAGACCCTGACCGGCATAGAGGGAATACTCGACGTGATAAAGCCCGCGTTCGAGAACCAGCTCAACAGCCTCTATGAGGATCAGGCGATTGACATATCGTCCGATATAACCGTCCTTGAGACGATGCTCGAGAAGGAGGGGCTGTCGGACGCGGCGAATAAGGAACCGGCGCCGTGATGCCCCGATGACAGAACGATATTGAGTGAATCTACAGACCTTAAAACACAAGGAGAAAACATAAAAATGGACAATAACAACACGATGCCGGAGCTCACCCTCACCCCATTCGCCGACAAGCCGGTCGAAAAGCCCGCGGAGCCGGAAGTCCCGGCGGCGCAGGACGCCGAAAAGGATCTCGGCGTCACACTCACGCCGGAGGAAAAGAAGATGGTCGCGGATTTCGCCGCAAAGATAGACATAACAGACCCGAACATAGTGCTCCAGTACGGCGCGGGCTCCCAGCAGAAGATCGCGAACTTCTCGGACAGCGCGCTCCAGAACGTCAAGACAAAGGACCTCGGCGAGGTCGGCGACATGATAACGAGTCTTGTCGGCGAGCTGCGCGACTTTGAGGACGACGACTCGACGAAAGGCTTCCTCGGTTTCTTCAAGAAGCAGACAAACAAGCTCGAGCAGATGAAGACCAAGTACGACAAGGTCGACGTCAACGTCGAAAAGATAGCGACCGCGCTCGAGGACCATCAGGTCAAGCTGATGAAGGACGTCGCCGTCCTCGACCAGCTCTACAACGTCAATCTCGCGAACTTCAAGGAGCTCTCGATGTACATCGTCGCGGGCAAGCAGAAGCTCGAGGAGGTCCGCGCGAAGGAGCTCCCAGCTCTCATCGAGAAGGCAAAGCAGTCGAACCTGCCCGAGGATACTCAGGCGGCGAACGACATGGCGGCAATGTGCAACCGATTTGAGAAGAAGATACACGACCTCGAGCTCACCCGCGCGATCTCGATTCAGATGGCGCCGCAGATAAGGCTCATCCAGAACAACGACACCGTCATGAGCGAGAAGATCCAGACGACCCTCGTCAACACGATCCCGCTCTGGAAGAGCCAGATGGTGATAGCTCTCGGTCTCGCGCACTCGCAGCAGGCGCTCAAGGCTCAGCAGCAGGTCACCGACCTCACGAACGAGCTTCTGAAGAAGAACGCCGAGGCGCTCAAGATCTCGACGATCGAGACAGCGAAGGCTTCCGAGCGCGGCATCGTCGACATTGAGACGCTCAAGCAGACGAACGAAACACTCATTTCGACGCTCGACGAGGTAGTACAGATCCAGAACGACGGCAGAGCCAAGAGGAAAGAAGCTGAAGCTGAACTCGCAAGGATCGAGGATCAGCTCAAGAACAAGCTGCTCACAATGAAAGGCTGAAACTGAGGAGGATCAGAATTGAAACTGCTGACAAAGACTCCTGTGGCGGTGATCATCATGATCGTGTCGATAGTCCTGTCCGCCGTGCTCGGCTGCGGCCGCTCGCTGAAAAAGGAGCGCAGCAATGTCGAGGATTACTTCTACAACGGTGAGGACGGAGACGGCTATTCGATACAGAACGACATCGAGACCCTCTGCGCCAACGTGAACAACCTGAAGGTCATAGCCTTGAGATACACGGACAGCGTTCCGGGGCTCGAGGAAAAGATCACCGCGATGACAGACGCGAGACGCGCCCTCACCGAGGTGAAGAACATCGGCGACAAATACGCCGCCGTCCAGGAGGTCGCGGCGAGGGTCACAGAGGTCTACAACGCCCTGATACCCGAGGATATGAACACGACCGACCGCGGATTCCGCGCGAGCCTCTACGAGGACATAAACTCGACGCTCGACCGGATATCCCACAACGGCTACAACGCCGCCGCGCAGAAATTCAACGATATACTGAACGCGTTCCCCGCGAAGCAGATAGCGGAGCTCATCGGCGTTGACGAGATGCCGCTCTACAGCTGACGCCCTGTAAGGGCGTTTTCCCGGAAGATTATTCCGGGCGGAAAGATTTACACTGCAAGGAGAAAATGAAACGCAAAAGAATATTTATCGGCAGAATACTGCTTGCCGTTTTCGCGCTCGCGCTGCTGTCGCTGACAGTCGGCGCGGTCGACCTGCCTGAACCCTCGAAGTCGTTCTACGTGCTCGATCAGTCGGACGTCATCGACAGCGGCACAGAGGATTACATCGTCTCGAAGAACGCTGAGCTCTATAAGGAGACCGGCGCGCAGATCGTCGTCGTGACGCAGGATTTCGTACCTGACGGCGACCTCGAGCTCTA
>URCP01000065.1 GCA_900546315.1 uncultured Eubacteriales bacterium
ACCCTCCCCCAATAAACATATTAAACAAAATTGTACACCTAATGTGTTTGTTGGGCGGGGGGAGAGAGGTCTTTCGCGAAAGACCTCTCTCCCCCCGCACCCCCTTCTCTCCCAAAGCTCTACAAATTAAGGGTGGGGCAAGTCACTATGCTTTTTCCTATATTATAGCAGAAACCGAGACAGAAATGACGGAAAATGGCAAAAATTCAAGTAAAATTTACAATACCAGCTCAGTGCGCGACGATACAACCTCCGCTATATCGTGGAATATCGCCTCGCGCGTGCGTATGCCGTTCTCGTCATAACACCGTATCCGCTCCCAGCCGAGCTTATCCGACGCGTAAAGCGCCGCGTCATAACACCTGCGCATATACTCCGCGTCCTTCTCATGTATATCCCGCGCCTGCCCGGTCTCCTCAGAGCGGCGACGGACGAGCTCAAGCGACATTTCCGGCGGCAGCTCGAGATACAGCACCAGGTCCGGCGCGGGTATACCGAGCTTCATGAACTCGAAGTCCCACAGCCAGTCGATGAACGCGTCCCACTGGTCCCTCGGAAGCTTCGAGAGCTGATGTACGGCGTTCGCGGACGAGTAGCGGTTGGCGATGACGACTTTTCCGAGCTTGTCGTAATCCTTTTTCCAGTCCGCCTTGAAGGACGCGTATCTGTCGACGGCGAAGAACGCGGACGCGGCGTAGGCGTTTGTGTCGGACGGTCTCGAGCCGAGCTTGCCGTCGAGGTACATTCTGACCGGACCTGACGATTCGCTGTCGTACATCGGAAAGCTGATCGTCCTGACCGCGTATCCGTCTATTTTCAGGCGGTCAACAAGCAGGTTGGTCTGTGTGCTCTTTCCGGAGCCGTCAAGTCCGTCTAAGGCTATGAGTGTTCCCAATTTTTTTATTTCTCCTTTGTTTGAAGTTTTGAGTGGGGGTGTGGGGGAGGTCTTTTTCAAAAGACCTCCCCCACCGTTCCCCTATTCTCTTCGCAGTTCCATTTCCATGTATTCCTGCTTTGAGATGAGGACTTCGCGGGGTTTTTGACCTTGCGGGGGGCCTACTATTCCCATGTCTTCCATTGTGTCGATGAGTTTTGCGGCTCTGCCGTAGCCGAGCTGGAGGCGGCGTTGGATTAGGGACGTTGAGATTTTGCCGGATTCTACGGCTAATTGGATTGCGGGTTTGAGCATGGGGTCGCCGTCGTTGGCTTCTTCGTCGCCGTCGCCGAGGGTGGTGGCTTTTTTGTTGCCGCAGAGTTCGGCTTCGCGCTCTATTGTGTCCATCACTGATTGATCGTAGTCCTGTTTTTCGGTGTTGTTTTTGATGAATTCGGTGACGGCTTCAACTTCGTCGTCTGAGACGAAGGCGCCCTGTACTCGTGTGGGCTTCATCGAACCGATCGGGGCGTACAGCATATCTCCTCTACCTATCAGTTTTTCGGCTCCCGCGGTGTCGATGATGGTTCTTGAGTCGACCTGCGACATTGTCGTGAAGGCGATTCTTGACGGGACGTTGGCTTTGATGAGTCCGGTGATGACGTCGACTGACGGGCGCTGTGTGCCTATGATGAGGTGGATTCCGGCGGCTCTCGCCTTCTGGGCTATGCGGATGATTGAGTCTTCTACGTCGTCCTTTGCCATCATCATGAGGTCGGCGAGCTCGTCTATGACTATTACTATGAGCGGCAGGCGTTCGGCGTCGGGGTCGTTTTCTATTGATTTGTTGTAGCCTTTGAGGTTGCGCACGCCGGCGCCTTCTATGAGTTCGTAGCGGCGTTCCATTTCGGTGACTGCCCAGTGGAGCGAGCCGGCTGCCTTCTTCGGGTCGGAGACGACCGGGACGAGAAGGTGCGGGATGCCGTTATAGGGGTTTAGTTCGACTTTCTTCGGGTCGATGAGGATGAATTTGACTTCGTCGGGTCTCGCCTTGTAGAGTATCGAGATGATGAGCGAGTTGATGCAGACTGACTTGCCTGAACCGGTTGTACCAGCGATGAGCAGGTGCGGCATCTTCGCTACGTCGAGGAAGACAGGGTTGCCGCCGACGTCCTCTCCGAGACAGGTCGTGACCTTCGACGGAGCGTTCTTGAATGCCGGGTCCTCAATGAGTTCGCGGATGTAGACGGTCGACGCGTTTTTGTTCGGTACTTCTATTCCGACTGCTTCCTTGCCCGGTATCGGCGCTTCTATTCTGACGCCGCTCGTCGCGAGGTGGAGTGCTATGTCGTCGACGAGGTTGAGGATGGAGCGGACCTTCGTGCCGACCTCCGGCTGGAGCTCGTATCTCGTGACTGTCGGTCCGCGCGAGACGTTGATTATCTTTGTCTTGACGTTGAAGGAGCGCAGGGTCTCGACGAGCTTGACCGCCGTCTGCTGTATTTCCCCGGACATATCCGCGCTCGGCGGCGCGGGGTCGTAGTTCAGCAGAGGTATCGGCGGGAACCTGTACTCGACCGGCTTCTCCGGCGCGATGTGTACGGTCTCTGACGCTTTAGACGTTGAAGCGGCGGAAAAGTTCGCCGGCGATTTATTGTCCGTGTCGAACGGTGGCTCGTCGTCCTCGTCCTCATCGTCGTCGGGAAGTATCGGCTCGGGCGCGGGCTCCTTCGACATCGGCAGATCAATGTGAGTGTCAGCCGCTCCGGAGCTTCCGACCGGCGACTTTTCGACGACGAGATCGAGAGTCGCGCTCGTCGCGAAATCGTTTCCGTTTTCCGGGTCGACGACCTCGGGCGATGAATCCGGGATGTCCGTGTCGACAGCGTCTTGTTCGCCTGTCGGCTCGGCGAAGATCTTCTTCAGGTCTATCTCGTCCGACTCCTGCTCGAGTTCCTTCAGTTTCTGCCCCTCTGTCTTCGGGAGCGGCTTTATCTTCTCGCGGCGGAAGAAGCTGAGCTTCACAGGCTCTTCGGTCTCTTCCGTTTTGTTTTCGTTTTCTTTCGCGAAAGGCGGCGCGTCGGATTCTATCTCGTCGTCGAACGTCTGCGGCTGTTCCGGGTTCTCTTCCGGAGCGGGCTTTGACATTCTCCCGCGCTTTTCCTCCTCGCGGCGCTTTATCTCGTCGAAGACGGCTTCGTCGACGTAGGAATCGGGGTCAACCTCAGCCTTCGCCGTATCCGCCGTTTCAACCGGCGCGTCCGGCTGATTCTGAACGGGCTGAACAGGCTCCACCGGCTGAACAGATTCAGCAGGCTGAGACACAGCTTGTCCGGCGTTCTTTTTCCGGCGCGGAACCTCGTCCATGTCGAGCACGAGATCGCTTCCCGCGAGCGGGTCGGTGAAGCGACGCCCGGACGGGTCGGGATTGACGTTCGGCGTGCGGCTGCGCAGCTGTTCCTGACGTTCGTGGAGCGCCTGCTGGCGTTCGGCGATGCGGCGCTTGTCGTACTCGAGCCTTATGGCTTCGCGCTCGATGCGGCTCGCCTCGAGCTGATCGTTCATGCCGTTCTTCCACTGTCTCACGCCCTGCATAATGTACATGACGAACATCTGCGGCGTCATGCCGAACAGGAATATGCCGAAGAGAAGTATAAGAGCGATGATGAGAATGAGCGTCCCCGCCTTGCCGAAGCCCCTCAGAAGCGCGTTTCCGAGCAGACCGCCGATGACGCCGCCGCCGATGCCCTCGGTTCCGTCGGTGAAGAGCTTCCCGATATTGAACGTCTCCTCGCGTCTCGTGAACACGCATACGAGCACCGAGATGAAATCGAGGCAGAGGAACGAGAATACGCACTTATAGCGTATCGCCCCCGAAGCGATGTCCCGCTTCCAGAACACCGCGAGATTTACAAGCAGCAGCGGCACAGCCCAGGCCGCGCCGGAAAACAGCCCGAACAGCGCCTTTTTCAGGAATCCGCCGATAAATCCGGTCGAATCCGACACAATATAGCATATCACTAAAAAGAGCGCGGCAAGGGCAAGTATGTACGGCGCGAGCTGATGGCGCATGAGCGTCGGGTCGCCGCCGCGGTCCTTTCTGACGCGGTCGATCGTTCCGGTCTTCGCGGATGAGCTCTTCGCGCCCGTGCGCGAATTGTTTCCGGTCGATTTTTTCGCGGACTGGGACTTCGTCTTCGTGTTTTTCGGCGCGGAACGTCCTTTGCCTGCCCCGGAGCTTTTTGTTGTTGGTTTTCTGTCTTTTGAAGTTCCTGCCATTTCGATTCCTTTCTGGGAAGTATATTTGTGCGCCCGCGCGGAGAAAATAACCGATGCCGCGGACGGAATTCATCGAGAAAATTTCTATACATTATATTATACCACATTTCCGCGGAAAATACAAGCCGAAAAACGGCGGCGGAGAAAAAAACTTGAAAAAAATACGCTCATATCCCCTTCGGCTCGCGATTCTCATCCCCGGCGGGATGCTCGCGGGATTCATAAACGGGTTTCTCGGAACAGGCGGCGGGATACTTCTCGTTTTCCTGCTCGGTCTTGTCCTGCCGGACGGGGAGGATAAGGACAATGCCGCGCGCGACAGGTTCGCGACCGTGATAGCCGTGATAATCCCGCTCTCGCTCGTGTCGGCGATGATCTACTCGGACAGTGTGCCGCCGACGCTCTCCGCGCCGTTCATCCTGCCGGGTATGCTCGGCGGAGCCGCGGGCGGGTTTCTGCTCGACCGGATAAACGTAAAGTGGCTCAAAAAAATATTCGCCCTGATGGTCATCTGGGCGGGAATATGCTTCATGAAATGAGGTTTTTCTATGTACGACATTCTCGCGGGATTTCTCGTCGCGATACTCAGCGGGCTCGGCATCGGCGGGGGCGGACTGCTCGTTATTTATCTGACGCTTTCCGAGGTCGGTCAGCTTGAGGCGCAGGGGATAAATCTCGTGTATTTTCTCTTCTCGTCCGGCGCGGCGATGCTCGTTCACATGACGAGACGGAAGCTGAATCTGCCGCTGATTATCGTCCTCGCGCTCTCCGGCGTTGTCGGCGCGGTTTGCGGAAGCCTGCTCGCCCGGAGCGTCGATCCTACGATCCTGAGAAAGACCTTCGGCGTCCTGCTCTTTCTCTCCGGAACGCTCGCGCTCACGGCGAAATGAAATTCTGTCAGGGTACTTGACTTTTCCGGTGTTTCGTGTTAAAATGGATATAATCAACAACGAAAGGAAAAAGAATACCATGAAATACCGCGAAATATTCCCCGGCGTCAGAGTCTCCGCCCTCGGCTACGGATGTATGCGATTCCCGACAAACCCCGACGAGACGATAAACGAGCCGGAGGCGATAAGCCTCATCCGTCACGCGATCGATTCCGGCGTCAACTATATCGACACGGCGTTCGGCTACCACCACGGAAAGAGCGAGGGACTGCTGAAGACGGCTCTCGCGGACGGCTACAGGGAAAAGGTCTTCCTCGCCGATAAGATGCCGGTCTGGCTCGTCAAGGAGGAGGCGGACTTCGAAAAGCTGTTCAACATCCAGCTCGAGCGGCTCGGGACAGATCATATCGATTTCTATCTGCTGCATTCTCTGAACGCCGGGTCGTTCCGGGATACGGTGCTGAGGTTTGACCTGTTTGAGAAGATGCGCGCGCTGAAGAGAGCGGGAAGGGTCAGCTACATAGGGTTCTCGTTCCATGACTCGAACGAGGTGTTCCACGAGATTGTCGACAGCTTTGAGGGCGCGGATTTCTGCCAGATACAGTATAACTGGGCGAACACCGACTATCAGGCGGGGACTGAGGGGCTTGAGTACGCGCATAAGAAGGGGCTGGGAGTTATCATCATGGAGCCGCTGCTCGGCGGCGGTCTTGTCAATCTGCCGGATAATGTCCGCGCGGCGCTGCCTGAGGGAGCGGATCCGGTCGGGATATCGCTCGATTATCTGTGGAGCCGTCCGGAGGTCGGGGTGGTTCTGTCGGGTATGTCGAACCGTGCGCAGCTGGACGATAACCTGAGACACGCGGATGATTCCCGGATCGGCAAGCTGACTGAGGATGAGATAGCGGCGCTCGCGCGCGCGAAAAAGATACGGGACGGGAATCTGCTGGTTCCGTGCACGGGCTGTGAGTATTGCCTGCCGTGTCCCGCCGGGATTGAGATACCGGTTGTGTTCCGGCTGTACAATAAGACGGCGCCGGGGCTTGTCGGCGACGATGAGGCAAAGATGGACGCGCTGAAGGAGGAGTACCGCGGTTTCGCGGTGAAGGCGGATGAGTGTCTGAAGTGCGGCAGGTGCGAGAGCGCGTGCCCGCAGCATATTTCCGTTCGTGATATGATGGACGCTGTTGTTACAAAGTTGCCCTGACTTTAAAAAACCTTCACCCGCACCTTCATACCTTTTTTGAATAACCCTTTTCGCCCGGGGGGCGCGGGGGAGACCTTTTTCTCCGAAAAAGGTTCCCCCCTGCTTCTTAATAACCAATCTCCCGCATCCTATCGATAACGGCTGATAATTCGGCTTTTCTCGGCATTTCGAGGAAGATATTGTCATAGCGGTTTGACCTTATTGAGTCGAGCCCGTTTTTTGTTATGTCGTTCAGGACGGAGTCTATGAGTTCGTCGGGGACGAAATTGCCGCCTCCGAAGGCGAGGCGGTTTGCGGCTTCGCGGAGGATGAGGGCTATGGCGTTTGCCATTTCGGGACTGGTGATGGAGCGGATGGGGCGGAGGTCGGTGGTTTCCCTGCCGAACAGGAGGAAACCGGTTTCGGTGAGGGCGAAGCGTTCTTTTCCGCGGAGTTCTTTGTAGGTGGAGAAGCCTTTGCCGATGCGGGGAGCGGTCGGCGGGTTTGCCGGGATTTCCGCTGATCCGCGCGGGGGTGGTGTGTATCCTGCGATTTTTCTGGCTTTTTCGGTCGCGTCAGAGAGGATGAAGTTGTCCATCATCAGTATTTTGTCGGCGACCGAGAGGTATTCGCCGCTGCCGCCTATTACGAGGATGGTGGAGACGCCTTCATCGGCGAGGGGACGGACTATATCGGTGAAAGGGGTTATCGGTTCGTGTTCGATGAGCTTTTTCATTCGCGCGTCGCGGATCATGAAGTTTGTCGCGCTGAGGTCTTCGTCGATGAGAAGCAGCTTCGCGCCGGAGGCGATGGCTTCGGCGATGTTCGCTGCCTGAGAGGTGGAGCCGGAGGCGTGCGCGGTCGAGAAGTCTACGGGGTCGCTGCCGGGAATCCATTTGATGAAGCGGGAGATGTCGCGGCGGGAGACGCTTCTGCCGTCTTCGGCTGTTATTATCACGGCGGTGGGGTCGGTCAGGACGAGTTCTCTGCCGTCGCCTTCGTGATGGTCATAGATTCCTGCCGATATGGCGTCGAGCAGGGTGGATTTGCCGGAGTATCCGCCTCCGGTCACTACTGTCACTCCGCGTCGGATAGCCATTCCGCGCACACCGGCGATTTCGATTTCGTCCTCAGGCGGGGAGATGAAGGGGGACGCGCCTTTGAGCGGGCCTCCGCGGCTCATTTTGTAGGTGTTGTTTTCGGTTGTCTGCCGCGGGAGCACCGAGCCGTTGGCGATGAACGCGAAGTATCCGTTTTCGGACAGGAATTTTCTGATTGCCCGCTGTTTTTCACCGAGGATCACGGCGCGCTGGATTTTTTTCCGGTCGTGACCGTCGATGAATTCGCGGATGGCGCGGGGGAGCTCTTTTGTCAGCATGGTGATCGCGCGTTTGAGTTTTCTCTCGGGGAGCTTCACAAGAATTTCGAGACAGAGACAGACGGTCGGCGGGGTGAGTTCGCCTTCGGGGAGGACGCGGACATTTATGCCCGACAGGTTCTCATAGTCGCGGGTCGGACAGACGGCGAAGTACGCGGTGTTGCGGGCAAGGACTTCTCCGCCGGGGCGGTGGATGATGTAGTGCCCGGTTTCGCGTTCTGCGAAGGGGTTTGAGCGCGCCGCGTCGTATGGGTCGATGAACCGCGGGAATTCGCGCAGAAGCGCGTCGGCGGCGTGAACCGCGTTGTTCGAGGTGATGATTCTGAGGTCTTCGGCGTCTGCTCCGGGACAGATTATGTCATCGAGACCGAGTTTGCGGGCTGGGATCATTATCCTGACGAGGGGTTTGTCCTGTTCGGCTTTTGAGGCGCATTCTATTGTGTAGCCGACATCGTTGTCCCAGTAGGTGTTTGAGTTGTCGTCGTAGTCGATGCTTCCTTGAGTTATACGGATGGGGCCGTCGTACATACGGGTGAAGTGTTTTTCGTCGGTTTTCATGCCGGAGAGGATGGACAGGAGTCGTTTCATGTGATCACACGCGGTGACAGTATGAACAAAAAAGGCGCGTCACGGACGCGTCGGCGGATTTATATAGGTTTCACAAAAGGCGAGCGGCGTCCGGTATTATATTGATCATACGGTGTCACCGTCCTTTTGTTTTATTCGGATTCTGCATCCGTGCTTTTATTCTAACACATCCCGCTTTGATAATCAAGAGGAAGTTCGTGTATATTTGTTTTTTCCCATGTATAAAGCTTTTAGGAAGGGGGAGTGGGGGGAACCTTTTTCTCCGAAAAAGGTTCCCCCCACATCTTATGTAAAATAATCGAATTTTCCCAGAGCCTTCTTTGAAAACGCGCTCGGAGTCTGCCCTGTGTATTGCCTGAAAGCCTGAATGAAATATGACAGGCTTTCGAATCCGCAGTCTTCGGCGGTTTTTCTGACGCCTTCTCCGCGTGACAGCATGGCGCGGGCGTATTTCATTCTGAGGGCGATTAAGTATTGTTTGATGGTGGAGCCGGTGTAGCGTTTGAAGTCGCGGTTGAGTTTGTTTACGCTGACGAAGAAGCGGGCGGCGAGGTCGGGGGTGGTTATGTCGGATTTGTAGTTGAGTCCGATGTATTCTACTACGTCTTTGATGTATGTTTTGATGGGGCTGAGGGTTTTGGTGTTCCGGTCGGTGGAGTATTCTTTGAGTTCGGTCAGGAGGAGGGCGGAGAGGAGGATTTTCTTTTCGGTTGAGGTTTTTTCGTCGGCGATTTCGGTGAGGTATCTGACGAGGGTGTCGAGTTCGTTGTCGTCGAGGTCGATGACGGCGGAGCCGCAGGCGGCGAATTTGCCGAGGTCGCCCATGCCGCCTCCTATCATGGCGAGGGCGGATTCGCCGAGGTAGAGGACTATGCGTTCGTAGAAGACGTCGCTCGGGACGTTGTTGCGGTGGAGGACGTGGGAGTTGTGGAAGCAGACGCAGCGGCCGTTTGATTCGACGCTGCCGCCGGTGTTTGAGAAAACGATCCTGCCGCGGCTGAGGACGAAGATGAATTCGTAGTAGGTGTGTGAGTGGTAGAGGGGCATGTAGTGGCCGTTCTGCGAGAGTCGGTAGGCGATGATTTCGCATTTTCTCTCTCTGGCGAACGGATAGAAGGCGTCTTCCATTTTATCTTTCCTTTGACAAAAGAATCGGTCGAAAACCTGAATATAAAGGTCGGTTTTCTAAATCATGTACCTATTATATCATATTTTCGACCGTTTGTCCAGAGGATTTATTATATTTCCGCGCGGATTTTTGTGTTTTAGTTTGTCTCAGTTTCCGAGGTGTAGTTCACAATGTTTCTGAAGAGGGTGAGGTAGTCCTGCTGCTGCTTTTCGCTTTTCTTCTTGCTTCCGAAGGCGCTCATTGTCGAGATTTTTCTCATGCAGAGGATGGTGTTGTCCGGGAGGGCGCTGATGCCCTGGAAATCCTTGCCGAAGTCGGTTTCCGAGAGGATGATGCCGCAGTCGTCGTAGGCGCTGTCGGGTATTTCGTCGAAGATTTCGGAGAGCGGGAGGAAGCCGCCTTCTTCGTGTACGTTTTCGTACATATACGGCGAGAGGAGGCAGATGACCGAGTCGCCGGTGAATATCTGCTGGTTGAATTCGGTCATTGAGGTCTGGAGAAATTCGTTGTTGAATTTGGCGCCTTTGGACTTCGCTTCCTCGAGCTCTTCAGGGGAGAGCATGACTATATCCTTGAGGGTGACCGTGACCTGCTTGTCGCCTGTGCGGTCCTCGCCGACCGACGCGAGGGCGCGCTCTATGTATTTGACGTCCTGATAGGCGAAGATTTCGGGACCGGCGTAGATAGCGTAGTAGTCGGATTCGTCCTTGGTCACAAGCTGGGTGACGCAGATGACGACGGTGACGATGGCGACCGCCGCCATGCAGATGTGAAATTTGTAGTGGTACCAGATGTTTTCGAGTTTCGACTGGAATGTGGTTTTTTCGCTCATTTATGTTTCCCCTCTGTTTTTCTGTGTTATTATATAAGTATAACAAAAAAAGCGCCGGGATTCAAGGTGTGTGGCACTTATTTTACAATTAGTTTATAAAATCCGGCAAATAGACGGCAATCGTCTGCTGCTCGTCCGGGAAAATTCGTGTGAATAAAAATTAACAATTTTACGGTTGACATTCTGACCCGGAGCGCGTATAATATTATTAACAGAACCCGACACGCCTCTCAACGATGCGTACCACGTCGGGTCATTTAATTATCCGGTGATATTATGAATCTTAAAGAACATCAGCCGCCGCTTGATATAGACGCGCAGATCGAAAACCTGAAAAACCTCGGACTCACTATACCTGACGAGGACAGCGCGAAAGAGTTTCTGAGCGACGTATCATATTTCCGCTTTATCAAAGCTTACAGCCTCGGAATGAAGCCTAAAAACGGAAAATATATTGAAGGCACTTCATTTGACACCCTGAAAGAGCTGTATCTTTTCAACAGTAATTTCAGACAGCTTCTATTCCCGCTTATCGAACGGGTAGAGATCAATCTGCGATGCAGGCTCGCGAATTACTTCTGTGCAAAATACGGAGTTCTCGGATATCTTAACGCCGCGAATTTCAGGGACATAGAATACCACAAGGAATTCCTGTATGATATTGATACTGAAATCGAGCGAAACGAAAAAGCGCCGTTTGTCAGGAACTTCAGACAGAATTATGCCGGCGGTAAACTCCCGCTGTACGCGCTTGTCGAACTGTTCAGCTTCGGCACACTGTCGAAATTCTTCAAAAACATGAAAAATGAGGACAAAAAAGCGGTCGCTAAAACATTCGGCATAGGCTATACATATTTTGAAAGCTGGATCGAAAGTATCGCGTTCGTACGGAATATCTGCGCACATTACGGTCGGCTGTACAACGTGAACCTCGCCAAAACGCCTATGATGTACAAGCAGTATCAGGAGATAGGAAATCTGCGCATATATTCGGTCCTGCTCTGTCTGAAAAATCTGCTTCCGAATGATATACACTGGAGACAGTTCACCGACACGCTTGAGCTGCTCATCGAAAAGTATCCGGGCGTCAGGATAAAGCTGATGGGGTTCCCGAAAAACTGGAAAGAGCTTCTTATATAAATAAAGATGGAATGTCGTGATAACACGACATTCCATCTTTTCTTATTTTCAGTCCGGCACGATCCCGAGCTTTTCGTCTTCTTTATAAGAAGCCTGAAGACAGATCGGCGTGACAAAGCTTGTGATTATAATAAGAAGTACGATGAACGGCATGATTGATGTGTCGATAATCCCGTGCTCGACGCCTTTCTGGGCGGTGACGAGGCAGACTTCGGCTCTTGCCATCATGCCGAAGCCGACCTTGATGGCGTCGGATCCGCGGTAACGGCAGAGCTTCGCGGCGAGACCGCAGCCACCGAGTTTTCCTATGATTCCGGCGAGGATGAAGAGGGCTCCGAAGATGAGCATATTCCCGTTTATCCCGGAGAAATCGGTCGAGATGCCGATGTTGCCGAAGAAGACCGGGACGAAGAACATATACGACAGGACGTCGGACTTGCGGTCGATGTAGCTTGAATCCGGGTTAGTCGAGAGTATCAGACCGACCACATACGCGCCGGTGATGTCCGCGATGCCGAAGACTTTCTCGGAGAGGAACGCGACGGCGAAGCAGAACGCGAGCGAGCAGATCGGCACGAGACGATGATGCGGGTACTTCTTGTCGAGCCAGAGGAAGAACCTCTTCGCGACGACCGAGATGATCATGACGGCGACAAAGTACAGTATGGTGCGCAGCAGGACGACCCACGGGCTGACGTCCGCCTCACCGCTGATCGCGAGGACGAAGGAGAGGACGACGATGCCGAGGATATCGTCGATTATAGCCGCGGCGACGATGCTGGCGCCGACCTTGGTGTTGAGTTTGCCGGACTCTCTGAGCGTCGCGACTGTGACGCTGACAGAGGTGGCGGTCAGGATGACGCCGTAGAACAGGCACTTCATCGCGACCGGCATCGTGAGACCCGCGAAGCCGCCGTGGCAGAGCACCGCGACGACGAAGCCAAGCCCCATCGGGCAGACAACTCCGGCGGTCGTTATGACCATAGCGGGTCCGCCGACCTTCTTTATCTGCGCGAGGTCGGTCTCGATACCGGCGGAGAACATTATCAGGATGACGCCGATCTTCGAGATGAACCCTAGACCGGTCATAGCGGTGTCGGTCAGGACGATCTGACCGGGAATGTATTTGACGAGACCGACGACCACTCCGGCAAGGAGCATTCCGATGACAGTCGGGAGCTTGACGCGCGTGCAGAGCTTCATGAAGACCTTTGAGACCACAAGGAGCAGCGCGAGCGGCAGGAGAATTTCATAGTACTGCATTTTTTACTACCTTTTTTCTTTATTTGATTTTGTTCCACAAGATATAATTATAGCACTCTGAGCGGCAAAAATCAATAGCTCTGAGAATTTTCAGCGATAGATACAAACAGGGACACCGCGCGGGCGTCCCTGTTTTACACGTGCATTTCAACCGGTTAAAGCGTCAGCCGCCGAAGATCTTCGCGGCGACCCTCTCCCGCGCTTCCTCGACCTTGTCGAAGTTCATCGCGGAGATGTATATCGCCTCGACCGCGGCGTGGACGCGTCTCGCCTGCGAGAGCCCGGCGAGGGCGTTCGAGGTCAGCTCGGCGGCGCATTTCGCGAGGGACTTCCTGCGGCGGCGGTCCTCCTTCGTGATCTTTTCCTGATTCATGAAGCGCGCCATGTTGATGAGCCGCACCGACTGGTCGGAGTCGTAGAGACGTCTCGCGGCGCCCTTTCCTTCCCCGCCGGAGGTCGTCTCGGCGCGCTCGATGAGCTTATCCGACACAACGGTCAGTGAGATATCCGGAATGTGCACGGCTTCGCTCTCATCCGTCAACAGCGGCACGGGCGCGCGGACGACATCGTACCCGCGGGAGACCGCCGCCTCGATCAGCGCGTCGAAATACATGGCCGACGTCCCATCGCGGTCGGTCACGATGCACTTCTGCCCGTCGCGCTCCATGTATGTGCCGAAGCTGTACTCGCCGATTGTCGAGATCGCGCTGACGGGGCGGATGGTGATCTTCCCGCGCTCACGCGGAGCTTTTTTCGTCTCTCTTTCACCCTTCGGGACGCACGCCGACGCCTGATCTATAAGTCTCGCGGCGGCGGCGCGCATCTTTTCCGGCAGCATGAAGCGCGCGGCGTCGCTCCGGAGCATCCGCGTGATCTCGCCGGCGGCGAACAGGTACTCGAAAGCCTCGGAGAACAGCGCGGATTTCTCCTTCATCAGCGCCGAGAGCTCGCCGCGCCTTTTTTCGAGCATTCCCTCGTCCCAGAAATCGCCGAGGTTGATTATCTCCTCCGCCGCGCCGGGGAGTATCGGGTCGCGGGTGTGCGGCGCGGTTCCGTCGATGACGGCGGCTGTGCGCAGCCCTTCCCCGCCCATTGTCTTTCTTGTGAGTATCAGACCGTCGAGCGAGGTCGGGTCGCTCGAGCAGTAGTAGTATTCGGCGTCGTATCCGCGCTTCTCTCCCTCGGCGGCGAGGCGCTTCATGAAGGTGCTCTTCCCGGTGCCGCTCCCGCCCTTGATTATGAAGCAGCGGTCGATCGTGTCCGGCGAGAAAATCCGGTCAAACCAGCAGACGAACCCGTCGGCGCTGTTCGCCGCCGCGAAATATCTTTTTATCATATATGGTCCATACCTTTCGGAAAACATAAAATAACAGCAGAGTTTCCGGCGTCCGGAGGTTCCGGAGCGCTTTCTTCTCTGCTGTCATTTTATGCTTCTTATCGGGTTTGTGACCATATTTTCATTAAAGTGAAAATTCCACGTGTCTAAGATACAGCCCGTCCGGCGGCGCGGTGAAGCCCGCGCGCGAGCGGTTGCGGGACGCTATGATATCCGGCATATCCTCAGGTGAGATACGACCATAACCCACGTCGACGAGCGTCCCGACGATTATCCTCACCATATTGTAGAGAAATCCATCCGCCGCGGCGCGTATCCGGATGAGCTTTCCGTCCACGATGATATTCAGCCATTTCATGTCCCTGACGGTGTCCGCGATGTCCGATCCCGCCGCCATGAACGCGCCAAAATCGTGCTTTCCCGGAAACGCCTCCGCCGCCGCGCGCATTCTTTCAAGCTCGTTTTCACCGAGAGGACGCTTTAACTGCCACGCCCGCCCGACGAGGAACGGGTCGCGGATACTGTCGTTCAGGATGAGATACTCGTACTCCTTCCAGAGAACGTCGTGCCGCACGTGGAAGTCCTCCGGCACCTCCACAGCGCTTCTCACCGAAATATCCGGCGGGAGAACCGAGTTCAGCGCCGCGGGCAGCCTTCCGCACGGTATCCTGCCGTCAGACTCAAAGGTCGCGAAAAACTGAAGCGCATGAACGCCCGAGTCGGTGCGGCTGCAACCCTTGACCGCCGGTCTCATACCGTACAGTCTCTCGAGCGCGTCCTGAAGCGTCTCCTGCACCGTCCTGCCGTTCGGCTGAACCTGAAACCCGTTGAAGTTCGTCCCGACGTAAGAAATTTCAAGTAACGTCTTCACAGCGATATGGCGCAGGGAATCATATTAAGCAGCACAACGCCCGCGACGAAAACCCCGAAGATCACGAACGCCAGAAAATCCTTCGCCGTGAACTTAAGTATCGTCATGCGTGTGCGCCCCTCGCCGCCCCTGTAGCAGCGGCACTCCATCGCGGTCGCGAGCTCGTCCGCGCGCCGGAACGCGGAGATGAACAGCGGGATGAGTATCGGGATCAGCGCCTTCGCGCGCTTGGCGAGACTTCCGTTCGAGAAATCCGCGCCTCTCGCCTTCTGCGCCGACATTATCTTGTCTGTCTCCTCGATGAGCGTCGGGATGAATCTCAGCGCTATCGTCATCATCATCGAGAACTCGTGCACCGGGAGCCTTATCTTCGAAAGCGGCGCGAGCAGCTGCTCAAGCCCGTCGGTCAGCATGATCGGCGACGTCGTGTAAGTGAGAATTATCGTAGTTCCGACAAGCAGCGTCGTTATCCGGATTATCATCATTATCGCGTAGACGACGCCCTCAAAGTACACCTTTATCTTCCATACGCTGAAGAGCAGTATCTCGCCCTCAGTCCAGAAGATATTGAAGAAGGTCGTGAACGCCAGCACGAAAATCAGCGGCTTCATGCTCTTAAGCAGCGTCTTCGCCGATATCCCGGAAATCAGCACGAGCGCCGCCGCCGAGGCTATCAGAAAGAGAAATGCCCAGAGATTCTTCGCGAGGAATATCCCGACGATATAGACGATAGTCAGGATTATCTTCGCCCTCGGGTCGAGCCGGTGTATCACCGTGTCGCCCGGGAAGTACTGTCCGATTGTGATATCCTTGATCATTTTTCCCCTCCCGGAACTTTCCTGCCGAGAAGGCGCAGTATCTCGTCCCTCGCGTCGTCGACCGTGTAGATGCCGTTTCTGACCGGCAGACCGCGTGAGCGCAGAAGGTTCATGACCTCTGTTATCTGCGGCACGTCAAGACCGACCGAGACGAGCTCGTCCGCGCGCTCGAATATCTCGCGGGTCGTCCCCTGCATCTTCACCTTCGCGTGATCCATCACTATTATCTTGTCCGAATATCTCGCCATGTCCTCCATAGAGTGGCTGACGATGAC
>URCP01000066.1 GCA_900546315.1 uncultured Eubacteriales bacterium
GGAGACTCCCGGATATCGGCCGCGTCGGGCGCGACCCGGACGCCGAGAAATACCGCGAGGAATACATAAGACAGGGGATGTTCACCGACCTTAGCCCCTACCTCGAAAACGACGAGAATTTCGACAAAGACGACCTGCTGTCCGGCGTTTTGCGGCTCGGCGAGACGAACGGAACTCTGTATGAGCTTCCGACGTGGGTGGCGTTCGAGCTCTTCTCGACAAGTGACGACAGCGTGCCGGACGGCTGGACGCTCCGCGAATTCATTGACTGGGGGAACAGTCACGACGGTTCGGTAATGAACTCAAATCACACCGACCGGAAAAAGCTCCTCTGGTATATGCTGACCTGCTCGATGGACGAGTTTGTCGACGAGGAGAACGCCGTCTGCGACTTTGACCGCGACCTCTTCCGCGACGCGCTGACCTTCGCGAAGAATTGCCGGATGTCGGCAAGCGGGAGCGCGCTGAACTACAGGATAATGGACGGCGTCGATCTCTGGCGGAATCAGAAGTGTGACGAAGCGCGGGGAAACAAAAAGCGCCTTGTCGGCTTCCCGTCAGGCGGCGGAAACGGCGTGAGACTGAACGGCGGGCAGATATTCACGATAAGCAGAAAATCCGACGTGAAGGACGCCGCCTGGCGCTTCATCTCGATGACTGTCACCGAAAACGGCAGAAATCCGGTCGGAAACCTCGGATTTACGAAAACGCAGATAAGGTCGGCGGTTGATTACGTCCGCGACACCTCATACGTGAAGTACTTCGCATACGACGGCACAGAAAGCAGCGTCCCGCCGGAAAAATACACGCCCGACACCTTCGACACGACAAAAGGCGTGGTTGTCCGTCTCGACGAGAGCGACGCGGAAGAGATAATAAAACTCCTTGACGGCGCCGGAAAAAGCGTCTCCGAAAACTCGAAGCTCTGGTCGATAATCTCCGAGGAAGCCGAAATCTACTTCGCCGGGGCGAAGGATCTCGACGAGACTGTAAAGGTAATACAGTCCCGCGTGTCGACTTATATCTCCGAAAGGAACTGATTTTAATGAAAGAGAGCATTTTGCGCAGACTTCCGATAATTCTGCTGATACTGTCCGCGGCGTTCCTGTTCTCCTGCTCGTCCGGCGAGCGGGCGCACAATATGTTCTATAAGGAAGAGATCGAGCTGCCGGACAATTTCATACCGAAATCGGTTATCGTGCTCGACGAGGGCTTTGAATTATACGGGTTCATCAGAGACGATATGCGCGTCGCGCTGTACGGCGACGACCTGTCGCTCATATCTGTCGGCAAGACCGATAATGTCTTTCCCGAGGATGAAAACAGTCAGTTCATCAGAGGCTCTGGTCCGGACGATTTCTGTGACTACCTGACGTCCGGGATAAACACATATTATGTCGGCAACTGCATCGTCACCGACGGCGACGACGTCTTCTACGCCGTCTGCTACGACCGCGTCTTCCGCATGACGCGGATTCCCGACGAGCTGACCCCGCGCCGCGAGGTACTGCGTGTGCGCGGGCAATTCTCCCCGATTTTAGGAGACGCGATAGTCGCCTTCAACGAATCGAACGAACGATACCGAATAGTCCTCGAGGACACGGACAGCGAGGACGCCGCGCCGCTCGACTATGACGACCCGCCGGACATAATCATCTGCTCAGAGGAAGAGAGCGAAGAGCTGATAAATAACCTCCCGCTCTGCGACCTGTACGACTTCATCGACAGCGACGACACGGTCGCGCGCGGCTCGTTCTACCGTAGCCTTCTCAAGAATTCCGAGATCGACGGAAAGCTCCCCGCGCTCCCGGCGCACTTCAAGCCCTATGGTCTCCTCGCGACGAAGTCAGCGGGGCTTCCGGAAAGATTCACCGCTGATGAGTTTCTCGACATAATGAGAGATTCGGACGACGAAACGATAGGAACGATGGGGCAGGAAGAGCTTCTCCGCGCGCTGATTTTTGCCGCCGGCATCCCGGCGGGAGGCTTTGACACGCCGGAATTCCGGGAAACTCTCGAAGCGGCGAAGAACGAGAAGATTTGCGCCAGAATCACGTGGTCGTCTATAATCAACATTCTTCAGCTCGAGACGAACCGGTATTTGGAGAACGCGTACCGCGAGACGCCAGAAGGAGATTCCGGACTCAGAATGTACGGTCTCCCAGCCGACGGCGAGTCGAGCGGCGTCATACTCTCCCCGTCCGATTTCTGCGCCATCCCCGACGGCGCGAAAAACAAGCGCGCGGCGTGGGAATTTCTCAAGATATTCCTCGACACCGTTCCGGAGTACCGCTTCGAGCATCACGATTACTACTGGATGTACATAAACCTGATTATCGGTACAAGAACCGGCTTCACGCTGAGAAGCGCGTCCGAGAGGAACTTCACCGACAACGAGTCGCTGTTCTGCTTCTGGCACAACGACAATGGAATAATGTGCGAAATACAGGCGGACGAGGAAACGGCGGCGAAAAATAATCTCGGAAAGAGCACTCCGATACCGGAGAGCGCCTTCCGCCGCTACGCGAAAATGATCGAGGACGCCGGGAAGCCGATGCCCGACAAACAGTGGCAGACGATAAAGGAAATCTGCGCCGGTTATTTCGACGGGACAGCGTCGCTCGACGAGACGATAATCCGACTTACCTTGTCTTCCGCGGCAAGGTAATAAGCGAGACGAGCGCGAAGGTCATCACATAGACCACGGCACGGAGGATGAAGCTGACAATTCCCTCCCCGCCCATGAACGAGACGACGGCGACCCCGGCGGAAAGCGACAGGATGAGCCTCGGGGCTATCGACAGCGATACCCTCGGCGAGGCGCGTCTGACAAGTTTCCACACGCTGAGCGACGCGTTGACGACCTCGGTCGCCCATATCGTCACGACGAATCCCCATATCCCTATCCGCCCGCAGAGGACGGCGACCATCACGACGCTCATCGCCGCGTCGAGGATATTGACCTTCATGCAGAAGAGCTGTTCCCCGAGACCCTTGAGCATCGCGTCGACCGTGTGGTCGAGATACATCACCGGCACGAGCGGCGCGAGGACCCGGATGAATATCCCGGCGTCGGTACTGTTATAGAGAAAGCTCCCGAGCTCGCCCGCGAACAGCCACAGAAACCCCGCCGCGCCGACCGAGTAGAACACCGCGAGGGATATCGCCCTCGAGCTTATCCGAGATATCCCCCTCTCGTCCTTCCGCGCCTCGGCGAGCGCGTACTCCGGCACTAAAAGCCCCGTGAACGAGTAAAGAAACGCCGCCGGAAGCATCACGACCGGAAGCGCCATCCCGCAGAGCACGCCGTAGGACGCGAGCGCCGTCGCGGCGGTCAGCGGGTTCTTCTTAAGTCCGCGCGGGATGAGGATATGCTCAACCGACGACAGCGCCGAGCGCAGGCACGCCGCCGCGGATACCGGGAGGACAATCGACAATATCTCACGCGCCGGATTCTTCGGATTCCCGGCGCTTTTCCCGTCCCCCTGTGCGCAGAGCGACGCGATATCCCGCCGTCTCAGGGCAAGATAAACGACGAGCGCCGCGAGAAAGGACGCCGCGCCGGAAATGACGCTCCCCGCGACAAGAGAAGCGCACGCGCTCCCGATATCCCGCCCGGAAGTCCCGAGCAGAAGCACAGTCGCCCCGATTCCGGACAACTGCTCGAAAATCTGCACCCCCGCGCTGACAGGCGAGCGTCTGACCGCCGAAAAATACCCGTGAAGCACCCCCGACATCGCCGCGAACGGCATCCCGAGCCCCGCGAGCCGCAAAGGAAGAGCGCATCTCATATCCCCGAGCACTCTCTCCGAAATGAACCCCGCCCCGAAGAAAAGCCCCGCCGCCGATATCCCGCCCGAGACGAGCGCCGCCGCGAAGCATCCCCCGAGCGCCCGCCTGACCCTCTCCGGAGTCCCCGCGGAAGCCGAAAGCCTCGTCGCTGCAAGACCGAGCCCCGAAGACGCCAATGTCAGCGCGAAGGAGCAGACCGACATAATCAGCGTCCAGAGCCCCAGCCCGTCCGCCCCGAGCCGCGACGAGAGAAACGCCGAATACGCGACCCCGACCGCCCGCATGAAAAGCCCCGTCGCGGTCAGCACCGCCCCGTCGCGGAAAAACCGGAGTTTTCTCTCTGTTATATTGCATACAGAGCATATTTTTCTCTGTACAAACGATTTCACGGTAATTTCTTTCGCCGGCATTATTCTGTCCCCCGTTCCGGAGCCTGTTTTTCGCTTTTATAAAATATATTTTGATCACCGGGGAAAAATGAGTCTCTCAGACGCTCCGGACGAAATATTACGATAAAAAAATTTTTACATTTTTACCCATGAATAATTTGGTTTCTCCTCTTGCAAAACAGACAGAAATATAGTATAATGTTCTTATCGTGAATTACCACGCGAAAGGGTACAGACCCAGTCGGTTCATCCTCGTGTGATAAAAGAATACACCCCCTCCCGAAACGGAGAGGTACAAACAAAAAGGGGAAAGCAAAATGAATTTCAAGAACGAATACCTTGCCTCGGTATATGAAACCGTCTGCAAGAGAAACCCGAACGAGCCCGAATTCCAGCAGGCTGTACGCGAAGTCCTCGAGTCCCTCGAGCCGGTCGCCGCCAAGCGTCCCGACCTCATCGAGGCAGGCATCTTCGACCGTATAGTCGAGCCCGAGCGCTTCATCCAGTTCAGAGTGTCGTGGGTCGACGACAAGGGCAAAGTCCAGGTCAACCGCGGCTTCCGCGTCCAGTTCAACTCCGCGATCGGTCCGTACAAGGGCGGTCTCAGACTCCACCCGTCGGTCAACGCGTCGGTTATAAAATTCCTCGGCTTCGAACAGTGCTTCAAGAACTCCCTCACCTCCCTCCCGATGGGCGGCGGCAAGGGCGGCTCCGACTTCGACCCGAAGGGCAAGAGCGACGGAGAAATCATGCGCTTCTGCCAGTCCTTCATGACCGAGCTCTATCGCCACATCGGCCCCAACACCGACGTTCCCGCCGGCGACCTGGGCGTTGGCGGCCGCGAGGTTGCCTACCTGTTCGGTCAGTACAAGCGCCTGACCAACGAATTCACCGGCGTCCTCACCGGCAACGGTCTCTCCTACGGCGGCTCCCTCGCACGCACCGAAGCAACCGGCTACGGCCTCTGCTACTTCACCAAAGAAATGCTCGCCGACAACGGAATGTCCTTCGAAGGTCAGACCGTAGTAGTCTCCGGCTCCGGAAACGTCGCAATCTACGCAAACGAAAAAGCCACCTCCTTCGGCGCGAAAGTCATAGCAATGTCCGACTCCAACGGCTACATAGTCGACAAAAACGGCATCGACCTCGCAGTCGTAAAGCAGATCAAAGAAGTCGAAAGAGGCAGAATCAAAGAATACGCCGCTCGCGTCCCCGGCTCCGAATACCACGAAGGCTGCAAAGGCATCTGGACCGTCAAATGCGACATCGCCCTCCCCTGCGCAACCCAGAACGAACTCGACGCTGAAGGCGCAAAGGCACTCGTCGCAAACGGCGTCAAAGCCGTAGCCGAAGGCGCAAACATGCCCTCCACCCCCGAAGCAGTAGAAATCTTCCAGCAGAACGGCGTCCTCTTCGCCCCCGCAAAAGCAGCAAACGCAGGCGGCGTCGCAACCTCCGGCCTCGAAATGACCCAGAACAGCATCCGCCTCTCCTGGACATTCGAAGAAGTTGACGCAAAACTCCACGACATAATGAAGAACATCTACAAGAACGCAGCCGCAGCCGCAAAAGACTACGACTGCAAGACCCCCGACGGCAAACTCAACCTCGTCGCCGGCGCAAACATAGCAGGCTTCCTCAAGATCGCCGACGCTATGAAATGGCAGGGCGTAGCATATTAAGATAGTATGCGGGGGGAGAAAGGACCTTTCGAGAAAGGTCCTCTCTCCCCCCGCGCCACCCTCTCTTCCTAAAGCTTTATACAAATAAGAAATTGCCCGGAAACCAAAAGCTCCGGGCAAATTTTTTATTTCGTGAACGTCAGGCTCTCCGCTATTAAATCTAGCGTCGCGTCGTCCGCGTCGTACAGGTCTATGAAAACATACACGTGAAGCGTATCGTTATACGAAACCACGCCGCGCGTCTCCGACACCTCCCACGCCGCCGCGGGCTTACCGTCCTCCGGTATCTGCGCGTAAACATCCGCCAGCATCGTCTCGCCGACCTCCGTGCGGATCGATGTCGCCGGGTCAATGTCCCAGCTCCAATGATTCGGAAGCCTCAGCTCCGGATACACAAGCTGCCAATAATTCTCAGAAAACGGCGCCGGATACTGCTCCGGATCCTCCTCCTTCGTATAATCCGGGTAAAAAATCGACCCGATATACCCGACCTTATTCCCGTCCGCGTCAACAATCGAAACCGTATCCCCGGTAAGCCCCGGGTAATAAGTCTCATTCTCCCCGCCGATATTCCATCCATCCGGCAAAGTCATACTCACGCCGAACCCCGGCTCAGTCTCAGTCGCCGTAAAATCTACAGTTGTCGTATCCGACCTCCCGCCGGTAATCGCGCACGCGGTGACAATCAGCGAAGCCGCGATCACAACGCCGATATTCACGAAAACATTCGAAACATTAAACCTCATAACATTCACAATCCTTTCCTTAACAGCCCCCTCGCCGAAAGTCGGCGGTATGGCGGGTAAAATCTCATTCCCGACCGAAAGCCTCAGCAGCGCCCCGGCGTACTCCGACCTGT
The DNA here is from genome assembly GCA_900546315.1 of uncultured Eubacteriales bacterium. Lineage (GTDB taxonomy): Bacteria > Bacillota > Clostridia > Oscillospirales > CAG-272 > Flemingiibacterium. Next base: position 6,723 of record URCP01000066.1, read on the forward strand.
CACAGCCGCCGTTCACAACCGCCTCGTCGCAGGACATCTCCATATCCCGCGTCATAAGCCCGAACGCGAGCCACATCACCGGGTCATACCAATGGATGATCAGCAGAATGTACGACACCATCTTGACGATATGATCCCCGCGCCGTATATGCGCCGTCTCATGCGCGACAATCACCCGCCGGTCGCCCTCGGAAAGCCCCGCGGGAAGGCAGATCACCGGTCTGAACAGTCCGAGAACGAAAGCCGTTCCGAAGCTCTCCGAGACGGCAATGTTCCCGTCCCTCTCCGCGCCGTCCATGATCAGCGTCAGCCTGAAATACTTGATAAGACTGAGAACAGTGAGCGCCATCATCCCGATAACCCAGACCGCCGCGCCGACGCTCAGCCATATCTGAACCGGATTGGCGCTCGCTCCGACCTCCGCCGCCGGGAGAATGCCGTTCACAGCCGAGTCGACGAGCCGGTTCCCGCTGTCGATGACCTGCGCCTCACCTGTGGCAAGCTCAGTGCTGAACGCGTCCGCGCTGACCGGCAGAAGGCTCTTTCCCGGCAGTCTCACCGAGAACGGGATGACAAGTCTCAGCAAAACCACCGACCAGAGCAGGTACGAACAGCGCCTCGGCGCTTTTCTGAAGCAGAGCCTCGCGATGAGAACAAGTCCGACCGCGACAATCGCCGCGAGGTCGAGGCTCAGCACCTTGCAGAAGATTTTCTCGAGCGTCATGTCATTTCCTCCGGTTCGAGCGTATCAGCTCCTCAAGCTCGGCGATGTCCTTGTCCGACAGCTTCACCTTTTTCGTAAATGCCGCGAGGAAACCGGGCAGCGAGCCGCCGAAGTTCTCCTTCACAAATCTCTCGCTCCGTCCGGCGTCGAACTCCTCCCGCGTCATCTTCACCCTGACGACGCTGTCGGTGTTCTCGAAAAGCCCGCGCTTCTCGAGGCGTTTCAGCATCGTGTAGGTCGTCGATTTCTTCCATCCGAACTCGTTTTCGCAGAGCGCGACGAGCTCGCCGGAGCCAATCGGCGCGCGCGGCCAGATAAGCTCCGCGAATTTTAATTCCATCTCACCTATTTCATTCATGATAGGTCTCCTTTCCGGTCTAATGGTATTAGACCTTGTGGTTATAGTCTAACACCGTTAGACCGCAAAGTCAAGAGGTATCGCGCTTTGTTTACAAACTGTTTACACTTTTCTGTCGGAGTGGCTCTTCCTGTACTCGCTCGGCGTCATGCCGGTGCTGTTCATGAAAACCGACCTGAAATACACGCTCGAGTTGAAACCGACCTCCTCCGCCGTCCTCTCGACCGACATCCCGCTCTCAAGAAGCTCAAGCGACCGCTCTATGCGCAGCTCGTTGCGATAATTCACCGGCGTGGTGCCGAGATACCGCCGGAACAGATGATACAGCGTCGACTCGCTCACGCGGAACCTCTCCGACAGCTCCGGGACGCTGATGTCCGAAACGCTGTCCCGCTCAATGAACCCAATGATCTCGCCAAGCGCCGGCGGCAAAGTCTCGTTCTCCCGCGGGCGCAGAGAGCCGATCACCTTCCCCGCGAAATCATAATACATCCCGACCGCGTGAAGTCTCTTATCCGCCTCTCCGCTTGCCATGAGCCGGTACATCTCCGCGAAAAAGCGCGTCATGTCCTCTCCCTCCGGCGGCGTCAGCTTCCCGAGCCCGAACCTTCCGGTCTCCGACAGGACGTCAAGCGGCGGAATCGAGTACATACCGTAGAACTCTATGTCCGGCGTACCGGTCCAGATAGAAGAATACTTTTCATTCGACGGAATATAGAACACGTCTCCGGCAGAGAGCTTAAGGCTCACATACCGGCTTCTCAGCTCAACTCTGCCGCTGACGATGAATCCGACGCTCGATCTCGCCGCGCTCCGGTTCGACTCATAATAGTGATTCAGACTGAATTTATACTTATCTATAGACAGATACCCGCCCGGATACCTGAACGAGTTGGAATTGGAGAACAGCCGCTGCTTCCTTATCTCATTCTGGCTCATGTCGTTTTCCTCTTTTGCAGAATAATTATCTTCACTCATAGTATACCATCTTTACAAACCTTTGTCAATATGTTATAATAATTTTACCAAAAAAACATGAAGGAGAACGATCATGAAAAAGCAATCTCTCATTTTAGCGGTCATCCTGGCTCTCGGTTCGGTACTCTCGTCCTGCGGCTCGGAGACAACCGGTCAGACCGGAACCACCACCGCCGCGGACGGGGCAACCGCCGCGGAAGAGACAACATCCCGCTTTGTCGCCGACGAGCTTCCCGAACTGAACTTCGGCGGCATTACAATGAACGTCGTCGTCGGAGACTATTTTGGCGCTTACTGGGACGACCTCTACGCCGAGGAGGCGACCGGAAGCAGGCTCAGCGACGCGATATACAATGTGCGCCTCGCCGTCGAACAGCGTCTGAACGTCAGGCTTAATTACGTCCGCGAGGAATACGACTGGGGCTCGAGAGGCAATTATCTGACCAAGATAACCTCTCAGATACTCGCGGGAGACGGCGACATCGACCTGCTTCTGTCTCAGAACAACTTCACGTCGCGGCTCAGTGAGGGTCAGTATTTCGCCGACCTCAGAAACGTCGAGCACATTGACTTCGAAAAGCCGTGGTACAATCAGTCGGCGCTCGAGAATATGCCGGACGGCGAGCTGCCGTTCGTGATCGGTGAATTCTCGCTCGCCAACATAAAGAACGCTTTTGTCGTGTATTACAACAACGACCTCAAGGAATCGCTCGGGATAGACACCGACCTCTACGCGCTCGTAGACGAGGGCAAATGGACGGCTGACGCGATGCAGTCGGTCATCAAGGACGCCTACGCCGACCTGAACGGAAACTCCGAAGTCGATCCGGCTGACCGTTTCGGTCTGACCTTCGGAGATCTCAACAAGTACGTGGGATTCATCAAGGCGTTCGGAGTTGACATCTACAAAAAAGAGAGCGACGGGCGCTACAAGCTCGAGTTTGGCAGCGAGCGCGCGGTAAACACGGTCGATTTCATCCAGAAGCTGAACCCGGAAGAATATGTGCTTCCGGGACAGGCCAATAACGACAATTTTCCGGATTACCAGATCTCGACCGGAGGCGGAAATTACGCCTCAAAGCCTTTTGTCGAGGGACGGGCGCTGCTGTCCTGCGGACTTATCGCGGACGCTGCCGTGATGGTTCCGGAGCTTACGTTTAACTGGGGACTTCTGCCATATCCGAAATTCGACGAGACGCAGGACAGCTATAATTCCGTCCTCCAGAGAGTCTGCCACGCGCTGATTCCGGTGACCGCCCCGGACCTCGCGAAGTCGGGAGCGCTGCTCGAGGCAATTTCGAGCGAGACCTACCGTTCGCTCGTACCCGAGTACTGCGAGGTATCACTGAAAGTCAGATATTCGCCGGACGACAATGTCAGCCGGATGTTCGATATGGCCAAGGACAACATAGTCTATGATCCGGGCGAGATATTCAACGATCTGCTTGACTATCCGTCGGCGGTAATCAGGGCTTGCATGCTGGATGGCGGTTCGTGGGCTACGGAAGTCGCGAAGATCAAGCCGATGCTCGACGAGAAGATGTCAACAGTCTGCGAAGTGATCGAGTAAAAAAGAGCGTGACCGGAAAATTTCCGGTCACGTTTTTATTTTCCGTCCGACATTCTCGCGGCGTTCTCGCGCATTCTCTCAAGACACGAGAAACAAACTGCGAGCGCCCTCTGGTCTATCCCCTCGGTCAGAGCCGCCGCGAACTCCTTCTGCATCGCGCGCCCGCGCACGACTACCGCGTCCGCCTTTTCAGTCAGCGTCAGCCCGCTCTTTCTCCGGTCGCCCGGCACAGCCCGCCGCTCGAGGTAGCCCTCGCGCGCGAGGTTCTCGACGTGGAACGACACGATTCCCGGTTTCAGCCCGCGCATGGTGCAGATGTCCTTCGCCGTGTCCTTCCCCGGATTGTTCGCCAGAAAAAGCAATATATCGACAGCCGTCCCCGCGAGCCCGGTTTCCCTCGCCAGCGGAGCCATCACCGCCGCGTAAGCCTCGGACAGACTCTTGCTCGCCGCGTACATATCCGCAGCGTTCACACGCACACCTTCCATTTTTCGATCTCTCCTGTGAAAATTTCAATATTGAATAATTCAATTATACAGCACTTGAGAGAAAAAATCAACCGGATTTTGTGAACGAAGATAATTCCGCGCCGGGAGCGTGTAAGGATTGTGCGGAAAACAGAAAAAGCACCGCGAAAACGGTGCCTTTCGGGTATCTGGTGGAGTGAATAGCACTTGTGAAGCCATTTTCACCTCAAGTGTCACACCAAACTGCTTTTTTCGCTGCATCATGCAACATAGCCTGAAACTGCTCTCAGCTGTCAGTCCACCCGCGCTTTGTTCGATCAATATGCTCATGGACAATTGTAATCACGCACTGTGGCATACCTTTAAGCGGTGGCAGGCTGTAACTCAATCGACTGCTTCATATGACTGTAGATGAGCATCTTTCATAAACGACTCTCGCGATCGAATTTTTAATTGATTTCAGTGCTCATGATTTACTACCGTTGTGCTCTGCTTTTTCTGTCCATTCATACGCATACTGATTTCGTGCATCTATTTCTATAAGTCCACGATCCATCAAAATTTGTATCACCTTTTTGGCAAGGTCAAAGCTGATTCCGCATCGACGCTGTATCAACGACGCGGATATGTGCTTCTGATCGGCGCAGGCGACAACCGCCTCTTTTGCGAGCTTTATGAAATGCTCGTCGCATTCGGGGGCTTCTGGATCATCGACCAAAGCGAGAGTGTAGCTCGGGTCGATTACCTCACTGGATTCAAGGCGTAACGCACGCTCAGCTGTACGGTGCACAAGCTGAACGTTGTTCTTTCGATTTTTGAGATATTCAATAAGGCGACTCAATCCGATTACCGCCAACCGACACAAGAGTCTTAAAGCCGGAAGCGCCCAAAAAGGGAATGCTATGATCGCAAAACCTCCGATTGAGCCAATAATTTCTCGGAGAGAATGATTTTCTTTCAAGTGGTCATAAATTGCCGCAGTTACCGGAGCAATCACGAACAGGGTATAAAGTCCTGCCGCAATAGCCAACCATTTCGTCGGGATGCCGAAGCCAAAACCATTTACGCGCTCAACCAGACGGACGCCGTTTTGTGTAGCAAGCTCCCTCGCCGCGGCTGTGAATGTGCTATTCGTGACAACCATCGCCGCGGCGCATCCGTAATATGCTTTTCCCGCGACGACCTCCTGAACCGCTCCCAAACTGACCGGACTGCTGTAGTACTTGCACTGAACAGCATACTTTGTAAATCCTCTGTGCGCTATTATGTCGACACCGAAATCGCCTGAGCCACGAGTGACCTGTACGCCGTAGTACCCATGCCTTTGCAGATAGCGAGCAACCACTTGCTCGTATTCATACCCCGTCATGACGTTTTCGACTCGCTCTCAAGAAGCTCCGCCGCTTTGACCAAAAGCTGAGCCTGTTTGATAACACCGAGTTTACGGAACATGGAGACAAGTTCTATCTCCTGTGCCGATAGTGTAGCTTCGCTGTTAGAAACGTTCACCGGTGCAGTCGTGTTTTCGATTCCACCATGGTTATAGTGAATCATATTTCCGTCCAAAGCATCCTGAGCCTGAGCCTTTTCAAAATTCAGATAGTCATCAATTGCCTTATGCTCATCGTGGTTGTTCCGAGCAAGCATAGTCTGCCAAATCTGCTGATTGAATGCCGAGGTATCAATGCTGTCGTAATTCACCGGCATTTCGACACCGACTCCTTCAAGAAGCTCATCAGTCGTCATACCGAAATAGTCAGCCATCTTTTTCAGGGTGCTGTTTCGTGGAAGTCCTTTCGATCTTCTCCATGTGTTCCCCGCCGAACTTGAATATCCGAGCGTTCCAGCAAGTTTTGTTATGCTTATTCCGTTGTCTTTGCAAAGTGATTCCAGTTTCTGACTGAATAACAAGAAAAACGCCTCCTAAGATTTTTTTTGAGATTTTTTGACAGCCTCTCGGCAAATAGTTAAAAACGATGTATAGTGTCGTCAGATATTCTAAAGCAATCATCGCAGATTGATGCTTGTAGTCCATAACCGACAGTCAAAGTGAATTTATATGTCGAGAACTGTGCTGTTTTTTGAGTTCGAGAATATTATAGCACAGAACCAAGTAAAAGTCAAGCACTTTTTTAAAAAAGAGATTATTGTTTGGTTTTATCAAGTGGAAAAGCCTCGCTTGCTATTCCTTCAAGTCCCATACAGTCCTTGAATGGATAAAACGAACCTGATCAGACAAGATATGTTCAGCAAGTCGTCGTTTCCGTCGACGATTGCTTTTATTAAACACAAAAAGACCACCGAATCGAATCATACACGTTCCGGTAGTCTTTTCCTGATTTGAAACACATTCGCGAACCAAAATAGTTCGTATGTGCGCGTTATGGTGGAGACGGAGGGGCTCGAACCCACGACCTCTCGGATGTGAACCGAACGCTCTGACCAGCTGAGCTACGCCTCCAAACAAGTATATTATACCACAATCTGCTCCCGGTGTCAAGGGCTTTTTGAAATTTTCCGCGGAAAAGCGAAAAAAGTTTGCCGCCCCTTGACAATCCGTCTTTCATCTGATATAATATTTTCATAAATATATGTTTATTTTAAGAAAGGCAGACATCAGAATGACTATAAAACTCATAGATTACCTTCGTGGCGGCGAAACTGACATCGTCCCGGCGCTTCTGACGGCGCTTGATTCCCTCTCAGACGGCGACACGCTCGAGCTTGGCGGCGGAACCTACCATCTCTTCCCCGGCAAGGCGCTGACAAAACGCTACTATATCTCGAACAACGACGCGGGCGACAAGCCTATAGCAATCCCCCTCATCGGAAAACACGACATCATGATAGACGGCGGCGGCGCGGAGCTCATCTTCCACGGCGGGATCCTGCCGATAGTCGTCGACGGCTCGTCCGACGTCACCGTGAAGAACCTCACGATAGACTACGCGGCTCCGTTTTTCTCGCAGGCGGAAATTGTCAGCTCGGACAGATACACGACAGCTCTCCGCTTCGACGGCGAGGAGTTCGGCTGCGCGGTCGCGCCGGACGGGCGGTTCAGGTTTATCACGCACGACCCGGTGACCGGTGAGACCGGACACTCCGACGCGGAGTCGCCGCTCTCGCTCGAGTTCGACAGCACCCTGCGCGACGGGTTCATTCCCTCCCCGCACAAGCCGCCGTATTTTCCGGATTCGCTCGGGAAGACCGATCACGGCTTCCTCTCGCCGATGTTCCGCCGCGTATCGCTCGAGGAGACCGACAAAAACACGATAAATATGTACGGAAACCTCGGCTTCGAGCACACGCCGGGCAATTATCTCGTGATGACATATTCGTCCCGCGAGTTCCCGGGAATATTCGTCACCGACTCGAAGAACGTCACGCTCGAGGGCGTAACGCTCCATCACACGGCATCGATGGGCGTCATCTGCCAGCTCAGCGAGAACATCACGCTGCGCGGCGTCAGGGCGGAGCCCCGCCCCGGCTCGAAGCGCCTGATTTCGGTCAACGCCGACGCGACCCATTTCGTCAACTGCCGCGGGAAAATCGAGCTTGAAAACTGCAAGTTCGTGCGCATGATGGACGACGCGTGCAACATCCACGGCATCTACGGCATCTGCCGCGAGTTTGTCGACGGCACGACAATCCGCGTCGGGTTCGGTCACCCGCAGCAGCGCGGGATAAACTTCTTCCGCCGCGGCGACGAGCTGGCGCTCGTGAACTCCGACACCGCCGAGACTGTCGCGGTCAGGAAGGTCATAAGCTCGACGCTCACCGCGCCGGACAGCCTGCGGATAACTGTCGACCGCCCGATGCCGGTCTCCGACGGGAAGTTTGTCGTCGAGAACCGCTCGACGGCGCCCGACGTCCATATCACCGGCTGTGAGTCCGGCTTCAACCGTCCGCGCGGATTCCTCCTCAGCTCCGCCGGGCACATCGAGGTCGAAAACTCGGTGTTCTACAACATGAATCAGGGGATCCAGCTCGGCGCGGAGCTGACCGACTGGTACGAGTCCGGACCGGTCATGAACGCGTATATCCACGACAACGACTTCAGAAACAGCGCCTACGCGGGCGGCGCGGCGATTGTCACGCACGACCTGACGTCCTCTGTCCCGGAGGAATTCTTCCACGGGCTGATCGTCATCGAGAACAACAGATTCACGCAGTCCGCGCCGAGAATCCTTTCCGCGAACTATGTGCGCGAGCTTGTGTACCGGAACAACACGTTCACCGCGGACGACACGATGCCGCATCACGGACAGATCGGCGACGACGGTCTGAGAATCCTGAACTGCGGCAGAATCGTCACGGAATAATGTCTGATTTTTAACGATTTACGCTTGAAATCATCGACGGCGTGGTGTATAATGATTTCATCGAATCGAAAGGAATCAGAAAATGACCGCAAACTACCACACGCACACCACTCGCTGCCGCCACGCGTCCGGGAGCGAGAACGAATATATTGAAAAAGCGCTGTCGAGGGGGCTCGAAGTTCTCGGCTTCTCCGACCACACGCCGTATCTTTTCCCCGGCGATTATTATTCGACTTTCCGGATGTTCCCGGAGCAGACGGAGGACTATTTCACGACGATCGAGCGGATGAAGAAGGAGTACGCCGGAAAGATCACGATATACTCGGGTCTCGAGGCTGAGTACTACCCGAAGCACTTCTCCGCCCTGATCGACCTCATAAAGCCGTATCACCCGGACTACCTCATCCTCGGTCAGCACTTCACCCGCAACGAGTACGACGGGGATTACTCCGGCGCGCCCACCGAGGACGAGAGGATACTTCGGGCATATGTCGATCAGCTCATCGAGGGGATATCCACTGGGCTGTACAGCTATATCGCG
>URCP01000067.1 GCA_900546315.1 uncultured Eubacteriales bacterium
AGGGTAGCGGAATGGTCAGGCTCCATATGCTGCACGACGACATAGTCGAGCTCCCGCCCGTCCAGCGCGTGTGCGAGATTCTCGAAGAACTGCCCCGACACAGCCTTGTCGACCGTATCCATGAGGACGGTTTTGTCGTCATTTATCAGGTATGAGTTGTAGGAAACCCCGGCGGGAACGTCGTAGACGCCCTCAAAAAGCTTGAGCCGGCGGTCGTTCGCCCCGACCCATGTGATGTCGTTTGTGATCTTTCTTGTGCAGTGCATTTGATTATCTCCTTTATAAGTTATTTTCTGATTATTCTGAATTCGCTGCGGTCTGTCTCTATGATGCCCTCCGCGCGGAGCTTTGAAAGCTCTGAGCTCATCGCGCTGCGGTCGACGGCGAGGTAGTCCGCGAGCTCCTGACGGTCGAGCGGGATGCGGAAGCTGTCACTCCCGGCCTTCTCCGCCTCCGCGATCAGGTATGACAGCAGCTTGCCGCGCGTAGTGCGTCTTGTCAGGTGAGTCAGCCTTTCCTTCGATTCCGCGGAGGAAACGGCGAGCGTCCGCGTCAGGTTCCTGAGCACCCGCAGATGACAACCGCACACCTCACGGCAGGGCGCGAGCAGCTTCGCCGCCGGAACAAGAGCCAGAACACACCCGTCCGCCGTCACGGCTCCGTATCCGGACGGCAGCCCCGCGAAAGCCTCAGTCATCGAGAAGCTGTCCCCGCGCCCATGCTCCGCGAAGGTCTCACGTCCGTTCGGGACTGCCCGCGAAAGCGATACGGCGCCCTCCGCCACCACATATATGTCGCACGGAATATCTCCCTCACGCAGTATGACGCACCCGGCGGGGTAACTCCGCAGAACAGTGCCGGAGCATTCAACGAACTTCGAAAGCTCCGCGTCGCCGATTCCGGAGAAGAGTCTGGACGCCTTCAGCGCGCTCAGAATGTCATCGGTATTTCCGGTTGACCTCATACTATCACCTCTTGTTGTAAAACCAACAATCATGTTGTGAAAACATTATACCATATTCTTCCGCCCATGTCAAGAGGGATTGCGGTGAACAATGTGTTAATTTTAGCCGCGCGGACTTGATTTTATTCGGCGATGGATTATAATTATTATGTAACGTGGTCTGGGGAACCAGATCCTGAATTCACAGAAAGGAAGCTTTCGCCGCGGCGAAGGCTATGGATTGAAATTGAATAGGATGAACTTTGAGAAAAAAATGCGCGACTACGCCTCGCTTACGGCAAAGCTCGGCGTGAATGTAAAGAGCGACCGGTTTGTATATCTGAACTGCGACATTGAATCCGCGGAATTCGTACGGCTCGTCGAGGAGGAGTGCTACAAGCTCGGCGCGAAGGACGTGATAATGAACTACAACGACCAGCGCGCCGCGAGGATAAGACTCGACAACGCCGACATCTCGATGTTCGAGAAGCTTCCGGAATGGAAGTGCGAACAGCGAAACTACTACGCGCGCGAGGGCTGCGTCTGCATACACATTATAGCCGAGGACCCGGAGATATTCGCCGGCGCGTCCGGAGACAAGCTGAGGGCGTCCGCGCTCGCCGCTCACAAGGGCTATAAGGAATTCTACGACATAATGGACAAGGGCGGGCTCAGATGGACGATCGTCGCCTACCCGTGCGAGGCGTGGGCGACAAAGGTCTTCCCGGACGACCCGCCGAAAAAGGCTGTCGAGAAGCTCTGGGCGGCAATATTCCGCACCGTCCGCGTGACGACCGGTGACACCGTGAAGAAGTGGGAAAAGCACGACCGCGTCCTCAAGCGCCGCGCGAAGTGGCTGAACGACCAGAATTTCGCCTTTTTGCGATACAGGAACTCGCTCGGGACAGATTTCACTCTCGGTCTCGCCGAGGGGCACATCTGGAAGGGCGGCTCCGAGAAGTCGTCGGACGGGGTGGATTACTTCCCGAATATGCCGACCGAGGAGATTTTCACGATGCCTGACTGCCGGAAGGCGGAGGGAACGGTCTTTTCCGCGCTCCCGCTCAGCTATCAGGGTGAAATGATAGATAAGTTCTCGCTGACGTTCAAGGACGGAAAGGTCGTCTCCTGCACGGCTGAGAAGGGTCTGCACGCGCTCGAAAGACTGCTTGACACCGACGAGGGCTCGAGAAGCCTCGGTGAGGCGGCGCTCATTCCCGCGTCATCTCCTATCGCCACGAGCGGGATACTCTTCTACAACACGCTGTTCGACGAGAACGCGTCCTGTCACCTCGCGCTCGGAGAGTGCTATCCGGACACGATGAAGGGCGGGGAAGAGCTGACCGAGGAAGAGCTCCTGGCAAGGGGCGGCAACCGCAGCGCCAACCATGTGGATTTCATGATCGGCACGAAGGATCTCGAAGTTGTCGGGATAAAGCACGACGGCACCGAGGTGCGGATCATGAAGGACGGAGAGTTCACGATCTGACAAAACAAAAACAGCTCCGCGCGGACATCATGTCAGCGCGGAGCTGCTTTGATTTTTTCAGTTGATCTCTGATAATCCTGAAGTTCTCCTCCGGAGAGAGGGTTATGGGTCAGGCGGCGGGAATACGCACAGGATTATCGTGCCCGCGCACAGGTCATTCGAGCTCTTTATACGCGGTGATCGTCTTCTCAAGCGAGGTCTCAGCCGATTTCAGCTTTGACTCGACGGTCGAGCTGATCTTGTCCTCGTTCTTGAGATTCATTATCGAGCCGATAAGTCCGCCCCAATCGAAAATATACGCGACGTCAAAGATGCGGTTGGCAAAGATTATGTCGAGCATATCGGCGGAATCGTCGTCTCTCGCCGCCTTGGTCTTGAGAACCGTGTCATAGAACGCGGGAGTCAGGATGTAATGACTTTCAGCCGAAAGCGCCTCGATGACGGCTCCGGAGCGCTCAGCGTCTGCCGTGACCGGGATGGAGATCGTATTCGCGCTGCCGGTCGACACGATCGAGAAGTATTCCTTCTGCTCCTTGTCGAATTTCGGCATCGGAAGAATACCGAAGTCTGTCTCCATTGCCCTGAAAACGGTGACCCTGACGAGTCCGGCGACGTTGAACAGCACGCGTCCCTCCGAGAACGCCGGGTCGATCACGTCCGCCCATACATCCGCGGCCTTGAATCTGTCGGCGAACATCGTCGACTTATCGTCGCGATTGAGCTGGAATGCCTTGACGAAAGAGTCATGGAAGCGCTCGCTGTTCACCGTGAACACCGGAATATCGTCCTTGTTCTTCTCATATGCCTGAACTCCGCAGCCGACCATGTAGGCGTAGGTATTGAATGCTTCGCCGATGCAGCCCCATTGATCCTTCTCACCCATGACGCCGTCTCCGTCGAGATCCTTCGCGACAGCGCGCGAGCACTCGGTCATGTAATCAATTGTCCAGGTGCCGTCCTTGACCTTCTCATAGAAGTTCTCAAAACCGTAATCCTCCGCCAGCTTCTTATTGAAGAGAACGCCGTAGGTCGCCTCGTTGTCCATCAGAATCATGTCGCCGACAGTAGCGAAGAGTTTCCCGTCAAGCGAGGTCTGTTCATTCGCGTTCTGGTCGTACCACGGCTTCGAGAGATCCATGTACGGCACGCTGTGAAGCTCCATCAGCATTCCATCTCCCGCGAGAGCCTTCGGAACGTCGTTGTAGCCCGACGCGACCATGTCATAGTCGTCAGACGACGCCATGACCGATTTCCTCAGCGGCGAGGTCAGATCTCCCGTGCCGTTCGGCGAGGGGATATCGACCATTTCCACGCCGAAGCGCTCATATACCTTCATGTTTCGGGCGTAGACAGCGTCGTTTATGACGTCGCCGTTTTCCTCGGCGGCGGCGATGTCCTTCGACTTCCAGTGGACGTTCGTGTCGCCCTTAGTCAGGACGCGGAACTTGTAGCCTTCCCATCTGGTGTCCGGGAGGACAGGCTCGATGCGCGCGGCGGTCGTCTCGGATTCGGCTGTGTCGGTAGTTGTCGCGGAGGTGTCGTCTCCGGACACCGGACCTGACGGTGAACTCCCGCAGGAAGCGGTCAGAAGGATCGAAATAAGCAGGAAAACAGACAGAAGCTTGCGGTTCATGATAATATCTCCTTAAAAAAATATTCGCGGGGGAAAAATCAAATAAGATTAAAATTGATCCGATATTGTGCAAAGTACTGTCACGTGCGCTCACACGCTGTTTGTATTACGTATATATTTTACTACATTCCTCCCAAAAAATCTTGAACAAATTGTTAATTAAAATATCGCCCGGATTGCATATAATCAGGACACGGACGAGATCCTCAGTCTGTGTCCTGATCGAAAACTACCGTAAATCAGTGTTTCCTTAGATAATCTTTGATTATCCGGATATTATCCTCCGGCGGGAGAGTTCCGTCGAGCGCGACGACTTCACAGCTCAGATAAGCGACACTGTCGCTGACCTTTGACTCTGAGAGCCCCGCCGCCATCCTGCGGAACTCCAGCTGACTTTCGTACATATCGCCGCCCTCCGCGACTCTCGCTCCCCAGCGGTCTTCCTCGCGGTTCTTTATACGGCTGATCCGGATGTCCCGCGGGGTCTTCAGCCAGAATACCGTGTTTATCTCCGACAGAAGCTCTTCGCACCAGTTGAGCGATACGCCGCACAGGATGAACTCCGGGTGCAGGCGGATGTCGTCGAGCAGAGCCTTCTCGACCTGCTCTTTTCCGCGCGGGGCGGAGAACGGCAGAGCGCCTTCGGTCATGTCGGCTGTCCCCTCGAGCGCGTTTCGTCTCGATTCCCTCTGCTCAGGGAAAAAGTAATCCTCGACGTCCATTTCATGGTATCCGGTCTCTTTCGCGAGCATATGCCCGAGAGTCGATTTACCGCTGCCGTTGAGACCGACTATCGCGATTCCATTCCGGTTATTCATTCGAGCTCGGCGTAGGCGGTCAATGTCTTCTCAAGCTCCTTCTCAGCCGCCTTCAGCTTCGAGTCGATGGTGGAGCTTATCTTGCCGTCGGTCTTAAGGCCGTTTATGGATCCGATGATTCCGCCCCAGTCGAACATATACGCGATATCGAAGACTCGGTTATCGAAGATTATGTCGAGCATCTCGGAGGACGCGTCGTCGCGCGCGTTCTTCGTCTTGAGGACTATGTCATAGTACGCGGGGGTGAGTGTGTATTAACCCTCAGTGGACTGAGACTAGATCTCAGCGCCGGAGCGCTCGTCGTCGGCGGTCGCCGGGATGGCGATGCTGTTCGCGCAGCCGATTGAGACCATGGAGTTGTATTCCTTCTGGCTCTCGTCATATTTCGGGAGCGGGAGTATGCCGAAATTCGTCTCCATCGCGCGGAAGACAGTCACTCGTACCAGTCCCGCGGTATTGAACAGAACACGCCCCTCAGTGAACGCGGGGTCGATTATATCAGCCCAGACATCAGCCGCCTTGAAATTGTCCGAGAACATCGTCACCTTGTCGTCGCGGTTGAGATTCACGGCTTTAGTGAACGCGTCGTAGAAGTGCTCGTTCTTCATGTCAAATTCCGGAATGTCGTCAACCTTTTTAACCGCGGCGACTCCGCATCCAACCATGAACGCGTATGTATTCAGCGGCTCGCCGATGTTGCCCCACTGATCCTTCTCACCCATGACGCCGTCGCCGTCCAGATCCTTCGCCGCCTGTTTCGTGAACTCGGTCATGCGGTCGATCGTCCACGTGCCGCGCTTGACCATATCGTAGAAATTTTCGAAACCGTAATCATCCGCGAGCTTCTTGTTGAAGAGGACGCAGAGAGTCGCCTCGTTGTCCATCAGAATCATGTCGCCGACAGTCGCGAAGAGCTTTCCGTCTATCGAAAGCTGCTCATTTGCGTTCTGGTCGTACCAAGGCTTCGAGAGATCCATGTACGGTACGCTGTGGAGCTCCATCAGCATTCCATCCCCGGCGAGGTTCTTCGGAACGTCGTTGTAGCCGGACGAGACCATATCGTAGTCGTCCGACGCCGCCATGACCGACTTTCTCAGCGGAGTGGAGAGATCCCACGTGTCGTTCGGGGACGGGATATCGACCATCTCGACGCCGAAGCGGTCGTAAATCTTCATGTTGCGGGCGTAGACAGCGTCGTTTATGACGTCGCCGTTCTCCTCGGTGGCGGCGATGTCCTTCGATTTCCAGTGGACGTTCTTGTCGCCCTTCGTCAGGACGCGGAACTTGTAGCCCTCCCATTTCGTGTCGGGAAGGTCGGGTTCAATGCGGGCTTCGGTGGTCTCCTCGGTCTCCGTTGACTCGGTAAGCTGCTCCTCGCTCGTAACAGCGCCGTCTGTCGGCGCACTCCCGCAGGAGGCGGACAGGATGAGGGACATCAGAAGAATTGCGGACAGGATCTTGCGGTTCATAATCATAAACTCCTTATAAATATAAAAATTCGCGGGGGTAAAGTCAATTCGTACAAAATTAAGAATCAGAATTGTGCAAAGCGCTGTCGCGTGTGCTCACGTCTTGGTAGTATCCTGTAAGTATTGTATCACAAAACTCAGAAAAAGTCTTGAACAAAGTGTTAATAATGCGTTTGCCACAAAAAAGCACCTCCCGGAAGGCGTACCTGTCCGGGAGGCGGATTTGAAAAAGGCTGACGATATTTAAGGATACACTTAATCGGGTTTCCGCAGAAAAAATACTTGGATTTATAGGCTTTTTTGCGAAAATAACCTTAAATCAGCGTTTCCTTAATTTCCGCTGACGATTTTATAATAAGCGCTGGACGTGATCTTGTAGACAATGACATACAGCACGGCGAAGACAAGGAAGCTGAGCGCCGTCCTCATGATGAGCAGCGACGTGTTCGTCAGGTTGAACAGCGTCAGCATCTTACTGACGAACGGGAACGCGAACCCGAGGTGCAGACCCGCGAATATCAGCGGCAGAAAGAAGACGGTCAGCAGCTGCGAGTTGATGCTCGCCCTGATGTCGCGCTTCGTCATACCGACCTTCTGCATGATCTCAAACCGCGCGGCGTCCTCGTAGCCCTCCGAGAGCTGCTTATAGTAGATTATCAGCACGGCGGCGGACGTGAAGATCAGGCTGAGTATCAGACCGATGAAGAACAGACCGCCGTAGATGCCGAGGAATTCCTCACGGTTAGCCTCGCGCGAGCGGCTCCAGAGCGATTGGAACCGGACGCTTCCGTCGAGCTCATTCGCTATATCACCGTAGAAGCTCTCGCCTTCCTCGGGGGAAAGCGGGGCGTCGAAGCCGTAATACCAGAGCGCCGTGAATCTCTGCGCGCCGATCTCGTCCGCGAGAGTGTTCAGCCGGTCGACCGTCCCGAAAAAGTCCGGAACTACGACGATCAGGGACGGCGTCATGTTTGAGTTGATCTCCCCGGCGTCGAAAAAGTCGGTAAGTATCCTTCTGACGCTGATAGGCTCGCCGTTTATCGTCATGCTGTCTCCGGAGAAATCCGTGCGGTAGGAGTAGACAAGCGTTTCGCCGTCAGACAGGGTTTCGTTCGTTCCCATCGCCGTGTTGTAGTCGGAGAGCGGGACGAGTATCAGCTGGATGTACTGCGCGTCCTGTTCGTTTTTCGTCACGATGTTCGTGCGCTTCAGCGACGCGGGGCAGGACGCGCGGCGCCATTCGAGAAAGTTCTGTCCCGTGTATCCTTCTTCTGTGAGCGTGTTTTCAGCCGCGGCGCGGAGCCTGTCTGTCGCCTCCTCGCTCATGTCGTCAAGGCTTTCGAAAAGCGCGGTGGCGTTGATTTCTCGCGGGTAGACCGAGCGCAGGGAGTCCTCGAAGCCGAAATACAGGCAGGTCGTCGACGAGATCATGACGAGCACCATCGTCGCGAGGATGCAGATTGACGCGAGACCCGCGCCGTTTCGCTTCATTCTGTAGACCATCGACGAGATCGAGACAAAATGCCGCTTGTTGTAGTAATACCGCTTGTTCTTCTGGAGCAGGCGGCAGAAGACCACCGAGCCGGAGATGAAGATCATGTAGGTCGCCGCGATGACCATCAGCACCGCGACGAAGAATAGCGTCAGCGCATCGACCGGATCCTTTATCGTAACCGCGAGCCAGTACGCGAAGCCGAGGAGGAGAACTCCGGCGATACCGAGGAAGATATTGCCCTTCGGCGGCTTCTCGCCGACGTTTTCGCTCTTTGTCAGGTCGGCGGCGCTTCGGAAGCCGACCCGGCTCACCGAACGGAGAAGTATCAGCCCGAAGATAATAAGATAAGTCGTGACCGTGAACACGAGCGCCGACGGGGAGACAGTCAGCTTATAAGTGAAATCCGCGCCGATCAGCCGGAGAAGCCCGACCTCGGCGATCTTCGAGAACAGCATCCCGCCGAGAAGCCCCGCGACAAGCGATATCGCCGCCGTGAACAGCGCCTCGAAGAGAAGTATCAGCGCGAGGTTGAATTTGCCCATCCCGAGCACGCTGTAAAGTCCGAATTCCCGCTCGCGCCGGCGTATCAGGAACGAGTTCGTGTAAAAGAGGAACAGCGCCGCGAACCCTGCGACGACGAATATGCCGAGATTCAGGATCATCGCCGTCCCGCTTGTCCCGGTCGCGACGGTCGTCAGCGGGGAGAAGGCGAGAAACGCGAGGATGTAGGTCATCATGACCATCCCGGCGGATGTCAGCAGGTACGGCACGTAGAGCCGCGCGTTCTTGCGCATACCGCCGAGCGCGAGCTTCGGGTAGAGAGAAAAGCTCATCTCACGTCACCCCCGGAGACGGCGGAATCTCCGCGCGTGTCGCGGATGTCGGCGCCGGTCGCGATGATGGTCAGCGTGTCGGAGATCCGGCGGTAGAAGGCGTCCGGCGTGTCATCCCCGCGGAACAGCTGGTGGAAGACCACGCCGTCACGGATGAACAGGACGCGTCCGGCGCGGCTCGCGGCTCCGACCGAGTGTGTGACCATGAGTATTGTCTGCCCGCCCGCGTTTATCTCGCCGAACAGGCGGAGAAGCTCGTCGCTCGAGCGGGAGTCGAGCGCTCCGGTCGGCTCGTCGGCGAGGATTATCCGCGGATTCGTTATCAGCGCCCTCGCGACGGCGGCGCGCTGTTTCTGACCTCCGGAGACTTCGTAGGGGTATTTTTTCAGGATCGCAGCGATTCCGAGGCGCGGGGCGAGGTCGTCGAGACGCTTCTTCATCTCCGGGTACTTCTTTCCGGCGAGGACGAGCGGCAGACAGATATTGTCCTCGAGCGTGAAGGTGTCGAGCAGGTTGAAGTCCTGAAAGACGAACCCGAGATTGTCCCGGCGGAAGGACGCGAGCTCGCTGTCCCTCACCTTCGATATGTCGCGCCCGTCGAGCAGAACCTCGCCGGAGGTCGGCTTGTCGAGGGAAGCGAGTATGTTCAGGAGAGTGGTTTTGCCGGAGCCGGACTCGCCCATTATCGCGGTGTATTCACCCTCGGCGACCGTGAAGTTCACGTTTGAGAGCGCCTCGACCTTCCCGCCGCCGAAGCGGGTTGTGTAGATTTTTTTGAGATTTTTTACTTCGAGTATGTTCATGCGTATCAATCCTTTTTTTGAAGTTTGTGAGTATATTATACCACAAAAGGGAAATGCCCGCCATCGAAGCGGATTACATTTCCCGGGATGATATTACATTTTTGTAAGATGGTGTTTCAGTCGACCGGCGCAGAATGCTTCGGGAACGAGATGTAAACGCTTGTGCCGTTTCCGTCTGAATCAATTCTTATTGTGTGCCCGAGGCGGGTGCAGATCATTTTGCAGAGGTACAGGCCGATGCCGCTTGAGTGCCGTCCCTCCTCGCTTCTTCCGGTCATCCCCGTGTATCCCGGCTCAAAGACGCGCGGGAGATCCTCGGGCGGGATGCCGATTCCCGTGTCGCGCACGCAGAGGGTGTCCGGCGAGGACATGAAGACGCTGATTTTCCCCTCGCGCGTGTATTTGAGAGCGTTCGACAGCACCTGACCGATGACGAAGCCGAGCCATTTGCGGTCGGTCAGGACAGTCTTTCCGGTCGGCGTGAAGTCGAGCGCTATCTTCCGGTAAATGAACTCGGACGCGAAGGAGCGCACCTCCGCGCGCAGTATATCGTCGAGCGGCGTCTCGCGGAAGGTATAGTCGGTCGAGTCCGAGCCGAGACGCAGGTACGCCATCACCATGTCGACATACTGCGAGACGCGGGAGAGCTCCGCCGCCAGCTGACGCGATTCTTGCGTGTCGGTGCTTTTCAGTATCAGGCTCATCGCGGAGATCGGCGTTTTTATCTGGTGCGCCCACATGGTATAGTAGTTTATCGTGTCTGCCTCGCGGCGGGAGAAGTCGTCGGTGAGACGGGATATCCTGTCTTCGAGACGGCGTATTATCTCCGAGAGGTCTTCCTCGGCGATCGTGTCCGGCTCCGGAAGGTAATCGCTCAGATCATCCGGCAGCGCCTTCAGCGCCGACAGCGCGCCGTGCCGACGGGCGGTGCGCAATATATCGAGAACCGCCATAACAACCGCGAATGCCGCGACGAGAAGCGCCGGATAGAGCACCGCCTCAAACGGAAGCGAATACAGAGCGGCGCACACGCCGGAAGCCGCGACGAAAATCGCGAACGCGGCGATCCCGCGCCACCGGCTTTTCAGATACAGAAGCACCCTGTGTCCTTTCATGATATCATGTACCCCGAGCCGACTCTCGTCGTTATGAAACCGTCGAGACCGGCGGCGGAGAGCTTCTTCCTCAGACGGTTGATGTTGACGTTCAGCGTGTTCTCGTCGATGAAGCTGTCTGTCTGCCAGATTGTCTCCATTATCTTCTCGCGGCTGACGATCTTTCCTTTGTTCTCGAAGAGGGAGAGCAGGACGCGGTATTCGTTCTTGGTCAGCGGAATTTTTACGCCGTTGTAGGTGAGCGTACCGTCGCCGGTCGAGAGAATCGCGCCGCGGTGCTCAAAGACGCCGGTCGACATACCGAAATCATAGGTGCGGCGGAGCATCGCCTGTATTTTAGCTATCAGCACGTCGGTGTCGAACGGCTTCGATATGAAGTCGTCCGCGCCCAGGTTCATCGCCATTATTATGTTCATGTTGTCGGACGCTGAGGAGATGAAGATGACAGGCGTCTTCGACACGGCGCGTATCTCGCGGCACCAGTGATATCCGTCGAAGCGCGGGAGGGAAATATCGAGCAGTACGATGTGCGGGGAGAACTCCGCGAAGTCGCTCATGACGCGCGAGAAATCCTCGACAGCGCGGGTCTCAAGACCCCAGCGCGCCGCCTTGTCCGCCACAGCCCCGGCGATGACCGGGTCGTCCTCTACGATCAGTAGTCTGTACATGATTTTCCTTTCAGATTCAGATGAGCCCCGGCGCGGCGAAGCCGATTATCAGTCCGACGACCGCCGAGAAGGCGATTATGATTATCGGATGCAGCTTCTTCACAGCCATCAGCGCCGAGACCGCGAAAATGCCGAGAGAAATGTAGAACTCCGGGCTTGTAAACACGCTCGCGGACACACCATCCGGGAAGAACACCGCCGAGCCGACCGAGATCAGCGCCGCGCCGATGAGCCCGACGACCGCAGGCTTCAGCCCCGACATACACCCGCTGACTATCCGGTTCTTCCTGAAGGAATCGTATATCCGCGCGACGATGAGTATCACGGCGAAGGACGGAAGGACAACCCCGAGGGTCGCCGTGAACGCTCCGGGTATGCCCGCCGTCTCAACGCCGACGTAGGTCGAAATGTTTATCGCGAACGGTCCGGGAGTCGACTCGCTGACGGCGATGAAGTTGACGATCTCCTCGGCGGTCAGCCAGCCGTGGCTCAGAACCTCCTGCTCGATGAGCGGCAGCATCGCGTATCCGCCGCCGAAGGTGAAGAGACCTATCTTGAAGAACGTAATGAAAAGCTCAAGGTATATCATTCGCCGTCCCTCCCGTCCGCCTTCTTTTCCGCCCTCTTCGCGGCGGCGAGAGAGCCTGTCAGCCCGACGACCGCGCAGGCTATAAGCACCGGGATCACGTCAAAACCGAATATGCCGGTAAATACGAACGCCGCGAGCGCGATGATGATATTCAGTATGTTTTTCCCGAGCTTCCGCGCCATCGAGACGAGCGCCGTGACAAGCAGCGCGAGAACCCCGGCGCGTATGCCGAAGAACGCGTACCTGACCGCCGCCAGCGACTCAAACTGCCGCAGGACATATGATATCGCCGTTATGATGACAAATGACGGCAGGACAACCCCGACTGTAGACAAAGCCGCGCCGGGCAGCCCGCCGACACGGTATCCGACAAAGGTCGCGGAATTCACCGCTATCGGTCCGGGTGTCGACTCGGCGATGGCGGTTATCTCGAGTATGTCGTCGTCGGTTATCCACCGGCGGCGGAGCACTATCTCGCGCTGAATCAGCGGTATCATTGCGTACCCTCCGCCGAAGGTGAACGCGCCGATCTTCAGGAAGGTGAGGAACAGCGTCAGAATCTTTGATTTTTCCTTTTGCATTGATTTATCTTCTTTCAAAATCTTTATCTGATATATTATACCGCGAAGACGGGAAAAAGTCAATAGACATGAAACACAAAAAGCGTCCGGAGACGCTTTTCATGATTCTATTTTTCCGGGAAAAAGCCCTCGAATATAGCGGAAGCGCCGCCCTTTTCCGCCCAGTCCTCCGGGCTTCTGACAGTCCACGTGAAGCGCGCGCAGCCGAACAGCCCGCAGGCGAGCCGCACCGGGAGAGCGCCCGGCTTTTTCTCGTCATACGCGATGAAGTCCGGCTTCACGAGGAAGTTGAAGAGCATCCCCGTGAGCAGAAGATTCAGCGGGGAAAAGCCGTTCGATTTCACGACATTTGTATATAACTGTCCGCGGAGAACCTCCGGGCGGTTTTTTCTGTACCAATAGAGCAGAAGCGGGTTGAACGACTCGACGATGTAGTCGCCGTGATACGCCGACAGTATTGCGTCGGTCTTCGGGCAGACGGATGTGTCGGTGCTCTCGCCTTTCAGCTCGACGAGCAGAGGAACGCGCCCGCCGACCGTTTCAAGCACCTCGGTGAGCTTCGGTATCTTCTCGTCTGTCCCCGCGAGACGGAGAGTTTCGAGCTCAGCCGACGTGAGATCTGAGAGCTTCGCGTCCCGGCCGGTCATCCGGGAAAGGGAATAGTCGTGGAAGACATAGACCTCGCCGTCACGCGAGAGCTGAACGTCAAGTTCGATACCATAACCGGCGTCAGCGGCTTTCGCGAACGCGGAGAGTGAATTTTCAGGCGGGTATCCGTCCATGTGATCGACCGGAGGCATCTCCTTCTGACCGGCGCAGGTATGGAGCCCGCGGTGAGCGTAGTCGCGCTTCACCGTGTCCGGGAGCGGTCTGTGTCCGGGCTTTACGAGGAAGAGAAGGATGAGTATCAGAACGATAAGAATAATTAGAATGACCCGACCGAGTCGCCGTGCTTTACCGCGAGCATCGTGAAGAACGCTCCCGCGACGAATATCGCGGCGTACGGGAACAGCGTCCGCATACCGCCCCATGTCAGGAACGCGCCGCTGAGTATCGGCGTGATTATCTGTGCCGACATACTCGCCGTATAGTAATATCCGGTATATTTTCCGACGTCGCCGCTCTTCGCGAGCTCGACGACCATCGGGTAGCTGTTGACGTTTATCGACGCCCAGCCAATTCCGGCGAGAGCGAAGAAGATGTTCATGACAAGTATGCTCGTCCCCCTGCCGATGAACGCCGCTCCTGTGAACGCCGCGCAGAGCATAACGACGCCCGCGAGGATAGTCTTCTTCCGCCCGATTTTTGAGGACACGATTCCGACCGGGATATAGGAGACTATCGCCGCCGCCTGAGCGATTATCAGCGTCAGGTTGTAGTCGAGCCCGAGCACGTCTCCGGCGTAGACCGAGTATTTGCTCGTCACCGCGTTGTAGCCCATGAACCAGAGGACGACCGACGCTAAGATGAGGATGAGCGATTTTCTCTCACCGGCGGTGAGTGAATTCGCGGATGTTTTGGTTCCGGAGGTTTTTTCGCTTGTTTCAGCGTCGAGCGCGTCGTTGATTTTCTCCGCTTCCGCCGCCCATTTCTTCTCCTTGACCGTGAGCATGAAGACGAGCAGGGAAACGAGCATTATCCCGGCGATTACCGCGAAGAAGCCGGTGTAGCTCATCCGCGCGTTCTCCGGCTTTCCGGTGCCGAAGACGATTCCGAGCGCGAGGACGATCATGCCGCCCGCCGTGCCGGTGAGGTTGATGATTGCGTTCGCCTTGGAGCGGAGCGGCTTCGGTGTGACGTCCGGCATCAGCGCGACCGCGGGCGAGCGAAATATCGCCATTGAGACAAGCACGAAGAGAAGTATAAGCATGAAGATCACGAGTATCATCGGATTTGCCTTCGTGACCTCCCACGGGTCGGAGCCGTCGAGCTTTGAGAGCTGCATATCGTCAGCGACCGAGAGGATGACGAGCCCTATCGCCGCCGCGATCGTGCCTACGAGAATGAACGGCGTCCTGCGCCCGAGCTTCCCCATATGCCTGTCCGATATCGCGCCGAACAGCGGCAGAAGAAACACGGCGAGGACATTGTCAAGCGCCATGACCGCGCCGGACCAGACGTGAGCCATGCCGAACTTGTCAGTCAGGATCTTAGGGATGATGTTGTCATAAGCCTGCCAGAACGCGCAGATAAGGAAAAACGCGAATCCGACGGCGAGCGTGCGTTTGTAGTTGAGTTTCATGGGATGCTCCTTATAAGATTGATACTTATATTGTACCACTCTTTCTGAGGATTAGCAATAGCATTCGTGAAAAAAACGGGAAAATTCTTTATGAAAAATGGAAAAGTCCGGCAGACAAAGAGAAAACCCCTCACATACGTGAGGGGTTCTGGCGGAGAAGGAGAGATTTGAACTCTCGCGCCGGGAATCCCCGGCCTACACCCTTAGCAGGGGCGCCTCTTCGGCCACTTGAGTACTTCTCCATGAGGCAGAATTGATGATCTCCATTCTGTTTTAAGGTTGTATGGCGGAGAGGATGGGATTCGAACCCATGGCCCATGACTGAGTCACCAGTTTTCAAGACTGGCTCCTTAAACCGCTCGGACACCTCTCCAAAGCGATCACCCATACAAGCAAGAATTATTTTACCGCACCATCACCCAAATGTCAAGAGAAATTTTCGTGATTTTCCTTCTTTTTTCCCGCCTCCGGAGAAATTTCCCCTTGACAACCGCCACCGGATGTGGTAGATTATCAATCACAACCTGTCTATCAACGTCAAAGACGAGGAAGGGAAAAAAGACCCGTTTCTTTTGTGCAGAGAGTCGGCGGATGCTGTGAGCCGATCGGAAGGTGCGGGTGTATGACTGTTCCCAGAGTTGATGTCCTGAACGCTTTTCCAGTCACTAGGGGCATCCGGCTGACGCCGTTACCCGTCCGGGCCTTGCTGGAGGCCGCAGAGTCCTGGTGGAGTGATCTGCCAGGAGCATCAGGGTGGTACCGCGAATGAATGTAACATTTCGCCCCTGACTGAACATGCTGTTCGGTCAGGGGCTTCTTTTTTCGTCACTTTCCCCCGCCAGCACAACCCCAATTTTTACGCAAAACGATTAGGAGGAAGTTTATCATGAAAGGTTTCGAGAAATATATCCCCTTTGTCCCCCAGCCCATCCAGAACC
>URCP01000068.1 GCA_900546315.1 uncultured Eubacteriales bacterium
GGATACATAACCGGATATGTCGGCGAGCTTACTGACCTCGTTATCCCCGCGTCTGTTGAGAACCGCACCGTCGTCGGAATCGCTTCCGGGGCTTTCGCCAATAACCGGAATATCACGTCGGTTGACCTTCCCGACACGCTGAAGGAGATCGAAAGCTATGCCTTCTCGCACTGCGTGAATCTCGACTCGGTCTCGTTCGGCTCGGGGCTTGAAAACATCGGCGAGCGCGCGTTTGAGTACTGCACGCATATTCCGGAGGTTAATCTCCCCGAGGGACTTAAAACGATGGGCGGATACGCGTTCGACTCCTGCGAGAGGCTTGAGAGAATCACGATTCCGTCGACTCTGACCGAAATCCCGACCGGAGCTTTCCACCTTTGCTGGAGACTCATTGACGTCGTCATCCCGGAGGGCGTTGAAACCGTAGGCAGTGAAGCCTTCTATGAGTGCGAGGGAATGAGATCGCTCACGCTCCCGAACTCGCTGCGGACGATAAGGAGCGAAGCCTTCGCGGCTTGTGTGAGACTCGCGAGCGTTGTTGTTCCGGAAGGTGTCAGGGTCATTGAGAATCAGGCGTTCATGAGCTGCACCGGACTTACAAGTATCCATCTCCCCGCGACGCTCGAAAAGCTCGGAGGCGAGTATCCCGGCGACGCGTTTGAGCGTTCCGATGTCCTCGGCTGCAACCACCTGACGTCGGTAAACGTCACGGCGGGCGGAAAATACTTCTCATCGAAGGACGGACTTCTCTATAACGCTGACGGAAGCGAGCTCATCTTCTGCCCTAGAGGACTCACTGACGTGACAATCCCCGAGGGTGTCGAGAGAATTGGCGATCACGCGTTCTTCTACTGCCGTATTCTCGAAAGGGTCTCGCTCCCGTCGACTCTGACTGAGCTCGGCGCGAACAGTTTCGGTGTCTGCGAGAAACTGACTTCGATCGTGATTCCGGATGGCGTGACCTCGATCGGAAACTCAGCGTTCGCAAGCTCCGCGTCGCTTAACGAGGTGACTCTCCCGTCGAGCCTTGTGACAATTGGCGACACCGCTTTCCTCGGAACGGCGTTAAGGTCGGTCGTTATCCCCGGAAAGGTTGAGACGATCGGAAGAGAGGCCTTCGCTTACAACGATCATCTGACCGAGGCGACGATCCTTAAGAACGTGAAGAATCTCGGCGAGGGAATCTTCAGAAATTCTCCGAACGTTACGGTCTTCACCGACTCAAAGGACGCGCCGGTTTACCAATACGCGACCTCGCGCGATATTCCGGTGAGACTTATCGAAAGCGACAAGCCGGATGAACCCGGAATTATTCTCCCGGTTCTCGACGCGTTTGATGTCGAAACTGTCGTTTCCGACGGCGGAAAGGTTGTCAGCAGCCGCGAGAGAGCATACAGCGGAACCAGAATCACTCTCACAGTGACCCCTGACGATGGCTATACGCTTGTGAAACTCACCGTGACCGGAGATTACGGCGAGATCGCGGTCATATCCGACGGTGATAACTGGTATTTCACGATGCCGGCGTCGGATGTGAAAGTCAGTGCTGAGTTCGCCGCGCCCCATCAGGCGTTCGTCGACGTTCCGGAAGACGCCTACTACGCGGACGCCGTCGACTGGGCAGTCAGAAACGGCATCACGAACGGTGTCGCGGACGGTATCTTTGCGCCGGATGCGTCCTGCACGAGAGCGCAGGCGGTGACCTTCCTCTGGAGAGCGGCGGGAGCGCCTGTGGCTGACGCTGATTGCGGCTTCGCCGATGTTGACTCTTCCGATTACTACTATGACGCGGTCGTCTGGGCGGTCACGAACGGTATTACGAACGGAGTCGGAGACGGTCTGTTCGCACCCGACGAGGTCTGCACAAGGGCGCAGATTGTGACCTTCCTCTATCGCATGGCAGGTTCACCTAAGACTGACGGAACAGTATTCGGAGACGTCGCGGCGGATTCGTACTATGCGTCCGCGGTCAGCTGGGCAGTATCAGGCGGAGTCACGAACGGCGTCGGAAATGATTCCTTCGCGCCGGACAATATTTGCACGAGAGCACAGATTGTGACGTTACTCTACAGATACGCCGGTATCTGATGCTATAACTCGAAAAAATGAGCCCGACAGCCGGTCGGGCTCATTTGGCTGTTTTTTTCGTCTTCCTGTTGCAAACCGGAAGTCTTTGTGCTATAATATAATCAGAAGAGTACAGGAACGGCTGCCGCGCGGCGGCTTTTCAAAAACGCACGGGTTAGCATGCTCTAACCTGTGTCGGAGTTATATTTGAGAAAACACTGGTTTAAGGTTAATTTTGCAGAAAAACAAAAATACAAATATTTTTCTGCGAAAACCCTATTTATTCAGCGTTTCTTTGAGAAGGTGTGATTTGGAAGTTTTTTTCGGAATACTTATTCCATTTATCGGAACGACGCTCGGCTCGGCGTGCGTGTTCTTTATGAAGAAGTCGCTCGGCGTGACGGTTCGGCGCGCGCTTTCCGGGTTTGCCGCCGGTGTCATGGTCGCGGCGTCTGTATGGAGCCTGCTGATACCTGCGATCGGGCAGTCCGAGGGGATGGGCAGGCTGTCGTTCATTCCGGCTCTTGTCGGTTTCTGGATTGGCGTGCTGTTTCTGCTCGCGCTCGACCATCTCATTCCGCATCTGCACATGGGCAGCGAACAGGCTGAGGGACCGAAGAGCCGACTCAGCCGCGCCACAATGATGGTTCTCGCCGTGACTCTTCACAATATCCCGGAGGGAATGGCTGTTGGCGTGATGTACGCCGGATTTCTCTCCGGCGGCGCGAAGATCACGGCGGCGGGCGCGTTGGCGCTGTCGCTCGGAATCGCGATACAGAATTTCCCGGAGGGCGCGATAATCTCGATGCCGCTCAGAGCCGAGGGAGAAGGGAAGAGACGGGCGTTCATCGGCGGAGTTCTCTCGGGTATTGTTGAGCCGATTGGCGCTGTGCTGACGCTTATCGCGGCGCAGCTTGTGATACCGGCTCTGCCGTATCTTCTGAGCTTTGCCGCCGGGGCTATGCTGTATGTTGTCGTCGAGGAGCTTATACCGGAGATGTCTCAGGGGGAGCACTCGAATGTCGGAACAGTTTTCTTCGCGGTCGGGTTCAGCGTGATGATGGCGCTTGATGTCGCGCTCGGGTGACAAAAAACAAAAAATGAAAACAGGAAAAATTGAAGTGAAAATACTGATATACGGCGCGGGAGTACTCGGCTGTAACCTCGCGCGGAATTTTTTCCGTGCCGGAAAGGACGTGACGCTGCTCGCGCGCGGAAGCTGGGCGGAGGAGATAAAGAAGAACGGACTGCGGATAAATGACAAATTCTCACCGTTTGTCTCGGTCACAAAAGTTCCGGTAGTGACGGAGCTGAAACCTGAGGACGACTATGACGTGATATTCGTCGTGATGCGCTGCTCTCAGGTCTGGGCAGTGACAGAAACTCTGCGGGCGAGCAGAGTGAAGAACATCGTTTTTGTCGGAAACAACGTTCGCGCCACGGAGATTGCCTCGTTCCTGCCGGAGAAGAACGTCATGTTCGCGTTTTCGCTCTCCGCCGGGCACCGCGAGCGCGACCGGGTGGTGTCGATCGATCTGAAGAAGATCACCATCGGTCAGCTTTCCGGATCGCCGTCGAACGAGCGGCTTATCGGCGAAATATTCGCCGGTATGAAATACAAGGTGGTCTATCAGCCAGCGATGGAGGATTATCTCCTCTGCCACGCCGCGTTCGTGCTTCCGGCGGCATTTGCCTGCTACAAGACCGACGGCGACCTTAAGAAATTAAAGGGAAACACCGCGTACCTGAACCGTATGATCGACGCCAATATCGAGGGCTACCGCGCGATAAAGAACGCCGGACATGAGATACTTCCTGAGGGCGACAAGGACTTCGAGAGTGAGAAGTATCGTAAGACCTGCCTGAATTTTTTCAGGTTGATGTGCGCGACGAGCCTCGGAAAGATCTGCGCGTCCGACCACGCGATGAACGCCGTCGACGAGATGAGCGCGCTGAACCGGGATATGAAGTCCTTCTTCGACGCGAACGGCGCGGATTATCCCGTGTGGAAAGAGCTTGAGAGCGAGTGCGGGAAGTATCTGAAGCAGAGTTGAGCGATATACCATACCCCCGGAGGCAGTCCGCTTCCGGGGGATTTCGTCGACAATCTGAATTTGCAGATGGCAGAAAAGTTTACAACTGTGTGCTATAAAAAAATCCCCGACAAAAATCGCTTCCGTATCGTTATATAATTCAGAAGAAGTCATCATGCCAGAGATCACGGTCGAAAACGGCTTTGAAGAATTCTACGAGCGGAATTACAGGATGGTATACCGCGTCTGTTTTACATATATGAAAGACAAGCCCGAAGCCGAGGACTGCGCCAAGGACGTTTTCGTCAAGGTTCTGACCGGAAAGTTCGAATTCAACGATGACACACGAGAAGAAGTGGCTGACGATCTCCGCTGTAAATCTCTGCAAGGACAGGCTGAAACACTGGTTCCGGCGAAAAGTCAGCTCGATAGATGGCGATTTCAACGAGCCGGAGGGGTGAATCAATCCCGGAACCTGACGAGACGTTCGACGCCGTGATGCGGCTCCCGACGAAGTACAAGGACGTTATCTATCTTCACTATTATATGGATTACAAGACAGACTAGACCGTGGAGATGCTGCGCAAGCCGCCGTCGACTGTGTTGAGCCATCTTCCCGAGGTTCGCGCGCTTCTTAAAAAGCAGATCGGAGGAACACTACACTCTCCGCGCGTCGAAAAGCGATGGTATATCAGATATGAACGGTGAGATCATATCGCGTGAGTCGATAGAGAACGGAGGTGACGCGGAAATCATAACGCTGAATATCCTCGGCGAGTGCCGGCTTATCGGGAGGACATCTGACGGCGTGCATATTTTTGAGTCGTCGCCGCCCTTGGCAATATATATTATTATCGCATTTTTATGCCGTTCTGCTAAGGATGGCGGCAGCCTGTCCCCGTACATCACAGAAAGCTCAGCATATACCTGTCCCCAGTCACGAAGCGTGTTCGTCCACTTTTTCGTAATGTTGTCAGCAGTCAGATAAAGCGCCTTCAGCAAAGCCTTACTGTCCGGAAACACATTCCGTGACCTGTTAAGCCTCTCTATAGCGTTAGTCGCACAGATCACCCTCCGCACAATATCCGAAAACTTGAACATAGGACTGACAGCCGCCCAGTTGTCCTTCCAGCGATCCATAGATCCCGGATACTTCTTATTCCGGAGCCCCTTTTTTGTACCGGCACTTGAGCGATGCGCTTTGATATAAGTTCCGTCTGTATACAGATCCTGCATATCCGGATTCTCACGGACATTTTCAAATAACTGTCTGAGCCTTTCGATTTTCTGCCACTGAGAAAATATTTGATTAATTTCATGCGTTTGAGTTTAGAAACACGCTCTGATTTGTCATTTCGTGACGTTCATATTCACCGCGCAGAGGTGGCTGTCCTCCTGCGGGTCTCCCCTGACGGCTCCGATATAATCTTTGCCGAGAAGGTCGAAGAAATCTCCGCTGACGTTCAGCTCCGGCAGTCTGCCGACAAGCTTTCCGCCCTCGAGCAGATACGCCATCTGCACCGGCGTCGCGAAATGACCGTCCGGCGTCATGTCTCCGCCCGACGCCAGAACCACGAACACAGCCTTTCCGGGAACGAGCTCCGCGAGCGTCTTCGCGGTGGGGTCGAGCCAGAAGCTGTGGAACGCGAGCGTCGGAACGCCGTCATAAGCCGCGGTAGCAGTCCCGAGTTCAGACAGTCCGAACTGATCCGCCGACTTCTTTGTCGTCAGGAGACCGGTCAGCTTTCCGTTCTCAATGAGAGTCGGGCGAAGACCCTCAGCAACCTTGCCTTCGTCGTCGAAAAAGCAGACTCCGTTATGTGTCTCCGGGTTCATGTCGTCGCGGAAGGACAGCTTATCCGAGAAGACCTTCTCGCCGAGCTTCCCGCTGAGGAGCGACGCGCCGGAAACGTACATCTCGCCGACAAAATGCTGTAGAAATGTGCCGAACAGGTCGGATGTACCCATGACGACCGGGTATTTCCCGGGCTCGATATCGGCGGGCGTATAGTAAGCGTCGTACTGTTCACCGAACTTTTCAAGCCGAGAAACGTGTCGAACAGGTTGCCGGACCCGCGGTTCTGCACGGCGAGCTCAATCGAGAGATCGCGCCCTGAGGAGACAAGGTGGCGACCCTTCGAGTTCCTGTACTCGGTTTTCATGTGGGTCATGCGTATCTTGTTCGAGAACGCGAACTTCGGGCAGCGCTCGCCGAGGCGGTCGAGGAAGGACTGCATGGTCGGGATGAGCTCCGGGACAGGGATTATCTCTTCGTCGTGAAGGTCGGTCATCTCAAGCTCTCTATCGGGCTTGCAGGGGTAGGGGATGCCGAGCCCGAGCGCTTCCGTCGCTTTCTTTGTGAGTTCGTTTTCGTCCGGGGTTCCGAGGCAGCCGGCGATGCCGATCTTCCCGTCCTCATATACGCGGACAGTGCCGGTCGTCTCTTCCTTTTCACGGAAGCTGTCGATCTTTCCGCCGGTCACGTTCAGGGCGACCGAGCTGTTTGTTTTTGTTATGAATTCCTTTTCCATTACCTTCACCTCATTGTACATTCATCGAAGAAACCCTGACATACGGTCCGCCGAAGCCGACGGGCAGACCCATCTGCTCCATCTTTCCGCAGCCGCCGGTCACGAAGGAGAGCAGCTCGACGTCTTTCGTCAGCCCGTCGATGAGCCCCAGTGTCTCGAAAACAGAGCCGGTCAGGACGCTTATCTGCACCGGGCGACCGAGCTTGCCGTCGACGATCTCATAGGCGAGACTCGGAGCTATCGTGAAGGTGCTCATGCCGCTGCCGTGGCGGATCGTCTTGATGAAATAGCCGTGCTTGATCGGCGCGATGAGCTCGTCGAAGCTCTTGTCGCCGCCTTCTATGTAGGTTGTGGTCATGCGGACGATCGGTTCGAAAGTGCAGTCAATGGCGCGCGCGTTTCCGGTCAGACCCTCGTCGAGCGCGGCGGCGGTAACGGCGTTGTGCAGACGTCCGGCAAGGACGCCGTTTTTAATAAGGTAGTTCTTTCTCGCTTTCGTTCCTTCGTCGTCATACGGCACGAAGCCGCAGCCGGGAACCGAGCCGCACTCAGCGATCGAGAGGATCGGGGAGCCGACCGTCTTACCGAGCTGCCACTCGTCGCGCATCGACTCGTCGGAGAGCATGAAATCCGACTCCGACTTGTGCCCGAAAGATTCGTGCGCGAAGACTCCGGCTGCCTCCGGCGAGAGAACGACCGGGTACTTTCCGGGCGTTACCGGGACAGAATTCCGCATGAACGACGTCTGCTCGGCGATGGCGGCGCGGATTGTCGGCTCAAGGTTTTTCAGCTCGTCAAAGCGTGTTCCGCCCTTCTGCCAGTGACCGGAGAATTTCTTGTCTCCCTCCGCCATGCTGCAAGAGAAGGAAACGCCGCAGGTCTGGTAGTCGTATGTAATGTCCGCGCCGAGACTCGACACGAAGTGGTAAACGCTGTTCCGGTCGAGATACAGCCCCTGCGGCATCGTGACGCAGGAGTCTTCGGTCAGAAGCGGCAGATAGGAGAGCAGAAGCGCCTGCTTTTCACTCGCCGGTATGTCGCGCACCGAGCAGTCCGTGAAGCTCATCAGGGTGTCGCGGTTGCGCTCGAAGCGACCGACTATCGGGTCGCTCAGGATGTCCTTGTTTGGCGTCGCCGCGGCGTACAGCCCGTCGAGCGTCTTCTGTATATGGTCGAGGTCGGTCACCGAGGCGTAGTACCAGAGTTTCCCGTCATAGACGCGGAGAAAGGCGCGGCGCTCGACTCGGGTCAGCATCTCCTCGAGTACTCCCGTTTTGTAGGATATCACCGTGCGGAAGCGGTCTTCCGTCCGGATGTCGGCGTAAAAGCCGTCCCGAAACTGAATCATTTTTATGGTCCTCCCTTTGATTTATTGATATAATTATAGCATATAGATCGTTAAGCAACAAGCGTCATATGTAAATATTGTGTAAAGCTCATTTGTATTGTTGTTTGTGGTAATTAAAACACGTGATGATAATTAACAATCTGTGCTTAATCTTTGACCGCGATATGATCCGCGCGAATAATCGAAAAAGATCATCTGCGGTCATAATGCGTTCACCTGTAGTGCTGACATATTTCAATTGTGCTTTCTTGAATAAAAACGGGTTTTCTGGTAAAATTGAGATATGATCTATTGGATTATCATCCATGGAAGAGTCACCTGTCCGATGTATATTATCTTCCCCGGCGTGACATGATGATCCGAGTCCAAAGGTTACAAATAAAAAATGAAGGAGAAAAACAATGAAGAAAAGGATCTTCAGCCTCGTTGTCGCACTGGCAATGCTGGCGACATCGTTCAGCACGACAATTCACGCGGCGGACGATGAAAAGAATGTTCAGGCGCTTAACCCACAGTATACTTACGAGAACAATGGTTATACGCTTGAAAAGGTATCCCACGCGGATGTGAAAGCCGGAGAAACCGACGGATTCGTCGACTACTACCAGTACACCGATCCGGATGGAAAGATCTGCACCGGCGTTGTCGAGCACATCTACAAAGACGGCGCCGACACACCCGAGCGCGATACCGCGGCAGAGCTCGCTAAGCTCGAAATCAAGTTAAGAGGCAAGTATCCTACCGCGACGGGTGAAGAGATAAGCCGTATGCTCGCCGAGATTGAAGACAGCCTGACAGGCGACGCCTGCCAGTCCTACGCGTTCTCTGCGCTCGGCTACGGCGACTGGGTCTACATCGGCACGATGTACGGCGGTACAGGCATAACCAAGCACAACGCTGAGACGATGCTGAAATCTATTGGTCTGCTCAAGGATGAGACTACCGGAACCGACGAAGAAAAGGAAGCGGCTAAGGAATACAACCAGAAGATGATCGACAGCGTCGTCGGTCTTCTCTACGGCGATAACTATTACACCGAGCATCCTGTTCCGACTCAGGGCATCCTGCTCAAGATAAACGTAAAGACCGGCGAGAGCGAGATCATCATGGCTGGCTCGGTCAACGGCTACCAGGTCACTCTCCGCAACGCGGTCGAGTACAACGGACGCTTCTACTTCATCGGAACACAGGTCGGCACCGAGAACGTCGCTGACGCCGCTACCGGTATCCCGTCCATCTTCGAGGTCAACCCGGAGACCGACGAGTTCCGCACCGTCTATCAGGCAGTGACGATGGACGAGTACAGAGCCATGCAGCAGGCGCATGTCTTCCCGATCCCGCGCGCTATCGCGGTATATAAAGGATCGCTGATCGCTTCCGTCACGCAGATGGACGGCGCGCACATCATCGCGTACACTCCTGACGCTGACGATTTCAACGCTGACGGCAGCTTCAGAGGAATCAAGGCTGAAGGCAATGCCCTGCGGAATCCCGAGTTCACAGAGATAGCTGAGCAGAGCAAGGAGCTTCTCAACTATCCCGCATACCATATGTATGACGCGAACTACGGCGGAACCGTCTACCAGATGATCGAGTACAACGGAAATCTGTACATGGCGATCAACGCCGGTCAGAAGGCTCTCCACTCGACTCTGAACCCGACTGACGGAAAATACACCGCGGTCGACCCGGATACGCTGAAGGAAACAGAATGCTTTGCAGGATACGCCATCCTTGAGGGCACTCTGAGAGACGGCGCTTCGCCGAGTGACCGTGACGCGTGGACATGGACGCCTATCATCGGCAACACCGCGGACGACCAGTGGGATAACAGCGTGAACCACGCCGATGTACATCCCGCGAAGTACACCTTCAACATCGACCCGAACCGTTTCGCGGCTGCTATCTGCACGATGGAGGTCTACAACGGTTACCTCTACATAGGCGACTACAACGACGTCACACAGGCAACCTACCCGATGCTCGAGATGAAATTCATCCACCTCGCGACCGTCCTGTCGCAGTCGATCAACCTCTACAGGATGGATGGCAATCACAACATCGAGCTTGTCGTCGGCGACGCCACAAAGACCTTCCCGAATGGCTCGCTCTCCGGTCTTGAGAGCGGCTGGTCCGGCATAAACGGTCACGGAAGCCGTATCAACCAGTACACCTCCATGACTCAGCTCTGGAAGCCGGACGATTCTGTCGAGGGCGACGGCATAATGCTTGTCGGTACTCTTGACGAGGGCTCGCTCCTCAGACCGCTCATAAAGATCACGAATGGCGACGTTCTCAAGATGGACAAGGAAGAATGGACCGAGAAGATCAACTACCTCAAGGTCATAATCCAGCTCCTTCTCAACACAACCTCAATTACCGGAAGCAATCTGCCTGTGTACGGAAGCGATAACACGGCGGACGACGTCCTGCCGGACGACGTTTTGCCGGACTATACGGCTCTCACCCCCGAAGAGATGGTCGAACAGGCTCTGAAGGCGGCTCAGGAATACGACGGTCTGTATGACACGCAGAACGCGTCTCTGTATGACCTCAGAAACGGCAGCCGCGAAAGCTCCGTGGTGCTCACGAGAGAGCAGACCCTTTCCCTTGTCGAAGGGATAAAGAGCGGTGAGATAATCCCGCACAGTATGCCCGCACAGACCGCCATGGAGACTCTCGGCGTAACCTATTCGATGGATCAGCTCACCGACCTTCTCGACGGGAGCGGACTTGACAATATCGAGGAGTTCAAGGATCTCTATCTGGATATTCTCGATTATTATCTCGAACTTCTGAAGAAGCTCGACCTCCCGCTTCCCGAGCCGCTGAAGAAGATATTCGATCAGCTTCTCAGCAAGATGAGCGCTGAACAGCTTGACGCGCTCGCAACCTGCCTTATTTCGGTCAGCACCTCTGTCATCGGCTGCGACACCTACGCTTTCAGCACCGATCCGGACGGCAGCAACGTAAAGGTAGACGTCATCACCCTCAACGGTCTTGGCGACGACTCGAACCAGACGATGCGCAACTTCGCGCTCACTGACGACTATGTTGTGTTCATCCCCGGCAACGCTATCCGCGGCGGTTCTGTTTACCGCCTGACCAACTGGCCCGGAAAGGGCACCGAGCCGACTCCCGTGACCTATGACGTCACCCTTGACGGCACCGGCGAGGGCGCGACCGGCGGCGGCAGATACAAGGCCGACGCGAAGGTCAATATCTACGCCGGAACAAAGGAAGGTTATACCTTCAACGGCTGGACCTCTGACGCCGGAGTCATCTTCGCCGACGCGAACAGCGCGACGACGAGCTTCACCATGCCCAGCAGAAATGTCACTGTCACCGCTAATTGGACGAAGGACGCCGATGAGGATCCCGGATTCTTCCCGCTCATCTTCAGACTCACGTTCGATTCGAACGGCGGCAGCAAGATAGACGATGTCCTCGGTTCTCTCGGACTCGTCGTTGACCTTACGCTCGACAAGTATCAGCCTGTCAGGGACGGTTACACCTTCACCGGCTGGTACACCGACAAGGAACTGACCGATAAGGTCACCTCCGTTCGCATCGGCTCTGACTCGACCGTTTACGCCGGCTGGGAAGAGATCATAGTGCCGGAGGAAAAGCCGGACATCAAGGACATATTCAATGACGTTCCCTCGGGCAGCTACTATGAGGACGCTGTCATCTGGGCGGTCGGAAACGGCATAACCAACGGAACCGGTGAGATGACCTTCGATCCGGACGGCATATGCACCCGCGCTCAGGCGGTCACTTTCCTCTGGAGAGCGGCAGGCAGCCCGGCGGCTGAGGGCAATGTGATGCCTTTCGAGGATGTCGTTCCAGGCAGCTACTATTACGACGCTGTTCTCTGGGCTGTCGAAAAGGGCATCACCAAGGGTACGAGCGAGACTACGTTCAGCCCGGATATGAATTGCTCCCGTGCTCAGATCGTCACCTTCCTGTGGCGTTCGCAGGGTTCCCCGGCGGCCGATGGAATCATCCTCTTCGATGATGTCGCTTCAAACGTTTACTACACCGAGGCGGTCCTCTGGGCGGTCAGCGAGAGCGTGACCAACGGCACTTCCGCGACGACCTTCAGCCCGGACAACAACTGCACGAGAGCGCAGATTGTGACGTTCATCTGGAGAACGCTCGCCGACTGAGCGGATAAATAAATGAAAAAGGATCAGGTTCGCAAGAGCCTGACCTTTTTTCGCGGAAAGTCCGATTTACACCTTGACATTCCACACAGTTTGTGATATAATATGAGATATGATACGCATCGCTCAATTTACAACATATGTCACAAAAGAAGGAGCGAAAAATGAAGACAGAAACCGACCGCCTGATTCTCCGTGAGATGACATACGACGATTATGACGCGCTGTATAATGTGCTCGCGGACTCTGATATAATGTGTCACTACCCGTACACCTTCGACGAGAAGCGCGTGCGCGGGTGGATAGAGAAGAATATCCGCAGATACGCGGTTTTCGGCTTCGGACTCTGAGCGGTGTGTCTCGGAGAGACCGGGGAGATGATCGGCGACTGCGGGCTCACTATGCAGAGCATTGACGGCACGATTCTGCCCGAGATAGGCTATCACATCGCGAAGGAGCACCGGAGACAGGGCTTCGCGCGCGAGGCTGCGTCGGCGCTGTGAGGGATTGGGTGTTCGCGAACACGCCGTTTCACGAGGTCTTCTCGTACATGAGAAAGGACAACCTGCCGTCAAGCATGACCGCTCGCTCGATCGGGATGAGCAAGGTCGAGGAATATAATGACGACGGGAGACTCACGGAGGTCTGGTCCGTGAAACGCGAGAATTTATAACTGACGGGCTGCCGCAAAAGACGCGGCAGCCCGTTTCTCATATTCTGATCAGACCGTTATGCCCGCAGGCGACCACTATCTTTCCATCTACAATATCCGCGAATTCCGGATGAAGCCCGGTTCGCAAAAATCTCTCATGCCGCGGTTTATCCGGCTCGGAAATGTCAATCACTTCGACATTTCCGTTCACACGGTTCAGGAGAACCAGCTTATCGCCGCAGACGAATGGCAGTCCCTTTAGTGATGCGCCGGGACAATTTGTCGGTTCCGGGAGCGACGAGAGCTTTTCCATGGCACCAAGCCAGTAGTATTTCGCGCCGGAGATGAGGATGAGTCCGCCTCCGTAGCCGCAGGCGCCCTCTTCTATCGGGCAGGTCTCTGCTCCGAGACTCACACCGGTGCGCTCAAAGCCGTTTTCACCGGACATTATAAGAGCGGGTCCGCCCGCGAGCGAGAGTGTGACGAGATATTCACCGGCAGTCGTTCTCGCGAGGTGCCTGTGATAGAGCAGACCGACCGAAAGGGCGTCACCAACCGGAATCAGTTTTTCATTGCCAAAGCTCAGCGCCTGAACATACACGCTCCCGAGCTGAGCCGCGATATATCTTCCACAGTCGACAAGCTCACGGTATGGTTTCAGCGGATCCGCGGGAAGGCGTGAGAGCTCTGTCAGTATCGTTCTGATAACGTTGTATACTGCCGCGCCCATGTCGTTTTCCGCTGTGATGAAATAGCAGTCTTTCATGATGATATCGAGGCACGCGCCTTTTGTTCTGATTGACGAGACGCGTTCCATATTCTTGTTCAGAATCACTATACCTTCGTCGCCGGCGGCACAGAAAATATATTCTCCACGCTTCACGAACGAGTGAAACTGTGCGCGAGAACTCTTTTCGGAGGGGAACGCGATGTCCGCCGACGGTTTTGAAAGCTCCGCGCTGATTCCGCGCATTACCGTCACGCCGGTCTCGCCCGCCGCGCAGATGAAGCCATTTACGAGCGTCGCTCCGGTTACGGATTTCCTGCGCGGCTGAATCGACGGCGGTGCTGGTTGCTGACGCCCGAGAACCGGGAGACGGAAGTTTTTCGTGAATCGCGGATGGTATATGTCCGAGAGGTCGATTTCGAATATCCCGTTCATCGAGTCTGTGAAGTAACAGAAACCTTCCCCGGTGAAGACACGCCACGTGTCGTATCCGCCGAAATGCGGAGGGGATTTTATAGACGAGACATACTCAGGGTAATAAGGGTCGGTGATATCGAATATCTCGACGCCGTGCCCGCAGCCGTAGCCATCGGCGAGCATTTCAGTGGTCACGAAGGAATATTTGTTGAATTTACGGCGGTTTTTGAGTCTCGCGGAGTGGTGTCCGGTCGCGGCGACACAGAGGGTTCTTCCGAGAGGGTACTCTTTGTTTTTGGTCTCAATGACCGAGACGCCGTCCGCGAAGCCGTCGACCGCGAAGAAAGATATCTCTGTGGCTTTTCGCGGGTCGGAAATGTCGAATATCCTGACATATCGGTTCATCCAGTCGCCGATCAGCGCGAGATTCTTATGAAGCCGGACTGACTGCGCCTCGCCGCAGCAGAAGCTTCCGAGCCACCCGGGCGAGTACGGTTCGCGGACGTCCCACAGCTCGCAGCCCATATGCCGGTTCGTGACGGCGAGAACCCCATCCGCGGCGCAGACGCCGGTCGCGAGCTCGAGCGTGTCGATTCTTCCCGCGAGGGCAGGTTTCTCCGGGTCCCGCAGGTCACATATGTACAACCCGTCCGCGCGGGCGGTTACATAGGCAAAACCTTCCGAGACAGAGATTTGCCGTGAATCCCCGAGACCGCCGAGCTCAGAGACAAGAACCGGGACGCCGTTTTCACCGAGTCTGTGTATCATCAGATTTCCGCGCCCGGCGGAAACGAGGAGCTTTTCTTTTCCGGTGTCGAGAGTGTCCGCGTCGAGGGCGTTTTCAAGTTGTATTTCTCCGGTTATATCAAACGGTTCGCCAAACGGCTGAGGTTCTGGAAGGAGCGTTTCATGTGCGTAGGTTCCGTTAAGTATCGACATTCTCTTGTCCTTTCAGTTTCGTGATAGGAACATTGTAGCATACCGGCACAAGATATGTCAAGCAATTAATTATCCTTTTTCAGACGTTTTATATAATCTCCCACGTGAACGTAACGGTGTCGGTGACATTTATATTCTCAGGCGTTATGTCAGGAACGGTACATTTCGCCGCCATCAGGGGCATTGCCTCATCCGCCATCCGGAAATTTGTCGGTGACACGAGATCGGGACGGCGGTCGCTGTAGTCTATGGATATGAGCGTTCCGATACTCGCTCCGGACGCCGACGCGAGGGTCTCAGCTTTCGCTTTCGCATTCTTCGCGGCGTTTGTCAGAGCCTCGGCGTAAGCGCTGGTTGTGTCCTTTATAGTGAACGACACGGATATTTCCGGTTCAGCGCCGCTCGAGGATATCGCGGATATAGCGCGGCTCAGGTTTCCGGGTTCCGACGCGAACGAGATTGTCAGCCTGTAAACGCAGTTGTACCCGGCGAACTCCTGACGGTAGTTTCCGTCCTTGTCACGGATACTTTCGTAG
>URCP01000069.1 GCA_900546315.1 uncultured Eubacteriales bacterium
GCGAATTATTACGGTTACAAGGGGCTCAAGGCAAACGGTCTGCATCTGCACCGGCACATCGAGACGCAGTACATAATTGACGGTTCGGTCGATTTTACGGTCGATGACCGCGTTTATCATTGCTCTGACGGGATGCTGATAGTCTTTCCGTACCAGCCGCACGCCAATGTCCGGGCGAAGGAGATACGCCATGTCTCGGCGATTATCAACCCGAACAGCTTTGAGTGCTACGCGCCGACCTTTTTCGATTACTACCCGAAGAACAATTTCCTCCCGTCAAGCGCCCTGCCAGCGGGACTGAGGGAGCTCATCGAGTATGCCTGCGCCGTGAACTGGAACAAGTCGCACCCTTACCGCGAGCGGCTTATGAACGATATAGCGGCGGTGATCGTCGGTCAGGCGCTCTCGTCGCTTGAGCTCGTCTCGAGACGAGACAGTACAGGGAGCGAGTCGATATCGACAGTCGGACGGATAATCAACTACTGCGTCACCCACTTGACGGAGGATCTTTCACTCGAGGCGCTGTCGAAGGAATTCTTTCTTGACAGGTCGTATATTTCGAGACTGTTCCGCAAGAAGCTCGGGATCAGCTATGTTGAGTTCATCTCGGCGCAGAGGGTTTCGTCGGCGTGCGAGATGCTGTCTAAGACGATAACCGAGATCGCGTATGACTGCGGGTTCAGAAATCAGTCGAGCTTCAACCGCGTCTTTCTCGCGCAGAGGGGAATGACGCCGACGGAGTACAGAAAAAAACAGCTGTGAGATGAGAGACGCAATGATGCCGTCTCTTTTTCTCTTAAAGTGCTTGACAAATTTCCTTTTTTGGTGTATAATACAGGTACGCAAATCCAAAAACGAAACTTATTTTCGAAAGGAAACCCACGTATGAGAGAGAAACTGGATTTTAACACGGGTTGGAAGTTCTGCCCTGGCGATCAGAATCTGGAACTGCCGCCGTTCAAGGACCCGATGTATCTCGGCGCGAAGACCGAGAGGGAGCTGCGCGGCTACGCTTCGGCGGACTACGGGAAGAACCGGGAGATGATGTTCGGGAACTGGAAGGACGTCACCCTGCCGCACGACTTCATAATCGAACAGGAGCCGAAGAGGGAGAACAACAACACCCTCGGCTATTTCACCTACCATAACGGCTGGTACCGCAAGAGCTTCAAGGTCGAGGAGAGCGACCGGGGACGCCGGCTGGCGCTGTATTTCGAGGGAATCGCGACCCACGCCACAGTGTATTTCAACGGCTGTCTGATGGCTCATAATTTCTGCGGCTTCACTCCGTTTGAGGTGGATATCAGCGACATGGTGAAGTACGGACAGGAGAACGTCGTCGCGGTTTACGTGAACACTACCGATCAGCATGAGGGCTGGTGGTACTCGGGCGGCGGCATCTACCGCAAGGTGTGGCTCGTGAAGACTGAGAGCGTGTCGATAGACCTGTGGGGCGTGTATGTGCACCCGGAGAAGCTCGACGGTATGCCGGGCTGGAGACTGCCCGTAACTGTGACCTTCCGCAACGACACCGCGAAGAGACGCAAGGTGAAGACGTTCATCACGATTCACGGTCAGAACTCCGATTATGAGACGGACGACGACGGCGGATTGTACGGCACCGAGATACAGCCGAAGGACAAGACAACAGGCACGTGGGAGCTCGACATGGATCACCCGAGGCTCTGGAGCATCGAGGACCCGTATCTTTACACCTGTAACGTGCATATTTTCGACTTCTACACGAACGAGGAGCTCGATTCGGTGTCCGTGAAGTTCGGCTTCAGAACGCTTAAGTTTGACGCGAACAAAGGCTTCTTCCTGAACGGCAAGCCGACGAAGATCAAGGGCGTCTGCTGTCACGAGGATTACGGTCTTCAGGGCAAGGCTATCTCCGATTCTGTCAAGCGTTATCGTCTGGAGCTCCTTCGGGACATGGGAGCGAACGCCTACAGGTGCTCTCACTATCAGCAGAGCGAGTACACGTTTGAATGTCTCGCGGAGCTCGGTTATCTCGTGATGGCTGAGACAAGGTGGTTTGAGTCGACGAAGGAAGGGCTTGAACAGCTCGAGGCGCTTATAAAGTGCCACCGCAACAATCCGGCGGTCATAATGTGGTCGCTCGGCAACGAGGAGCCGCTTCACAACAACGATATCGGCAAGCGCATATTCGTGACCATGCGTGAGAAGGCAAAGCGCTGGGACGACACGAGACCCTTCACGACCGCTGTCTCGAACAATCCGGGCGACGCGCCTGTCAACGAGGAAGCGGACATTATCGGCGTGAACTACAATCTGTGGGACTACGACAAGCTGCACGAGAAGTTCCCGGAAAAGATGATATTCGCGTCCGAGTGCTGCGCGGTCGGCTCGACGAGGGGCTGGACGTACGACGACAACCCGAAGCGCGGGTATCTGCACTGCTACGACAACAGGACGGGCTGGTTCATGTCGCGCGAGGCTACGTGGAAGTTCATATGTGAGCGCGAGTGGCTCGCGGGCGGCTTCCAGTGGGCGGGAATCGAGCACCGGGGCGAGACCGAGTGGCCGAGGCTCTGCTCTCAGTCGGGAGCGCTTGATATGTTCCTCCAGAAGAAGGACGCGTTCTACGAGAATCAGGCGCACTGGACAAACAATCCGGTCGTGCACATCTATCCTCACTGGAACCTCCCGGACAGAATCGGCGAGACAATAAGGGTCTGGGTCTACACGAACTGCGACGAGATTGAGCTTGTACAGGACGGAAACATTATCGGCAGGGTACAGGTAGAGAAGTACGGACACGCTGAGTTCGACGTCACATACGCGCCCGGAAAGCTCGAGGCGAAGGGTTATCGCGACGGTAAACAGGTAGGTTCGGATATTGTAGAGACAACAGGCGCGCCGGTAAGGCTCGAGCTTGAGCTTATGAACAGGCATGAACTGAAGAAGGGCGACGCGGCGATAGTGAACTGCTACGCGCTTGACGAGGACGGGAAGAGAGTTCCCGACGCTTCCCCGTTCGTGAAGTTCGACATAAACGGCGGAACGATTGTCGGTACAGGGTCGGATATAGCGGACCACACGCCAGTGCCGGCGCAGGACAGGAAGATGAGAGCCGGGATAATCGCGGTTTGTGCGTTCCCCGGGGAAAACTGCACGATTTACGCGAACGCGGATGGGCTTGAACCTGCTCGGATAAAGATAAGCGCGAAGTGAGGGAGAATATGCCAAAAGACCCGCCGTTTGAGATAACGCCCGAAATCCTGTCATACACAGCCGATATCTCGGAGATGGTCGGAAGGATAAGCGACGCGAAGAATCTGTCGTCAAACCCGACCCTGAGACGCGAGAACCGCATACGCACAATACACGGCTCGCTCGCGATTGAGCAGAACACGCTGACGCTCGAGCAGGTCACCGCGGTGATAAACGGCAGGCTTGTGATAGCCCCGCCGAAGGATGTCGCCGAGGTGAAGAACGCCTATGAAATCTACGAGTGGATGGACAGGCTGGATCCGTACTCGGTTGACGACCTGCTGAAGGCGCACGTGGTGATGATGCGCGGGCTGATAGACGAGGCCGGGGAGTTCAGGAGCCGCCCGGTCGGAGTGGTTGACGGCGAGGGAAGGATAATACACTTCGGAACCCTGCCGGACTATGTTCCGGGGCTTGTGACCGAACTGCTTGGCTGGGCGAAGAAGAGCAGGCTGCCGATGCTGATAAAGAGCTGTGTGACGCATTACGAGCTCGAGCTCATACACCCGTTCGCGGACGGAAACGGAAGGACGGGGCGGCTCTGGCACACGCTGATGCTGTCGAAGTGGAACCCGGTTTTCGCGTGGCTTCCGGTCGAATCAATTGTGCATGACAGGCAGAACGAGTATTATGCCGCGATTAACAGGTCGAATGTCAATGGGGAATCGACCGAGTTTATTTCGTTTATGCTGTCGGCGATCAAGGACGCGATTTTGCAGGCGGTCGGGGAGTGAGATGTGTCTTGACATTCAATGTGTGGTATCGAGAACCATCACTCGACGCACATATCATGTAGCGCACAAACCTGTAGGGGCGTCCATCGGACGCCCGCCTCAAACACATACCGCCTTTCAATATTGTGAGGATGTATGCAAAAGAGCGGGCGACCAATGGTCGCCCCTACAATGGTAGTGCTATGCTTTCAATCAGGTCATCAACCATCGCGACGCCAAATGTGGGAAATGAAGTATATTGCATGATATTTTATCCGCCTATTGACAAATACAATTATATGTGTTATACTACATACGTTACATTCCGGAGGTGCATATATTTATGAAGAAACCCGACAACTACATCTACCCCGCCGTTCTGACATACGAGGACGGATACGATATCGCCGTGACATTCCCTGACCTTCCGGGCTGTGCGACCTGCGGCTCGGACGAGGAGGACGCGATGAAGATGGCGAAGGAAGCCCTCGGCGGTCATCTGTGGTGCATGGAGACAGACGGAGACGAGATTCCCGCGCCGTCGAGGATAAAGGACGTCAGGCACGATGAGAACGAGGTCGTGGTCCTCGTGGAGGTCTATATGCCGGTCATCCGCCTCGCGCACGAGAACAGATCGGTCAACAGAACAGTGACTCTCCCGGCATGGCTGAACGCGAGGGCTTGTGAGATTGGCGTGAATTTTTCGCAGGTGCTTCAGGCGGCGCTTATACGGGAGCTGAAACTGAACGAGGAATAGACAAAATCAGGAGGGGACACGGAATCCCCTCCTTTTATATTTTATAATGACGCCGTATGCCTTAGTTATTG
Source organism: uncultured Eubacteriales bacterium (assembly GCA_900546315.1). Lineage (GTDB taxonomy): Bacteria > Bacillota > Clostridia > Oscillospirales > CAG-272 > Flemingiibacterium. The sequence continues at coordinate 4,779 of URCP01000069.1, forward strand.
CCAATCACCATAATCGCCGTCCGTATCCCATCCACAGCCGCGCTGGTAATCCCGCCAGCGTACCCCGCGCCCTCACCACAGGGATAGAGGTTTCCGACCTTGCTCGTGGTGAACCCGTCGTTCCTCGGAATCCTGACAGGCGATGAAGTCCTCGTTTCCGCCCCGGTCAGCACCGCTTCCGGCATATCGAAGCCCTTTATCATCCCGCCGAAGCGCCTGAAGCCCTTTCTGAGCATATCCGTGACGAACACGGGGAAAATACCGCCGATGTCGCACAGCCTGTATTTACCGTTCATGTACGTCGGAACAACTCTCGAGGGCTCGGTGAAGCGCGAGGTCTTCCCGCTCAGGAAATCGCCCAGAGTCTCGACCGGCGCGCTGTAGTCGTTTCCGCCCGCCCTGAACGCTGAACGCTCGATCATGCGCTGGAACTCGATGGCTTTCTTCCAGTCTTTGCCAATATCCTCGGGCAGAACCGAGACGGCGATGGCTGAGTTGCCGTTTCTCCCGTCCCTCGCGTAGCGGCTCATTCCGTTGGTCACGACGCCGCCTTCTTCATTGGTTGCCGCGACAACCTCTCCGCCGGGGCACATACAGAACGAGTAGACGCCGCGCGCCGTGTCGCTCACGAGTCCCTGCTGTTTTTCTCTCCACGAGACGTTGTACTCGGCGTGCGGGAGCAGTGGTCTGCCGTATTTGTCGCTCATGTCCGCGAACTTTCCGTATAGCGAATGGTCAAGGTCGGCTTGCAGATGCTCGACGCGGACGCCCACTGAGAAGGGCTTCACGATCATGTCAATCCCTTTCCCGGACAGCATATCGAACGTGTCCCTCGCGCTGTGTCCGACCGCGAGTATCAGGGCGTCGGTTTTCAGGTCATATCTGCCGTTGTTATCTTCTACGGTTATAGATTCGACCTTGCCGTTATTGATCCGCATATCGTCGAGCCGCGTCAGGAAGCGTATCTCGCCGCCGAGACTGGCCACGCGTTTCTCGATATTTCCGACAACGTCAAGCAGTCTGTCCGTCCCGACGTGCGGCTTCGCGAGCGTGAGAATCTCCTCCGGCGCGCCGAACTCGTGGAATTTCTCGAGCACATACCGGCAGATCGGGTCGTTTATTCTGGTGACGAGCTTTCCGTCCGAGAAGGTCCCGGCTCCGCCCGCTCCGAACTGTATGTTTGTCGAGGTGTCGAGCACTCCGGTGCGCATAAAGCTGTCGACCGCCGCCTGACGCTCCTTCACGTTCGCCCCGCGCTCAATAACGATGGGTCTCATCCCGCTCTCGGCGAGTATCAGCGCTGCGAACATCCCCGCGGGTCCGAAGCCCACGATCACCGGGCGGATATCGCTTTTCGCGCGCGGTATGACAAGCGGCTCACGGTGAATTATCTCGATCCCGCGGAGGGCTTTCAGGCGTTCGAGCTTTTTATCGCTGACACGACAGCTGACGTTTACCGAAAAGACGAAGGTCGGGTCCTTTCCCCCGCGGCGTCTCGCGTCGATCGAGCGGCGGTGTATGTCCGCGCGGATGAGCTCAGAGGATGAAAGGCTCAGGCGTTTCGCCGCCTCGGCGCAGGCTTCCTCCGGGGTTGTCCCTACCGGCAGGGATATGTCTTTTACGAGGATTTCGGTTGGTTCGTTTGGCATGGGTTCTCTCTTTCACATTTTGTAATAACACAAACGGGGGGCGGGCGACCAATGGTCGCCCCTACAAGCGTGGTACACAGACCCGAAGATGGTACGTATGTCCAAAGTCGGTACGCGTATCCGAAGGTGGTATGTATGTCCAAAGGTGGTACTCGTGTCCGTTGTGGGCTCTTCATACAAACAAATACCGCCGCACGAATGATTGAGGACAATCCCCCGTAGGGGCGACCATTGGTCGCCCGCTATACAAGGGTATCACTCATACTTCATTGGCGGCGTTCTTTATTTTATCGTGACATTCATCGAGTAATCCCCGATCTCATACACCTTCCCCGAAAGCGTCGACTGCACGTTCACCGTGACCGGAACCGAAACTGTCCCTGAGGTCTTGTTCAGGTAGCCGAGGTCGAGCGTCAGAGACACGTTCCTCGAGGAGAGCATATCGAGCATTGTCTTCGTCCCTCTGAAGGTGACGGTCAGGGAGTTGCGCTCGAGCGTGTACTCGAGCCCGTTCGGGTTCACGACATTTATGTCGGTGACGTTCAGCTTCTTCGTGGTCGTGCCGATCTGGGTTATCGTGACGGTCGCGGTTGTCGTGCCGCTGAGGTTTTCTACGCCGTCCGGGAGCATTATCGCCATGTTCTTCGTCTCGTCGCCGGTGATCTTCTTCTCGTCGATCTGACCGAGGGAGACAGAGTCCATCGAGCTTATGACATCCGGATCGCCGCGCACCTGAATCGACGCCGGGCTTATCGTTATCCGCGAATTCGTCGAGTCGTAGTACCCGTACTTCGTGTCGACCTTCAGGTCAAAATCACGGTAGATATAGACAGGGAAGCGCACGGTAACCTCGGAAGTCTGGAGCCTCACATACGGGTCGTTTATCTCGTTCCCGTTCGCGTCGACAAGTGTCAGCTTGCCGGTGGAAATGAGAGTCTTCGACACCCGCCCGAGGTCAAAGGAAGCCTCGGCGTGGTCAATCGTCCGGAGCACCTCCTCGGGTCCCGAAACATTCACTGTCTCGATCGAAGGCTCGGGCGTGCCCATCGTGAAATCAGCCTCGATCACCTGAGAGGTCACGATCTTTACCGGAACGCTGATTGTTGTGCGTTTGTCGACATATATGGTCATGTAGTTCGCTGACAGAGCCCCGGCGGTGATTCCGTTCGGCAGGGATGTGCGTATCGGGAGCGTGTACTCGCCGGCGCCGTCCACGGTTTTCATGTCAATGTAGGCTTTTACGTCGTCGACGGTTAGGCGGTTTATATCGGCTCTCGGTCCCTTGACGGTCACGTCGACGGTCAGGTCGTAGCCGGAGATTATAGTCAGTCCGAGGGTGTCCTCAATCCTGTCGCGACCGCGTATGTCGACCGATATGCCGGAAAATACTTTCTCGTCGGTTGTAGTATCAGTCATAACGACGTAGAACCACAGGATTATAGCCGCGAGTACACAGAGAATCTTCGCGATGAGCTTCTCGTTCCGGCTTTCCTTCACCTGATAGTCGCCTTTCGAGGCGTCGGCGGTCGGGAGGTTTTTTTCGTTATCGCTCATCGTCCTTCGCTCCCTTCTGTTTTCTCGTGAAGCGTAAGCCGCGCTTCTTGTTCTCGCTGTCGGTCGGTTTCTCGTTCAGGAGAAGTCTTGTCAGCTCGGCTTTCAGTGAGTTGTAGCTGAAATTGCGCTTAAGCTCGCCCTCGACCGCGATCGAGATCGTTCCGTTCTCCTCAGACACGACAACAATCACGGCGTCGCTGTTCTCGCTCATGCCGATAGCCGCGCGGTGACGTGTGCCGAGGTCCTTGATTATGTCGTTGTTGGTGGATAATGGGAGAAAGCATCCCGCCGCGTATATCCGGTCGTCGCGGATGATCATGGCCCCGTCGTGGAGCGGCGCGTTCTTGAAGAATATGTTGCGGATGAGGAACGCCGTGGTGTCCGCGTTGACGATTGTTCCGGTCTTGATGATGTCCCCGAGCTTAGTTGTTCTCTCGATGACGATGAGAGCGCCGGTCTTGTCGAGCGACATATCGCACGCGGCTTCGGTGACCTCGTTTATCATGGCGATGGTCGACGCGTCGTTACCGGACTTCTCGCTGATTGACCTCAGCCCCCTGAGCGGCTCCGCGCCGACCTTTTCCAGGGCGGACCTGAGCTCGGGCTGGAAGACGACGATGACCGCGACCATTCCGACCTGGAAGAGATTCTGCATTATGAACTGCATCGCGCGCATATCGAGTATGTCGGACAGAAGCAGTATGAGAAGGAGTATCAGGAGCCCGGCGGCGAGCTTCCCGGCGCGTCTCTCGCGTATGAACCTGTAGACATAGTAGAACATTACGGCGACAAGGATTATATCGATTATATCCGTAACCCGGATGTTTTTGAGTGTGTTCCAGACGGCTGAGAGCGTCTGTGTGATGAATTCCATAAGTGAACCGTGCCTTCCTTGATGGATTGGCAATTGCCTCATATTCTATTGTACCACAAATCCGTGAATTTTGCAAACCCTTTCACGAAAATTTCCATAATAAATATCAGGCGGGCGTTTATGTAATATATGTACAATACGCCGATGAAAATAGTTTGCGGATTCTTCAAGAATGGCTCTTTTATTTTCTGTCGGTTTGTGGTATAATATAAGATAACCTGAAAAACGGGACGGAGGTCAAAAATGCCAGAACTGAAAGATTTAGAGAAAATTATCGTCGTGACCGGACATTTCGGCGCCGGGAAGACAAATTTTGCGGTGAACCTCGCAAAAGAAGCAAAAAAAAACGGACGCCCCGTGACGCTGATCGACCTCGATATAGTCAACCCCTACTTCCGCGCCGCGGACGACAAGGGCGAGCTCGAGGAGCTTGGCATCAGGTGCATAATCCCGGATTTCGCGAACACGAACGTCGATATCCCGACCCTCCCGCCGGAGATTTACTCAGCGCTCGAGGCGTACGAGAACCCGGACTATGACGGCGTTACAATCTTTGACGTCGGCGGCGACAACGGCGCGGCGGCTCTCGGGATGTACGAGAAGTGGTTCAGGGAATATCCGTACAGTATGCTCTACTGCTGTAGCCTGTACCGCCCGCTGACCGAGGAGCCGGAGGACGCGGTCGGGTGTATGCGCGAGATCGAGTATTACTCGAGACTCAGGACACAGGGCATCGTCAACACGTCGAACCTCGGGGAAGAGACGACGGCGGAGCTTATCCGCGAGTCGATCCCGTGGGCGGAGAGGATATCCGAATTATCCGGGCTGCCGGTCGTCGCGACTGTCGCGGACAAGCGGTTCGAGGCGGAGCTCTCGGACATTCCGGGGCTTTTCACGATAGAGAACGCCACGAAGGCGCTTTACTGACGTGACATCACGTTTCACAACGTTCTATATATATAAAAGTTGACAGGAGGAAACAAAAGGTGAACAAGGTAACATTCAGGGAAGATCTCTGCAAGGGCTGCGGGCTCTGCGTCCGCGTATGTCCGAAGAAGATAATCTCGCTCGATCACGGAAAGCTCAACAAGAAGGGCTACCATCCGGCACACATCACCGACGCCGAAAAGTGCATAGCCTGCGCGATGTGCGCGACAATGTGCCCCGACGTCGTCATCACGGTCGAGAAGATATAACGAAAGGAACTTTGAAATGGCAAAGAAAGTACTTATGAAGGGCAACGAAGCCATCGCTGAGGCGGCAATCAAGAGCGGCTGTCTGCATTTCTTCGGATACCCGATAACCCCTCAGACCGAGATTTCCGAGTACATGGCGAAGCGTATGCCGAAGGTCGGCGGGCTCTGCCTTCAGGCTGAATCCGAGGTCTCCGCTATAAACATGATCATGGGCGCGGCGGCGGCAGGCTCGAGATGCCTGACCTCGTCCTCTTCCCCCGGAATCTCGCTCAAGAGCGAGGGAATCTCGTACATAGTCGGCTGTGATCTCCCGTGCGTCATTGTAAACGTACAGCGCGGCGGACCCGGTCTCGGCGGCATTCAGCCGTCCCAGCAGGACTACTATCAGGCGACAAAGGCGAACGGACACGGCGACGAGCAGATTATCGTCCTCGCCCCGGCGTCTGTCCAGGAGATGGCGCAGCTCACGAGCGAGGCGTTCGACCTCGCGGATATCTACAGAATGCCCGCGATGATTTTAGCCGACGGCGCTCTCGGTCAGATGATGGAGCCGGTCGACTTCGAGCTCTCGTCAAAGCGCGAGATCCCCGAGAAGACATGGGCGACGAACGGAACCTTCGGCAAAAGAAAGAAGAATATAATAAACTCCCTCTACATGAACCCGAACGAGCTTGAGCAGTCGATAATCGACCGCTACAAGCGTTATGACGAGGTCGCCGAGAAGGAGACGAAGTACGAGGAATACAAGTGCGACGACGCGGATATAGTCCTTGTCGCTTACGGCATAACTTCCCGTATCTGCAAGACCGCCATAGCCGCGGCGAGAGCGAAGGGCATAAAGGTCGGACTTCTGCGCCCGATAACCCTCTGGCCGTACCCGAAGAAGCCGCTTCGCGCCCTCGCCGACACGGCAAAGCATTTCCTCGTGGTTGAGCTGAACATGGGTCAGATGGTCGACGACGTGAAGGTGTCCACCGAGTGCAAGCGCCCGGTTTCCTTCTACGGCAGAACCGGCGGCGTTATCCCGACCCCGGCGGAAGTGCTCGCGGAGATTGAAAAGATCGCAGGAGGTCTGAACTGATGATAGTATTTGATAAACCGAAATCCCTGTCCCCCGTCCCGTTCCACTACTGCCCGGGATGTACTCACGGAATCGTTCACAGACTGGTCGCCGAGGCTCTTGACGAGCTTGATATCTGCGGCAGGACGGTCGGTATCGCGCCGGTCGGATGCTCGGTGTTCGCGTATAACTACTTTGAGTGCGATATGATCGAGGCGGCGCACGGACGCGCTCCGGCTGTCGCTACGGGCGTTAAGAGAACTCACCCGGACAATATCGTCTTCACCTATCAGGGCGACGGCGACCTCGCGGCTATCGGTACGGCTGAGACCGTCCATGTCGGCGCGCGCGGAGAGAACATCACGATAATCTTCATCAACAACTGCATCTACGGCATGACCGGCGGTCAGATGGCTCCGACCACCCTCCCGGGTCAGGTCACGACGACTTCTCCGTACGGACGCGACAGACGCATTCAGGGCTCGCCGATTCATGTCTGCGAGATGCTTTCCACCCTTGACGGAGTGGCTTACGCGGAGCGTGTCGCGGTCAACACCGTACCGCACATAAAGGCGGCGAAGAAGGCGATAGTGAAGGCGTTCCAGAATCAGATCGACAGGAAGGGTCTCTCGATTGTCGAGGTTCTCTCCACCTGCCCGACGAACTGGGGCATGACGCCGGAAAAGGCTCTTGACTGGGTCGAGAGCGACATGATACCGTTCTATCCGCTCGGCGTTTACAAGGACACCGACGTGAAGAAGCTGAACCCCACCTCGACAAAGGAGGAGAACTGACATGACGATGAACATATTACTCGCGGGCTTCGGCGGACAGGGAATCCTGTTCGCGGGCAAGGCTCTGGCGAAGATGGCTATGGACGCTGAGCTTCAGGTTTCGTGGCTCCCGTCCTATGGTCCGGAGATGCGCGGCGGCGCGGCTAACTGCTCGGTCATCATATCCGACGAGGAGATCGGTTCCCCGGTCGTTGTGACGCCTGACCTGCTGATCGCGATGAACATCCCGTCGTACGACAAGTTTGAGCCGAACGTCACCGCGGGCGGCAGGGTCATCTATGACTCTACACTGATTCCGGCTCCGGCGATGAGGGACGGAATCGAGCACGACGCTATCCCGGCGACGGGTCTCGCGGCGGAGAACGGGCTTGAGGGCATGGCTAACGTCATCATCCTCGGGTATCTCCTGAAGCTCACCGGTCTTTTCGAGTATGACGCGTTCCTCGAGCACATGATAGCCGGCATACCGGCAAGCAAGGCTGCCCTTGTCGAGAAGAACAAGAAGGCGCTTGAGCTCGGATACAATTACGCAAAGTAAACACATGGGTGTCGGTCGGCGGATAACCGGCTGGCACTCTTTTTGATATGAAAGGAAATCCACATGAAAGTAACAATGCTTGAAAACGAGGTCTGGTACGGTCTCGCGGTCTCGGAGGGCACGAAGATGCCGGTCGGGAAGGATGACAATTTTTCGTTCGCGATGCAGCCGGTCAACACCAACAATCAGTACTCACCTCTGCTTCTGTCGAACAAAGGACGCTATATCAGGGGCGAGTACGCATTCTACACGAAGATATCCGACGCAGTCATAGAGGTCACGTCGAAGCTCAGACAGGCGGAGCTGTACGAGGGCTATACCGACCTCCGCGGAGCGTTCCGGGCGGCGGAGGAGGCTCATTTCCCGGCAGACGGAAAGCTCCCGCCCGAGGAGTTCTTCTCGAAGCCGCAGTACAACACCTGGATCGAGCTTATCTACAACCAGAACCAGAAGGACATTACTGAGTACTGCCGCCACATAGTGGAGAACGATATGCCGAAGGGCGTCATCATGATCGACGACCTCTGGACGCCGTACTATGGCAGCTGGGAGTTCGACCGTGTTAAGTTCCCGGATCCGAAGGGGATGATCGATCTTCTCCACGAGTGGGGCTTCAGGGTGATGCTGTGGATATGCCCGTTTGTCAGCCCGGACTCGTTTGAGTTCAGATACCTCCGCGATAAGGGCGGACTTGTCAGGAATCCGGACGGGAAGGTCAGAATTGTCGGGTGGTGGAACGGTTTCTCCGGAGTTCTCGATCTGTCGAACCCGGTCGATATCGAGTGGTTCAGGTCGAGATGCGGCCATCTGACAGAGGATTACGGCGTGGACGGCTTCAAGTTCGACGCCGGCGACGCGTGTTTCTACCGTCCGGACGACAAGACTGCCGGAAATGTCACGCCGAACGAGCAGTGCCGCCTGTGGGCTGATATCGGTCTCGGCTACCCCTACAACGAATACCGCGCCTGCTACCGCAACGCCGGGCGTCCTCTCGTTCAGCGTCTTCAGGACAAGAGCCACAGCTGGACCGGGCACGGAATCAACGAGCTTATCCCGAATATGCTGGCGCAGGGCATTCTCGGCTATTCCTACGGCTGCCCGGACATGGTCGGCGGCGGCTCGTTCACTGACTTCCTTCCCGGCTCGACGAAATTCGATCCGGAGCTGTTCGTGAGATACTGCGCGACGGCGGCTCTCATGCCGATGATACAGTTCTCGGCGGCACCGTGGAGGGTGCTTGACGACGAGCATTACGCGATGATACTGGGTCTGATGAAGCTCCGTGAGGAGTTCCTGCCGACCATCCTTGAGCTGGTGAAAAACTCCGCGAAGACCGGTGAACCCGCTGTCAGGTACATGGAGTACGTCTTCCCGGGTCAGGGCTTTGAGAAGGTCATCGACCAGTTCTGCCTTGGCGATGATATAATAGTTGCGCCGGTTCTCACAAAGGGCGCCGTGACGCGCGATATCGCTCTTCCGGACGGAAAGTGGAAGGATCACCGCACCGGAAAGATATACGACGGCGGAAAGACAATCACGGTCGACGCGCCTGTAGACAGCCTGCCGATAATGGAGAGGGTGAGATAATGTTTGACGAGCTTGACCCGAAAGAGATGATATCCGAGCTCTGCGAAGCCTTTCCGGGCGTGCAGACGGAGATACATTATCGAGACGACGACGAGTACGATTATCTGGTGGACGACGAGGTCTGCGTGGTGTTCATAAACCCGTGCGGAGACAATATCTCGGTAGACCTGAGAGGTGAGTTCACGCTTACCTGCGGCGGAGAAGAGGATGTGTTCTTCCCGGACGAGGAGGGCTTTGAGGAGCTCTGCGAGGAGATACGCGAGCTGCTCGGGGAATAAAACAGAACAGAAAAGGGTAGCGGCTGCTCCCCCTGTTTTTTTTGTTATCTTTTTGCTTTTACGTACATCATCAGCCCGGTGAACACCTCTGTCAGCATCTCGCTGACCTGCTCATCGCTGACCTCGGAAGCACCTGTCGCGCACATGACGCCGATTCCGTAGGTGTATATCCACATATGCCCGAAGATTTTTCTCGCGGTCTTCTCGTCGACGTTGTGGTCGTCGCATATGGCTTTTACGCACAGATCGACGTCAACCCCGAGCTCGCGGAACAGCTCGTCGGTCCCGATGGCGTTCTCGGTCACCCGCATGAAGAGCAGCTGAAAGAGCTTCGGCTCCCGCTTCGAGAACAGGACGGTGCGCATACCTATCCGCTTGAACATGGGCATCTCCTCGCCCGTGTCCTCGGTGACGAAGGCGTTGAAGCGCTTTATCGCGAGAAGGCGTGTCTGCTCTATGACTTCATCCATGCTGTGATAGAGGGTGAATATAGGTCTCGACGAGCCTCCGAGTCTTGCCCCGAGGCTCCTCGCGGTCAGGGCGGAGAGTCCCTTTTCGGACACGATATCAAGCGCGGCGGCGATCATCTGGTCTTTTGTGAATTTTGGTTTCGGCGGCATAGCGTCTTCCTCCGGTTATGTTGTATAACATTTGATTCAGTATACCATATATTCCGCCATTTGTCAAGTGGATGTTATGAATGTTTACAAGTGCTGTAAAGTTTTATTGCGGATGACACGAAAATATGGACAAATTGAAAAAGGGGACGCCAGATGGACGTCCCCACAGCATATCACTTAGTCTTTGTCCGCTTTTAACACCGCGCCGAGCATGACAGTCGCGCCCTCCGTGCAGTGCTCCGGGCTGGAGTATTCCGGCTCGCAGTGGGACAGACCGTCCTTCGACTGTACGAAGATCATCGTGGTCGGGAGCATATACGACGCGAACTGCGCGTCATGACC
>URCP01000070.1 GCA_900546315.1 uncultured Eubacteriales bacterium
GTACCGGTACGGGTGTCGGCGTGAACGCTTTGCTCTCGAAAAGGCTCGGGATGAAGGACGGCGACGGGGCGAACAGGGTCGCGAATAACGGCGTGTATCTGGCGGCGTTCAGTTATGTGTTGTTTCTGCTTGCCGGTTTGTTTGTGGCGGAGCCGTTTTTCAGGCTTCAGAACGACACTCAGACGATTGTTGACGGTGGCGTTACATATCTCCGGATAGTGATGTGCGGTTCGTTCGGGCTTTGCGCTCAGATTATCATGGAGCGGCTTGTGCAGTCTACCGGGCGTACTGTTATCGCTATGATAACTCAGGGTATCGGCGCGCTCATCAATATTGTTCTCGACCCGGTGATGATTTTCGGTCTGCTCGGGTGTCCGGCGCTCGGTATCGCGGGGGCGGCTTACGCTACAATTATCGGACAGATTGTCGCGGCTGTGCTCGGCGTTATCCTGAATCAGGTGTGCAATAAGGAGATCAGCGTCAACCCGGTGAAGTATCGTCCTGACCTCAGAACTATCGGGCATATTTACGCTATCGGCGTCCCGTCTATCATTATGCAGTCGATTGGTTCGGTCATGACGGTCGGGATGAATAAGATACTTTATACGTTTTCGTCGACGGCGCAGGCGGTGTTCGGGGTGTACTTCAAGCTCCAGAGTATCATCTTCATGCCGGTGTTCGGGCTCAACAACGGTCTTGTGCCGATTATCGCGTATAACTACGGGGCGCAGAAAAAAGACCGCATGATGCGGACCATAAAGGTCGGGTGCATATGGGCGGTCTCTATAATGCTTGTCGGTATGGCGGTGATGGAGTTCTTCCCGGAGGTGCTGCTCGGTTTCTTCGAGGCGTCGGAGTATATGGTGGAGATCGGCGTGCCGGCGCTGCGGATAATCTGTATCAGCTTCATTTTCGCGGGGTTCTGCATCACTGTCGGTTCGGTGTTTCAGGCGCTCGGAAACGGGGTTTACAGTATGGTTGTGTCGGCGACGCGTCAGCTGTGCGTGCTTCTACCGGTCGCGTATCTGATGTCTCTCACGGGGAATCTTGACCTTGTGTGGCTGTCCTTCCCGATAGCGGAGATCGCGAGCGTCGGGCTGACGTTGTTCTTCTTCCACCGGATATATAAGAAGGTTATCCGCCACGTCGGTGAGGCGTCATTCGTCGCTGAGATCAACCGAGAATAAGTTTTGTCAGCTCGTCCGTGTCCCTCGCGAAGATCGTCGCGCCGTGGGCTTTCAGAAACTCTTCGTCGCGGAAGCCCCAGAGGACGCTGATGCAGTCCATACCGGCGTTATTTCCGGTCTCTACGTCGACGTCTGAGTCTCCTACATATACGGCGTCTTTCCGGTCCGTGGCGTATTTTTCGAGTACGCGGTTCACGGTGTCGGGCGCGGGCTTGCGGCGGACTCCCTCACATTCTCCCTGAGCGAACGGGACAAGACCTCCGAAATAGAGCTCATTCAGTTCCTTGACCGCGGCGTCGCCCTTGTTCGAGACTATCGCGACCTTTATGCCGTTTCTCGTCAGCGTTTCAAGCATTTCGCGCACGCCGGGGTACGGCGCGGTTCTGACGGCGCAGTGATTCACATAGTACGACTGGAAGGCGGAGAGGACCTCGTTTATCTTCTCTTCGCCCGTTCCGGCGGGTACGGCGCGCTCTATCAGTTTGCGGTATCCGTTGCCCACAAAGCGGCGCACTTCGTCGGTGGTTCTGACCGGGAAACCCGCGTCGGCAAGGACATGGTTCGCGGCGTCTGCAAGGTCGTCGAGTGTGTTCAGCAGGGTTCCGTCAAGGTCGAATATCGCTAGTTGGTATTTCATGATTGTATCTCCATTCGGCATGCCTTTTTGTGGGGCGTGCTCTTTTTTTCTCCATTATACCACACCAGGGTGACGGTTTCAACGTTATATTATTAATTCGCAAAAAAACTCTTGCATTTTTCCCCGGAACGTGATATAATACACCTGAGTCAAATTTACCGCCAGAGGCGGACACAAGAAAGGACACAAAAATCATGTTAAACGTAGCAATGCTCTCGAAATGGCACGTACACGCGTCCGGTTACGCGAATATGCTGAAAAGCTCCGGAAAGGTCGATATAAAGGCCGTCTGGGACGACGACACCGCGCGCGGCTCCGCCTGGGCAAAGGAACTCGGCGCGGACTTTGAGCCGGACCTCGCGAAGCTCCTCGCGAGAGACGATATCGAGGCTGTTTTCTGTGACGCTCCCACCACCGCTCACAAGGACATAATCATCGCCGCCGCTAAGGCCGGAAAGCACATCTTCACCGAGAAGGCGCTCTGCCCGACCGTCGCGGACTGCCTCGAGGTCAAGAAGGCCGTCGAGGACGCCGGGGTCATCTTCACTATCTCCTTCCCCGAGAGATTCATCCCGATTTTCAAGCTCGCGAAGAGCCTCGTTGACATCGGCGCTTTCGGTCAGATTTCGACTATCCGCCGCCGCAAGGCTCACTCCGGTGTCTCCGGGCACTGGCTCCCCGAGTACTGGTTCGAGGAAAAGGACGCCGCGGGCGGAGCTATGATGGATCTCGGCTGCCATCCTATGTACGATCTCGCTTATTTCGGCGGGAAGGTGAAGCGCATCACGGCTCTGTTCAACTCTCCTCTTGGCAGTAAGGTCGACGAGAACGCCGTGTCCATCATGGAGTTTGAGAACGGCATCATCGGCATCTCCGAGACCGGCTTCATGTCCTCCGACTCGCCCGAGATCTTCGAGATTTACGGCACCGAGGGAACGCTCATCCGTCACGGCGACGACGTCAGGGTCAAGTCGAAGAAGCTTTCTCCGTTCACGAACGACTGGATAAGACCGACAATGCCCGCGGGCGACCCGGCTCCGATAATGCAGTTTGTCGACGCCTGCATAAACAAGACCGCTTCTCCGGCGCTCTGCACGATTGACGACGCTATCGACCTGACAAGACTCCTCGAGAACGCTTACAAGGCCGACCACACCGACACAATCGTCAGGCTCTGATGGCAAAGCTCGAAAAGTACCGTAAAGCCGCGGAGTCCGGCGACGAGTCGAGAAACACGTCCGTCAGCTACGCCGTGACAAAAAAGCGCGAAGGGAAGTATAAGCTCGCGCGGATTCTGATGGTCGCGGGCTACGTACTCGTCGATATCGTCTATCTGTTCCTGATTCTCGTTCTGACGAAGATTCCGATGCTGGGGGCTTTCGTGCCGCTTCTGACCTGGGTGCTCGTTTACTTCACGTGGTGCTTTGTGAGCGTCGAGTATGAGTACACGATAGAGGGCGGGGTCATGACCATGCGCGAGGTCTTCGGGAACCGGTACTGCCGGACTCTCGCGAGGGAACGGATAAGCTCCATGTCGCGCATTGCCCCTTACACGGGGGACTACAGGAAGGAAGCCGACAGGATCGATGGGAAGCGTGTTTACGGCGTCTCGTCGATGAGCAGTCCGGACGTTTACTTCGCGGTCTGCGGGGACACGGTTCTGTTCTTCGAGGCGGCGGAAAAGACGCTCAGGGTTATCCGGTACTATAATCCGGAAGTTATCGTGACAAAGACAAGATACTGATCACAGCGGCGGTTTTCTGACATAGATGCCGCCGCGCTTATTTTGGAAAAGAGAGAGAAATGAACAACGAAAATATCGCTCTGGCGCGGATACTTCGTCATGAGCTTCACAATATACCAGAGCCGTCCGGGAAAGAAATAAAGACGGCGCAGCTCATAAAGGCGTTCCTCGCCGAGTACACGACGCTCGAGATACACGACTGCGGGAAGGGCTTCTACGCCGCTCACCGCGAGAAGGACGCGAAGGAATCGATCGCTCTCAGGGCTGACTATGACGCTCTCGTGATTGAGGCGGCGAAGAGTGAGAACGACAAGCCGGTCTGCGCGCATCTCTGCGGGCATGACGGGCACGCTGCGGGACTCTGTCTCGCTGCTCTGGAGCTTGAGGGAAAGACGATAGGCAAGAATGTGTTCTTCCTGTTCCAGCCCGCCGAGGAGACCGGAGAGGGCGCTGAGGGGTGCTGTGAGCTCTTCCGCCTCGAGCATATAGACGAGATTTACGGTCTGCACAATCTTCCGGGGTTCAGGTTCGGACAGGTGTACACCACGCTCGGGAGCTTCGCTCCGGCGTCGTTCGGGATGACGATGAGGTTCCACGGGAAGACTTCGCACGCGGCTTATCCGAAGGATGGTATCTGTCCGGCGTACGCGGTCGGGAGACTGCTCGCGGCTCTGCCTGAGATTTCGGCTCCGGGGAACTTTTCGGGCATGGTACTCTGCACGGTGATAGGCGTTCAGATGGGCGGAACATCGTTCGGCGAGATGTGCGGCGACGCGACGGTGAGGCTGACGCTCAGGGGAGAGCACGGTGATGAGCTCGACAGGCTCCGCGACGAGATCGTGTCGATGGCTACGGGACTTGCGGGGGAGTATCATCTTGGCTTTGAACGTGATTTCTGCGACGTATTTCCCGCGACTGAGAATGAACCCGGATGCGCGGAAAAGGTGCTTGAACGCTGTAACGGCGCGCTCCTTGACGAGCCTATGCGCTGGAGCGAGGACTTCGGGTGGTACCTCAGAAAGTGCCGCGGGGCGTTCTTCGGTATCGGCGCGGGCGTTGACTGTCCGCCTCTGCACACGTCGGGGTATGAGTATCCGGACGACCTGATGCCGTATGCCGCTGGGGCGTTCTTAAATATTCTCGGGGTGGAAGCGTGATCGGTCTCGGGACAATAGTAAACACCGCCGGGATAGCTCTCGGCGGCGCTGTGGGGTTCTTTTTCGGTCGGTTTTTCAAGGAAAGGCTCAGAGAGACGCTGAATATGGCGTGCGGGGTGAGCGTGCTGTGCATCGGCGTCGCCGGAACAATGGAAGGGATGCTGAGTATCGCCGGAGGCTCGATCGGGTCGGGAAGATCGATGTTTGTGACGCTTTGTCTGGTGCTCGGCGGGCTTGTCGGGGAGATCATCAATATCGAGGGCTTCTTCGAGAGATTCGGCGAGTGGCTGAAGGTGAGGACCGGGAACGGCGGGGACAATCGGTTCACCGAGGGCTTCGTGACGGCGTCGCTGACCGTGTGCATAGGCGCGATGGCGGTTGTCGGTTCGATTGAGGACGGGATATACGGCGACCCGTCGGTGTTGATAACGAAGTCGGTGCTCGACCTGATAATCGTGCTGACGATGACTTGCTCGATGGGAATAGGCTGCGCGTTCTCAGCGGTTCCGGTGGCGATGCTGGAGGGTCTGATGACGTTTGCCGCGAGACTGCTGAAACCTCTGATGACTGAGGCGGCACTCGCGAACCTGTCGCTTATCGGCTCGATACTGATATTCTGCGTCGGCGTGAATCTGGTTTTCGGCAAGAGAATAAGAGTGGCGAATCTGCTTCCGGGACTGGTGATCGCGGTGGGGGCGGCGTTTATACCGTCATAACCATCGTAACTGACACAATATTTTAACTCACTGTGAGTTGCTTTTTGAGAGGATATTCTTATGATGCACTGAATAAATCGGGTTTTCGCAGAAAAAAGTCTTGGATTTATGGGCTGTTTCTGCGAAAGCAACCATAAATCAGTGTTTCCTTATATAGCGCGGCAGAACATGACACCGCTTGTCAACCAGTGTCAGAAAGTGTCGGGGTTTTCAACAATCTTGCCTGTGGAAAATGTGGATAAAACTGTGGATGTTCACGTACCTGTAATAAACGAACGGGATTATGACAGAAGTTGCAGGAGAACACAACAAACGGAATTGTCATACAATATTTGACGGAGGAATCTTGCCATACAAAGACAAAGAACGATGATATCTGTGATTCTGCTTCTCTCGATACTTCTCACATCCTGCGGGAACGCCTGATCGTCAGACAATCCTGACACCACAACCGAAAACACGGACACGGAAACGATCGCCGAGGAAACCACGACAGCTGACACATCCCCCGACCCGAAGCTCGAGCCTGTGGATTGTGGGGGAAAAGAGTACAACATCCTGAGCCGTGAAATCGACGGTTATACCTTCCCGTACAGCGAGTTTTACTCGGAGGAGCAGAACGGCGACATCATAAACGACGCCGTGTACGAGCGCAACCGCTACATAGAGGATAAGTACAATCTCAGGCTGAACGTGACGGAACTGAAGCGCACGGAGCTCGCCTCGGGCGCGAAACGCTCGATCTCAGCCGGGGACAGCGACTATGACCTAGTCTTCCCGATGGTGGCGGACGCCTTTTCGATGAGCCTTGACGGGCTGTTCCTGAACGTGAACGACATACCTCACATTGACGCTGAGATGCCGTGGTGGAGAAAGTCGATACTCGAGGACGTGTCGATAGGCTGGAGGAACTACTTCATAATCGGCGATCTGAATCTCTCGTCCCTGAACGACGTCGGCGTCGTGTATTTCAACAAGGACCTCGCGGCGCAGAGGAACATCACGGATATCTACGACACGGTACGCGCCGGGAAGTGGACAATAGACAGGTTCTCGGAATACTGCAAGGGCGTCACGAGCGACGTAAACGGCGACACTGTGCTGAACGGGGACGATATGTTCGGCCTGACCTGTAACGCCTTCTGCTGGCAGCTGCTTTTCGCCGGGACGGATTCGCTGATTATAGAGAAGGACAAGGACGACAAGCCGTACCTCGCGTGGGGAAGCGAGCGGAATATGGCTGTCATGGGAAAGATAATCGGTCTTCTGAACGACCGCTCTTCGACCATACTCGTCAATCAGTTTCCGGAGCTCGAGGACGCGGGCGGATGGGGCAACGCGTCGATAAAGATGTTCACCGAGGACAGGGCGCTTTTCTGGATAGAGATAATCTACGGCGTCTTGCAGCTCAGGGACATGGACACCGACTTCGGACTGCTCCCGATGCCGAAGTATGACGACAACCAGGCAAATTACACGTCGTATATGCACACGAGCAACGCGTCGACCTGCTGCGTCCCGGTGACAAGCGGCGACACAGACCTCGCGGGAAGGATACTCACGGATATGGCATATATGTCGTAAAAGACGATACGCCCGGCGTACTACGAGAAAACGCTCAAGGGCAAGTCGTCCCGCGACGAGGAGTCCGGCGGGATGCTCGACATAATCTACTCGGATATCCGTCTCGACCTGACCTTCGCGATGGTGTTCTCGGGGCTTCCGATAGACGACACGATGCGGAGCGCCGCCATAAAGAACGTGACCGACCTCGCCTCGATGATTGAGAAAAAGAAGTCCGTGTGCGAGAAGATCATAGACAAGAACGCGGATAAGATACTTTCGCTCGACCACTGACAATAAGAAAACAGGAGCCGCTTTATCGCAGCTCCTGCTCTTTTTACGCTTTTTTGTATCGTGATATCAGCTCGTCGTAAAGACCGTCGATATATGTGAGTTCTCCTTCCGCGAGGCGTTTTCTCTCTTCCGGGAAGTTCTTTATTTCCTGTTTCTGGCATTCGGCGATGCAGAGGGTCTGTGCTGAGGCCGTCTCTATTCCGCAGGGGACGAAGGCTTTCTCGCCGTTCCGGGCTTTCATGACGTTGTTGAACGCAATGTCGAGCTTGTTCATCTGGTCAGCGAAGGGGTTTCCGTAGTCGCGCGATGTGCCGTCGTTCAGCTTGCCGATGATGTGTCCGCCGCTCGCCTCGTCGAACTCTATCGTTCCGTTCGTGAAGCGGTATTCGAAGGATGGCTCGAGGTTCTTTTTGGTCGAGTGCGAGGCTATGAAGAGTGATTTTGCGCCGTTTGTAAAACCGCACTCAATGATTGCCGTGTCGAAGTTTTCAATCGGGTTCGCGCGCCGGAGCTCAGCCTTTACGGTGTCCGGAGTCAGGCTTGTGTCGAGGGTTTTTCCGAGGGTGAAGAAGATGTTGTGCAGGTAGTGCGCGGTCGCGTTATTTGCCACGCTGTCGTTTATCAGTGTGCCGTCGGCGTCGGATATCTTTCCCGCCCAGCCGCTTCCGCGTTTGAAGTAGGTTTTGTTTCTGGGCCAGAGAACGATGGTTTTGAGGAACTCAGGCTTCCCGTAGACGCCGGAGAGAACGTCGCGCTTCATCGAAAGTATCGCGTCGCTGTGCGACCACTGGTAGCCGATCATGACGAACTTACCCGCTCTGTCACGGGCATTTATAAGCGTGTCGATGTCCCGCGCGTCGCCGGTGAGGGGCTTTTCGCAGAGAACGCTGCTCCCTTCGGAGAGCGCTTTCTTTATCATCCGCGTGTGGAACTGTATAGGCGTCGAGATGACGGCGAGCTCGCAATCGTTATTCTTGTAGAATTCATCAAGCGATGGGAAGATCTTCCACCCGCGGCGTGTGACTTCATCCATCCGCTGACAGCAGGCGGGGAACGGCTCGATAAGTCCCGCGACCTCCGCCATGCCTTTGTCCGAGAGTCCGAAGAGACGGCACAGATACCCGTCCCCGTACCCGCCGATTCCGGCGAGCATAACTTTTACTGGTTTCATGCTGATATCCTTTCTGGTTTTAACTGACATAATTATAAAGCAAACCCCGGAGCTTTGTCAACGCCGGGGCGGGAGATTGGTTCTTTATCGGACGGAAAGGGCGGAATTAGTTGAAAATCGCTACTTTTTCACGGTTTTTCGATGACGAGATAAGTGCCCGCCGTTCTGTTCTCCGGAACCCTCAGCACGCCGGCTTCTGCCTCGTCGGAAATGAGCATCGCCCGGATATCGCACATGAACATCGCCGCGTAGTAGTCGAGCATATCGTGCAGGGCTTTGTCCATGTCGTCCCGCAGAATATCACGGATATCGTCATACAGCGTCTGTATCATTGTCCGGAGCTCCTTTGCCGCCGGGTGGGACGCGATGATTGAATACGCGCTGTCGGGAATACCGGGCTTCAGGGCAACGATATCGAAGATTATCCTGCCCCCGTCGGTGTGAATGAAGCGCTTTTCTGTCAGAGTCTCAAATACAGGTTTCTCTGCGTCACTGAGTGAATCGGCCGTGCGTCCGTTTATAAGTATGTCCGCGAGAAGCGTCGCCTCGGAAGACATGAAGGATCCGTTGTCGGTGAACCCGAAGCGATGGACGGCGTATCGCCCGTATTTTATCCCGTCGCCATACCATGACGCGTCGTTCATAAAATTGTCCTCCGGTATCAGGTCGTTCAGCTCGAAGCCGGTGAAGCCCCATGTCCCGCCGTTCGGGCGGGTGAACTTATATCCGAAGCCGTCGCGGCAGACATCGTCTGTCATTCTCTTGATCGCCATGATGTACAGGTACCACCTGAGGTCGTCCGCGGCGCAGGTCTGAGCGAGAAGTTCTGTCAGCTCGGGATAGTTGTCCTCTATCGCCTTTGCTATGAGTGCCGCGCGTTCCTTTGAGCCTGAGCGTTCTGTCTTCCAGATCTTCACCTGAGTCTCTTTCCCGGCGATCCAGAAGTTTGTCACGTACTTGTTTCCGACCTTTTTAAGCAGGGTCGCTTTGGTGAGGAGTTTTATTTCTTCCTCCATGTACGGAAGCGCGATTCCGAGCTCCATCGCGAGCTCTTCCGGTGTCGACGGGTTCCCGCCCGCCTCGAGCAGAATGTTTTTCGGGATGAGCCGGTCGACCGCTTTCCACGGGAGACCGTCTGGCTGACTGCCGCTTGAAACGAATGAAATGTTTTCCGGATTGTAGCTCCGTCTGCCGAATTGTCTTGCCATATCCATTCCTTCTTTCAGAATTTTTCTTGCCCGCATGAGACGGGTCTTGACAGTTCCGCGGGGGATGTTCAGACGCTCTGACAGCTCGGATATGCCGACGCTGTTAATGTAGTGCGCGACGATGAGTTCCCGGTGCTCCCGCGCTATGAACGCGAGCTCACGCCTCAGGGACGAGTAAAGCTCGTTTTCGAGAAGCTTGTCGTCTATCCCTGAATCGTCCGCGGGCTCGTTCATGTCGTCACGGTATATAGTGTTCTCGCGCTCGGTGTGCCTTTTTGCGCACCATCTGGCGAATCTTCTCGACGCGACTGTCCAGAGCCATGACGAGAAGTGTTCGGGCGGCGGGTTTCCTGAGAGAGACTCGAGAACGGCGAGAGAGATGTCCGCGGCGAGCTCTTCCGCGTCCTCCCGGTTCCCGGTCTTTTTCAGGCTGAAATAGAATACCTTCGCGAGATATTCTTTTACATAGATTTCGGTCAGCATATCGCACCTCCTGCTTTCCCCTGCATATATTAAGTGGCGGGAATGTCGTTCCGGTTCATTTCAAGTATAACATAAAGCGGGAAATAAATCAATGATTGTTATCTTTCTGACAAAAAGTATAGTATTTCGACTGCGCTTGTATAATCTCACAAAAATTCCCGCGTTCCGGTCTGATAATTTTCGCGCCCGATGTGAAACTGATATTGACAAAACGCTCCGGATATGATAAAATAGGATATGCGATGGGAAAATATGAGTTTATCATAGCTACCATACTTTTGAACCACCGGTGGCGCAGAACTTTCAGTTCACAGCTTTCAGCTTATCTCTTTGAAGCCGCGGGTCGAGGCCATACGGACAGCCGGGTTCACTGCCGGACGGTAAAACCGTCATGACGAGCATTCGTCAATTATTGATCGGGTTTGGAGCCCGAATTTTATGAGTTGGTTACTTTATAACCGGTGCCACGCGGCGCAAAACTTGTGAAACGGTCAATAAGAGTAGTAAAAGTAGTATTGCTGTATAGACTCTGAAATAGCCCATATTTTTTATTCCGGAGCGCGGACGCCCGGATTTCTGCCGGTCTCTCTTAATAACGGCGGATTTCTGCCCGCGTGCTTTCGGGGACTTTTTCCCGGCGGAAGGATTATATGTTTTCACAGGCTCTGTGTCAGGTGACATGGAGCTTTTTCTTATTTTCACCGCAAAGAAAGGAAACGGAAGATTGAAACACGAACAGCCTGACCAGAACCACGCCCCGGTATATGAGGCGCTCGAGGAGTTCAGGAACGCCCGCGTAGTACCGTTCGACGTCCCCGGACACAAGCACGGGAAGGGAAACCCGGAGCTCTGCGACTTCCTTGGAAAGAGATGCGTTGAAATAGACGTGAACAGCATGAAGCCGCTCGACAATCTGTGCCACCCGATATCTGTCATAAAGGAGGCGGAGGAGCTCGCCGCGTCGGCTTTCGGAGCCGCGAGCGCTTTCTTCATGGTCGGCGGAACGACGAGCGCCGTACAGTCGATGGTACTGTCGGTGACAAAGCGCGGGGATGAGATAATCCTCCCGAGAAACGTGCACAGGAGCGTCATAAACGCTCTTGTCCTGAACGGAGCCGTCCCGGTCTACGTGAACCCGGACGTCGAGCCTGACCTCGGGATCTCTCTCGGAATGCGTCTGTCTGACGTTGAGCGCGCCGTGAAGGAACACCCGGGAGCGAAGGCGATTCTCGTCAACAACCCGACGTATTACGGAATTTGCAGCGATCTTAAGAGTATTGTGGCTCTGGCTCACTCGCACGGTATGTACTGTCTGGCGGACGAGGCGCACGGGACGCACTTCTATTTCGGTGAGGATATGCCGGTCTCGGCTATGGCGGCTGGCGCGGATATGGCGGCGGTCAGTATGCACAAGTCCGGCGGTTCGCTCACACAGTCGAGCCTTCTGCTTCTCGGACCGGGCATGGATCCGGGATATGTCAGGCAGATAATCAACCTGACCCAGACGACCTCGGGCAGCTATCTTCTGATGTCGAGCCTTGACATAAGCCGCAGGAATCTGGCTCTGAGAGGCAGACAGGTCTTCGCGCACGTCGCTGATCTTGCGAGATACGCCAGAGAGGAGATAAACTTTGTCGGCGGCTTCCGCGCCTTCGGGGACGAGCTTGTTAACGGCGGGTCGGTCTTCGCTTTCGACACGACGAAATTGTCTGTGCATACGCTTGACGTGGGGCTCGCGGGGATTGAGGTCTACGACATCCTTCGAGACGAGTATGATATACAGATAGAGTTCGGAGACATCGGCAACATTCTCGCGTACATATCTATGGGCGACCGGATGCCGGAGCTTGAGAGACTGATAAGCGCCCTCGCGGACATAAGGCGGCGCTTCGAGCGGGACAAGGTCGGACTGCTGTCACAGGAGTACATAGAGCCGAGGGTCATGATGAGCCCGCAGGAGGCGTTCTATGCGGAGAAGGAGAGCCTGCCGCTCCGCGAGACCGAGGGCAGGATATGCTCGGAGTTCGTGATGTGCTACCCGCCCGGAATACCGGTTCTGGCGCCCGGAGAGGTCATCACCGCGGACATTCTCAGATACATAACCTACGCGAAGGAAAAGGGATGCAGCATGACTGGACCTCAGGACGATGCGATCGAGCGCCTGAACGTCATTAAGTAAGGGAGAACGAGAGATGGAATTATGGTTCAGTGAAAACCACACGTCGGACGTGCAGTTCAGCCTCCGGGTCGACAGACAGCTCTATTCGGCGGAAAGCGAGTATCAGAAGATAGACATATTCGACAGCCGGGAGTTTGGACGGGTGCTTGTGCTCGACGGGGACATAATGCTCACTGAGAGGGATGAGTTCGTGTATGACGAGATGATAGTCCACGTCCCGATGGCGGTTCATCCGAGGGCTGAGAACATACTCGTCATAGGAGTCGGAGACGGCGGCGTCGTCAAGGAGCTGACGAGATACCCGTGGGTTATGAATATAGATCTTGTCGAGATGGACCCGATGGTAGCCGAGGCGTGTAAGAAGTACCTCCCGAACAACGCCTGTGAGCTCGAGAACCCGCGCGTACACATCCACTACGAGAACGGACTCAAATATATGCGCCGGCACGAGAACGAGTACGACCTCATAATAATCGACAGCCCTGACCCGTTCGGACCCTCCGAGGGGCTCTTCACGAAGGAGTTTTACGGGAGCTGCTACAAGGCGCTGAAGGAGGACGGGATAATGGTGAATCAGCAGGGAAGCCCTTTCTACAAAGAGGACGCGTTCGCCATGCAGCGCAGTCACAGGCGCATCGCGAGCACATTCCCGGTCGCCAGAACTTATCAGGCGCATATACCGAGTTACGCGGCGGGCTACTGGCTGTTCGGCTTCGCGAGCAAGAAATATCACCCGGTCGACGACCTGAAGCCTGAGAGGTGGCGTGAGCTGGGGCTGAAGACACAGTACTACACGACGAGACTGCACGTCGGGAGCTTCTATCTTCCGGCGTTCCTTGAGGAGATGCTTTTAAGTGTTGAATAAGAATATCGAGACCTTCATCGGCTGCGGCGCGGAGTTCGATGAGGCAAAAATAGTTATATACGGCGCGCCGTTCGATTCGACGACGAGCTACCGCCCCGGCGCGAGAGCCGGCTCGTCCGCCATCCGCCACGAGAGCTACGGTATCGAGACCTACAGCCCGTATCAGGACAGGGATCTCGAGGACATAAGCGTCTTCGACAGCGGGGACGTCGAGATGTGCTTCGGAGACGCGGAAAAGGCACTGGCGGCGCTTGAGGAAAGAGCGAAGGCAATAGCCGACGCCGGAAAACTGCCGCTGATGCTCGGCGGGGAGCACCTTGTGACGCTCGCTCCGGTGAGGGTTTTGTCTGAGAGATTCCCGGATATGCACATAATCCATTTTGACGCGCACGCCGATCTGAGGGAGGATTACCTCGGCGCGCCGCTGTCCCACGCGTGTGTGATACGCAGATGCCACGATATCCTCGGCGACGGCAGGATACACCAGTTCGGCATACGGAGCGGCGAGCGCTCTGAGTTCAGGTTCGGAAGGGAGCACACGGACTTCCACCCGCTGTCGCTTGAAGGGCTTACGGATACCGTTTCAAAGTTGTCTGAGAGCGGGGTTCCTGTGTATCTGACAGTCGATCTCGATGTTCTCGACCCGTCTGAGTTTCCAGGGACGGGTACGCCGGAGGCGGGCGGAGTGAGCTTTACTGAGCTTCGGAAGGCGCTGGAGCTTGTCTGCCGGAATTGCCGAGTGGTCGGAGCTGATCTTGTCGAGCTCGCCCCGACGCTTGACTCTTCGGGTATCTCGACCGCGCTCGCGTGCAAGCTGACGCGTGAGGTTCTGCTCGCCCTTTCGTGAGATTTACATATATAAAATATAATTTATGGAGGAACATAAAATGTCAAGAGTTCTTATAATAGGCTGCGGCGCGGTAGCGAGCGTCGCGATTCACAAGTGCTGTGCCGTTCCGGAGGTCTTTTCCGAGATCTGCATCGCGAGCCGCCACAGGGAGAACTGCGAAGCCCTCGCGGAAAAGCTCAGACCGACAACGAAGACGGTAATAACCACCGCAAAGGTCGACGCGTCGAAGTCTGAGGAGGTAGCCGCGCTTATCAATGAGTACAAGCCTGATCTTGTCATGAACATAGCTCTCCCGTATCAGGATCTCGCGATAATGGACGCCTGCCTTGAGTGCGGGGTGAACTACATGGACACCGCGAACTTCGAGCCGGAGGATACCGACGATCCCGAGTGGCGAAAGATATACGAGAAGCGCTGCCGTGAGCTCGGTTTCTCGGCGTACTTTGATTACTCGTGGCAGTGGGCGTACAAGGAGCGTTTTGAGAAGGCGGGGCTGACCGCTCTGCTCGGCAGCGGCTTCGACCCCGGCGTCACACAGGCTTACTGCGCGTACGCCCTGAAGCACCAGTTCGACACTATCGAGACGATAGACATTCTCGACTGCAACGGCGGCGACCACGGCTACGCCTTCGCGACGAACTTCAACCCGGAGATAAACCTGAGAGAGGTCAGCGCGCCCGGAAGCTACGTCGAGGACGGAAAGTGGATCGAGATTCCGGCGATGAGCGTGAAGCGCGAGTACGATTTCGAGGGAGTCGGGCACAAGGATATGTACCTTCTCCATCACGAGG
>URCP01000071.1 GCA_900546315.1 uncultured Eubacteriales bacterium
GCGGGATGTGGAAGACAAAGAGACCTGAATAAAACGAGAAGGGGCTGTCGCAGAAGCGGTAGCCCCACTATCGTCAATCCGAAAGACAGAGAATCCAATCGTTTCCCGTTTATTTTTTGAAATAGGAAACTCCGGTGCTACCAGAATACCGGTCGCGCAAGCTGTGAGCCGCCAACACGTTTTTTCGCGTTCCGGAATGAATCAAACGTCAATCGGCCGGAAAATAAATCAGAAACTCACGATAATACTCAATACCCGCCGCCGGAAAAGAATGATATAATATAGAAAAACACGCTCTGGAGGTTAGTTTATGAAAAGGTTTCTGCTTATCCTCGCCATCTCGATGATTCTGATTCTGTCCGCTTGCGGGGACACTGGAAAATACATCACAGCTGACCCGTCAGTTTATCGCGTCGTCCGTAGTGACCTTTCATCATCAGCCGTGACGAAGTCCGCGGTAAGTCTCAAAAACAGTCTCATAGACCTCTGCGGAAGCGATATCGCGATCGCGACGGATTATGACGCTGAGGTTACGTTTGAAATCCTTGTCGGATCGACAAACCGCGCCGCCTCGCTTGAAGCCGCCGAAAGCCTGAAATATCAGGATTTTATTATAAAACTGAGCTCAGACAAGATAATCATCGCCGGTGGAAGCGACGAGGCGACAGAAAAGGCGGTGGATTATTTTACGGAAAACTTCACGGACAAGAAAACCGGTATGATCCATCTCCCGGAAGATGGATATTCGCACATTGTCGAAACTCACTTCGACACGCTCAAAGCTTTCGGTGTCGATCTCGGGGAATTCACGATCATGAATGACTCCCTGCTTGACGACGAAGAGATAAGTGAATTCGCGCGTGAAATCGCGGCTCTCGGCACAAAAAAGCTTCCGTCATCAAACGGAATCGGCAGAAATCAGATAATTCTCGACGGAACGAGCCTCATGGCCGACGATTATTCTGTTATATTCGATAACGAATCGGTGAAAATCACCGGAAGCCGCGATTCGCTTCCGGTCGCGATGGCAGAATTCCTGAAAAATCTCCGTGAGAGAACCGAACGCGACTGCGACCTCATGCCGTCCGACAGCTTCAGCGGTACTGCAAAAGAGCGTACGCTCTACACAAAGGAAAAGCTCATGAAGACGCTTGAAAACGTCGCGGTATCGGATAAAATCATGATCGGTGAGGAAATACAGGGGAACGGCGCCGGGATAATATCTGAGATGATACAGTATTTCGCCGATTCGGCTGGCGGTCATGAGCCGGCGATAATCGGAATCGACCTCGCCTGCTACGGAATTAAGCTGATGGACGTCGACGAAAAGACAAAGAGCGGTTATATCTGTGATCTCGTCGACTACGCGTCGCGCGGCGGAGTCATCACGGCGTCGTCGCACTTCGACAATCCCGGCGACCCGGATAAGGCAGTTCGCGGAAAAATCATCGGCGACAAAACCGGAACGCTCTCAGACTATGAGGCGGCGTTCGAGGAGCTTCTGACCGAAGGAAGCGAGCTCAACAAATTCTGGAAAGATGAGCTTATAGAGAACGCGAGATTCTTAAAAGCACTCGGTGACAACGGTGTTCCTGTGATCTGGCGTCCTCTCCATGAATCGAACGGTGATTGGTTCTGGTTCTGCACATCGCAAGACGGCATTACGCTTGATTCCTCATATCTCAGACGGATGTGGATCTTCATATATGATCTCTACACGAATGAACTCGGACTTAACAATCTGATCTGGTGCTACAGCCCGAATACCTCGTCGAATACCGAGGACAAACCAGGCGGACTCATGAGTCCATGGTATTGTTATCCGGGCGACGAGTACGTCGATATGGTCGGTGCCGACTGGTACACGGGTGGAAACTACGAAATCGGCGCTAACGACAACTATAGGCAATTGATTGAAAGGACCGGAAAGATAGGCGCGATCACCGAATTCGGTCCGAGCGGAAGCCTCCTGGCGATGGATGATCAGAATCAGGAAGAACTATTCAGCTGCGACGATCTCAGGAAGCTTCTCGAAAATCTCCGCGACGATGGATACGAGATCACATATCTTCTGACATGGGGCAGCAAATGGGGCGTCCCGGAGATGGGACGCGGGGACGAGCTTATGGAATCGGAGATTGCTCTCGGACTTGACGATATGGCAAAGTTGCTCTCCGACTGAACGGATTTGATCCCGCGGAAGGCTCTAAATCCAAAAAGTGCCGACCTCTGAGTTGTTTCATATACCAAGCGCGCAAAAAGCGACGTCCAGGCTGTCCCTTCGGGGTGACCTGGACGTTTTTTCGAGGTATTGCGGCGAGTCCTTCCGCTGTGGAAATACTGAATGATTCAGGTTTTCGCAGAAAAAAGGCTTGAATTTACAAGCTTTTTCCGCGAAAACAACCTTAAATCAGCGTTTCCCTATATGCTGAGGAGAACGAGAGAAGCGATCCCGAGCGCCGCGGCTATATACTGTCTGACCGACAGCTTCTCGCGGTATATCACGATCGAATAAACGACAGAGGCAACGAGTTGACCGGCGCTTATCATCGGGAAGAAGACAGACGCCGCGGCTGAGGTTATCACGATGAGCACGAGCTTATTCGTCACACCGTTCGCGGCTCCGCAGAGAACGGGGAAAGATATAGCGTGAGCGCTTATGCGATCCTTTTCTCGGACAACAGCGGCGGCGCTGAGACCTATCGTCACAAGCGAGAGCGCGACGATCATGAATTCGTTCGCAAACACGCCGCCGAGCGTGTTCTGCTCCGCTTTCTGGGTGACAGAGCAGAAGCCGTTGCAGACGAGGGAGACGATCACAAACACGAGCCATTTACGGTTCGCCGGACGTCCGCTGTCTTTTTCGTCCGCTTTCGCTGAGCGCATCAGTGGCAGTGAGACGATAAAGCACGCGAACCCCGCCGCTTTTGTCGGATTTACCGGCTCACCGAGCACAAGTATCCCGTAAACAGCCGGAATTACCGGCGCGTAGGACGTGATGAGTGACGTCAGCCCATATGGACCGTGCGCGAACGCCGCCTGCGTCGCCGAGATGGAGGTACCGTAAAACGCCGCGAACCCGAACGAATACAGATACATTGCCGGCTCCGACGGAAAACTGTACCCGCGCACCGCCCCCGCCGCCACGAATACAAGCAGCGAAACGAACGACTGTACAGCCCCGAAGAACGCCACCACGCCCCCGCGAACACGGTCGTCATACCCGCGGCGAAGGACACTCTGGATCGAAGAGGTGAAAATGCAGAGGAGGACTAAGATAATGGTCATCTGAAGTTTATTTCACATTCATCGAGTTCAATCTCAAACGCGGCGTGGTCGAAAGCATGAAGGGTAGTCAGTTGCATTTTGCCGTCCTTCAGCTCACCGGAGCAATTGACGAAGCCGACCGGTTTTCCGTCAGGCACAGAGACAGCCGGGTGAGGTATCTTGTCTGCCGACGCGTTCAGAAGGAGCACGGATAGGCGGTTTCCTTTTGCGGACGCTATTATGTACAGATCCGGCTCTCCGGTCAGGCTGACAGGTGGTTTCGCGAAATCGGTCACTATCTTCTGGAGACGATAGTTCCGCCAGAAGCGCTCGTCGTCGAAATCCGCGCGGAAGTTCAGGACAAGGAAGCTGTTCCCGTCCGCGTTCGTGTACTCAAATGCCGATGGTATTCCGTTGTCGTACTCGGCGAGAACAGACGCTGTTTCCTTTATCGTTATGCCGTAAGCGTTCAGTCCGAAATCCGTTCTCGTATAGTCGTCCGCTTCGATAAAATGCTGATACGACGGATGTATCCGCTCGCCGAAGTCTGAGATGCCGGTGTCGATGCCTTTTCCGGCGAGTATACGCGCCGCGTGAAGGTCGATTATGAGCGGCTTTCCGAGCGCTTCTTCCGGCAGTTTCTTCGCGTCCTCACCAAACGCCAGTCCGGAGACACCCTCGTCGAGCGTCATCGGGAGCGAGCAGCCTGTGACGAATCTGTACGCGCGGGAGAACAGCATATTCTGTATGAAATCCTCCCCGACGAATGTTTCCGGAAGATCATAGTCCGCGAATTTGCGCTCTGTCGACCAGACGTGTACTCCGACAGGCGTCTTTCCATCGAACATTCCGTGAATCTTTTCTCTGTCCCCGGCATTGTCATTGTGCCGCTCAAGGTAGCCGGGATCATAGTCGGACGCGGCGGAGTAGTAATCGAGCATATATTTGTGCATTCCGTCAGCTCCGCTGTCGGCTATCAGTGCTAGGTCGAAGAGTTCGAGATAGGACGCGGGCGTTATATATCTCGGTCGCGGCCAGACGTCCCCTTCGCCGATAACCTCGATATCCGGGTCGTATTCATGCGCGGTTCTTATCTCGCGGCGGTTTATGTCGATGACGTCGCCGAGCCGGTTACCCCAGTTCCTTGGCGGAGCCCAGTACGGAGCGCCGATGGTTCTGAGGAAAGGACGCGTGCTTCCGGCGAATATCTTTGACATCTCCGGCGATGTCACGCCCTCCTGATCCCAGCAGGTTATGCAGGAGCACTGCCCTAGGCGTATTCTCGGGTCGACCGTGTCTATCGCCTCGCGGAGGGCGGCGGCGTAGAGGCGCATCGCGTCGCCGAGGGAATCCATGTAAGCGTCGCGGTATTTGTTCTTCCCGCCGGTGAAAATCTTCTCTTTAAGCTCATCTCTTGTGAGTGTCTCGCCGACACGGGCGCAGATGTCCGCCATGTGATGCTCACAGAAGCAGGAGAGACCGCTGTCGAGGTGTCCGTATCTGAGATCGTCGTCGAGCAGGATGATATCCGGACCGAGCTCCGCGACCCGTCGTGTGAAATCAGCCGCGAAACGTCTGAACTCCGGGTCTGACGGACAGCACTCATTTGCCGAAGGATGTCCGTTGATGCCGGTTATCTTTGTGAATTTTCCGCCGTCGTCACACATAAACGCCCAGTACCAGACGCCGGTTTCGAATCCCTCTTTTTTCAGGTACGCGAGGTTCTCACGGAGCAGTGAGATAACTCTCTTATTCTCCGTCTCATCTGTAGTAAGCGCTCCGGTAGCGAGAAACGCGCGGTTTATTCCCGCCTTTTTCAGTGCCGCTACTACCCGCTCACGCCCTGAACGTGCGAAATGATCGTTATTTATCGGTATAGAGTATGTATACATTGTTTATGCCTTTCTGTTTATCCGAGCGCGCCCTCAGACTCGGCGGTCTCGATTATGTCGTTCACGCGCTTTTCCCATTTGTCCTTTCTTGACGCATAGTAGGACGCGAAATTGTCTTTTTTTGTTTCCATCAGGTTTGACAGGAAGAAGCCCATCATGCTGTAGTCGCCGAACACGAACCCGAAGTCGACGACACCGCTCCTTGTCGCGAGGTCGATGACCTCGAGCGATTCCTCGTCGCGCGCGCCCCTGACTTTGAGCGCTATATCATAGATGACCGGAGTCACCTGCTTATAGCTCTCCGCCGCCATAGCCTCGGTTATCATGCCGACAAAATCAGTATCCTTGACGGTCTTCGGCACCGCGATGAGAGGCGAGCTTCCGTCCGACATCGTGTAATATCCGCTCTGGTTTTCGTCCCATTTCGGATAGGGAAGTATGCCGTAGTCATCCTCGACGTCGGTAAAGATACGAACTGCGTGCGTAAGAACACCATTCATGAACACCGCACGGCCGTCCATATACGTGTCGCGGTGAAGAGTCCAGTTATTCGACGGGAGAGTTCCCTGCTGATTATACAGAAGATTATATATCTTTTCTGTGATCGCCGCGCATTTTTCCTCGTTTATCGCGAGCACCGGCATATCGTCCTTGTCCTTCTTAACTGTCGTCTCGCCGAAGGAGTAGATGAACGGCGTCGCATATGACGTAACCTGTGCCGTGAGACCGTAGAGGTCATCGTCGTCCCGCTCGTTGTTGCCGTTGAGGTCGCGCCAGATATCCTTTGTCAGCGACGCGTACTTGTCTATCGTCCATTTTCCGTCCTTCGCTGTCTTGTAAAGATCGCCCTCGGAGATGTCGTACTCAGCCGTCAGCCGCTTGTTGAAGTAGACCACGTAATCATGCTCGAGAAAATACGGTGAAATATCTCCGATCATGAGCCAGACCTTGCCGCCGATGCTCAGATTCTCGGTAACGCTCTTGTTCCACCATGGCTTCGACGGGTCGATGTATTTTATGTCGTTGAAATCACTGTAAACGCCGGTCACGGCGAGGTTCGCGGTGTCGATCATATGATTGATTACAAGGTCATACTCATCGTACCCGGAGAGAATCGAGCTCCTTGTGAGATCCTTTACAGCCGCATTGCTGCCGCCGTTCGTCGTATTGATCGTCACGCCGAAGCGCTCCTCGACCGCGCGGTTGCGATGGAATACCGCGTCGTTGATAAGCCCGCCGTTCTCGGTGTCGGCGATGTAGTCGTCGACCAGCATCTCATAGGTGAGTATCCTGAACTCCCGTCCGTCAAAGTCGGTGTCCGGGAGACCGTCGTCTATGTCGCGCGGGTCCTTCTGCTCGCTCGATACACCCGTTGTGGTTCCGGAAGCGCCGTCAGTTTCGATGTCGGACGTAGCAGTGCCGCCGCAAGCCGTCATAATCATCGCGGCAAGAATCATAAGAGAAACGAGAATTTTCCTTTTCATAGCGGTTATACCTCTTTATCGAAATATTTACCGTCTGGCCAGAACGATATCGTAACTATATTATACCGGAGATATCGCGATTTGAAAACGGTCATATCCGTCACACGCGGCAATTATCCGTCATAAAATTTTCGCCATCTCTTGATTCTCCGCAAGTTATATGATATAATTAAGGAAACACTGATTTAAGGTTGTCTTAAAAGAAGGACGGAGGAATACCATGATTTTCTACACACTCGAAATCCTCTCACAGCCCAGAATAGAATTTGCCTGCTCGACTATAGAAATAATGACGCCTGAATCCCGCAACATAATCGACCACCGCAGCGGTATGATTGAATTCGGCATTAACAGCAACATAGATTTCCGCGTGGAATCCGGAACCGGCACCCGCGTCCAGCACGCCGACCGCGTCGGAATCTATTTTCCGGACGAAAAATACACCATCTCTCCAATAATATCAAAAAACGCCGAAACCCAGATGAACTCAGTCTCAGTCCGCATTGATCATATGCGCCTCAAAAGACACTCCACCTCAAGTGACGCCGAAGCTGCAAGGATAATCGACGGCCTCCCCGCCGATTCAATCGCCCTTCCCGAAACGCTCTCCCTCTCCCGCGACGACACCGAGGTCTTCATATCCACCATGCGCTCCCTCATCAGCACCCGTCTCGAACACACCGCCGCCGGCCGTCTCAGATGCCTCTCCCTCTGGTATGAGCTCGCGGCCCAGACCGACTCCGCCTTCCGCTCCGGGATCTACTCACAACTCGAAAAAAGCGGAGATATCCCATCAAGCTCATACTACCATGTCTACCGCATCAGGCACTACGTAACCGACCATATCTCCGAGGATCTGTCCGTCACACGCATTGCCAGCGCAATCGGGCTCTCCCCCGACTACGCAGGCCGGATTTTCCGCCGTGAGTGCGGTATCTCTCTCACCGAACACATCCTCAGAACACGCGTCAGCCTGCTTCGAAGCCTCATAAGCTCAGAAAGCTCTTCCCCTCTCTCAGAACTGACCGCCAGAGCCGGCTTCAAGGACCTGAGGTACGCCCAGCGTGTCTTCAAACAAAAAACCGGCTGTACCATGCACCGCTGCCGCCAACTCGACACCGGCATAACCCTCTGGCACAACGACCCCTGGCAAACCCCCGACTTGGAAACCGATATCTACCGCCAGGGGTCAGCTCACGGAGCCGATAGTCAATAATCACTGTCAGCCACATGATCGGCCGAACCGGAATAATCACAAGAGACACTGAACAATCCTCTGTCAGTGTTCTTGAAAACGGACTGTCTGAACAGCTTCGGACAGTCCGTTTTGTGCTTATCACCGAAACGTTATCTTGATTCTTCTGTGCCATAATGATATAATAATGATGAACAAATCGGATATTTCCGTTCATACGGTATACAGGAGGTATATACATGATTCTTGAAAACACCGCAGGTCTTATGCGCGCGGGACTCGCTTCTGCGCGGTTCGGCTCTTACGCCGTGCTCGTGTGCATGGGGGACACCACCGCGTTCGTCACGTCGCCGGATGTCGGTCCGGACACCTATTTCGATATCGCCAGC
Source organism: uncultured Eubacteriales bacterium (assembly GCA_900546315.1). Lineage (GTDB taxonomy): Bacteria > Bacillota > Clostridia > Oscillospirales > CAG-272 > Flemingiibacterium. Next base: position 8,228 of record URCP01000071.1, read on the forward strand.
ATGGGCAAGGCGCTCATCACCGCCCCGCTCATACTCCGCGCCGTCGGGGAGGGAAAAATATCGCTCGACGACACGCTCGACAGATTCTTCGTAATCCCGGAATGCCCGGACAAAGAGACCAAGAAGCATATAACGATAACCCAGCTTCTGACCCACACATCCGGAATCGTCCGAATCCCGCTCTCCCCCGAGGCGGCGGCAAAAGGAAACGACGCCCTCGCCGAGCAGATCATCTCGAACCCGCTCGCCTACACGCCCGGAACGAAGTACGTCTATTCCTGCAACGCCTATATCCTGCTCGGTTTCATAGCGGAAAAGATATACGGCGCCCCACTTGACAGACTCTTCGAAAAATACATCAAGGAACCCCTCGGTCTTACGAGAAGCCGCTTCAACATAGCCCTCGACGAGCCGGACGCCGTGATAAGCTACAGGTGGAGAGAACCCGGAAAGTATCGTGTCGACGACGAAAACGTCCAGATAATGGGCGGTATCGCCGGGAGCGGCGCGAACTTCTGGACACTTCGCGATATCGACGTCTTCTGCAAGGCGGTCATGGAAAGGAGCGGAAAGCTCTGGGCGCCGAATCTGTATGACCTCGCCGAGAAGGACTACACTCCCGGAGCTCAGTTTGAGGAAGGCAGGGGACTCGGCTGGCTCGTGGTCGACAAACGCTATCAACAGACCGGAAAGCTCTTCCCGGATGGAAGCTTCGGTCACTGCGGTCACACCGGCTGCTCAATGTACATGAGCCGCGAAAAGGATCTCCGCGTCATAATCCTGACGAACGCCACGAGATACGCGAACATGGCGAACGATTTTCACGGATACGACTACGGAAAGATCGAGAAGATGCGCGAGGAGATACACAACGCGATAGCGGACGATCTTGGAATAAACTGAATTCTTCACTAACACAGCCTTTTCTTCACGAACTCGGTCGGACTGACACCGGTCCGATCACGGAAGAATCTTGAAAAGTAGTTTGCGTCGTTGAATCCTGTGAGCCTCGCCGTCTCGTTCACGCTCTTTCCGGACGAGAGGAGACGCTTCGCTTCCTCGAGCTTCAGCCGCATCATATACTGGAGCGGCGGGAGACCATACGCTTTCTGGAACCGGTGACGGAAATAGTCCGGCGTCATCCCGGAAATAGATGAGAGAATCGCGATGTCTATGTACTCATCCCGGAAATGTCCGGATATGTACTCCTCTGCCGCCGCGAGCTTCGTTGCCGAGCGATCCGCGCGCTCCACCGGCGTCGTGTCGTCGCGGATCGTCGCGAGAAGCTTGTACAGTGCCGCCATGCACTCGACACTCGCGCCGCCCTTCGCCGACCAGAGATTCGCTACCTTGCAGAAACAGGTGTAGATTTTTTCGGAGTCATTCATCTTTCTCAGTATCGGGTGCGGCGGGAGCGGCTTCATGGAATCGAAGAAGATATAGACGCCTTTTCCCTCTTTGATGACCTTCCGGTCGTAGAGGATATTGTCGCGCGATTCTTTCGGCAAGTACAGCAGAGTTCCGCCCCAGTAGTCGTAACGCTCGTTATCATACAGTATATCGGTGCGTCCGTTCATCTTGATGCCGAGCTGATATTTGTCCCTGTCCGCGAAGCCGACCGAGTGTTCTCCCGGTATGGCGTACGCGTGGCTCGCGAACAGGATGCTGAGACCCGTCCAGTCGTATATTTCAAAGTACTCGTTCATATTTGAATACCCCCAAACAGCTTTACTCAATTATAACACATAAACAGCGGGTTGTAAACCCCGGAATGTCCGTTTTGTGCTGATGACAAGAATTTTTATGAGTTCAGGAGGATAACCAGATGAAAAGAAACACAGGAACAAGAGCCCTCACGCTTCTGCTCGCCGTCATGCTGATGACCGCGTCCTGCGGTACAGCGGCGGATAACCCGTCCGGAGGCGACACAACGTCCGGAGAGGGCACGTCAACGGCGGAGGAAACCACAGCCGCGCGCGACACACTTCCGGATGACCTCGATTTCGGCGGGGAGACGGTGAATCTGTTCGTAGACCGCGAGATGCTCATTCCGGAGTATAACGCGGAGCAGGACGGCGATATCGTCAACGACGCCATATACGAACGCAACAACGCCGTACAGGAGAGACTCAACGTCACGTTCAACTTCATCGAGTCGGACGGACTGTACGCGAACCAGAAGATATTCCAGGGAGCCGTCAGGTCGAGCGTTCTCGCTGGAGAATCGGCATATGACATTGTCGCCGGCTATGGGGTATCGATGTCGATACTCGCGGGTGAAAAACTGTTCTACAACCTGCCTGACACGAAATATATCGACTTTGATATGCCGTGGTGGCCGGACAGTCTGACTGGCGCGCTCAGCGTTTTCGGAAAGCTCTATATGGCGTCGGGCGACATTTCGACGAACACTATCGGCACATCCTTCGGGGTGCTGTTCAACAAGGATCTTACGGAAAAGTATCAGATAAGCGGACTGTACTCTCTGGTTGACGAGGGCAAGTGGACGTTTGACAAGCTGTTTTCACTCACGAGCGACATCTATACTGACCTCAACAGCGACTCAAAGAAAGATAAAGAGGACTTTTTCGGCATCGGAATGTCCGACACATTCATAGACAACGCGTGGTACGCCTGCGGTCTCAGGGTCGTTGAACAGGATGATGAGATGGGACAGAAGGTCTCTCCGCTGCTCACCAGTGAGAAGGCGTCCGACTTCATCAACAAGATGACAAAGGCGTTTCATGGCTCAAATTCCGGATTCATCAGCAACGATGAGGAGAATCCGGTGGATTTCCTTAACCAGAAGTACGTTTTCATGCTGAATTCGATCGACTACGCCGCGAGCACTCTGAGGGACGCGCCATTTGAATACGGCGTTCTCCCGACTCCGAAGTGGGACGAGGCGCAGGAGAACTACATAACCGCGGCGACCTACACAGGCTCTATGTATGCCATTCCGACCGACGCGAAGGATACGGATGTATCATCAGCGGTCATAGAGGCGCTCGCGTCCGAGGGATATTACCGCGTTGCTCCGGCGTTCTTTGAGACGGCGATGAAGGTCAAGTATTCGTCAGACGACGACACATCGAGGATGTACGATATAATCAAAGCCTCGATAATGTACGATTTCGGCAGAGTTTATTCGGCCGCCGGACTTGACGGAATCCCCGGCATGATGCGCGGCGCGGTCAGGGACAACAACAAGAACTGGGCGTCGACCGCCGCGAAGAAGATGTCAAAGCTCGAAAAGCTCCTCGCCGATCTCGTCGAGAAATTCGCGGAGTGAGGATATGCGGCTTGACGCGGAAGCTGTCCGCGATATCACCCGCGGAACCGAGCTTATAACAGAGTGTGATGAAAAAATCTCGTTCTTCCGCTTCACACCGGAGCAGGCGGAAATGTACAGAAAGTACAGGTGTGAGGATTACTGTCTGATGACGAATTCTACGGCTGACGTGCGTATGGCTTTCCGTACCGATTCTGAGCGCGTCGGGTTCGACTATGAGCTGTCGTTCGGTTCTCACCGTGAACCGGCTTGGTTCGATATCTGCGTGGACGGCGCGCTGGTCGTGCATACAGGCAGCGCGGACGGAAAGCCTGAGACCGGTCATATAGACGCCGACCTCGGCAATGGTACAAAGGTCGTTGAGATCTGTTTCCCGTGGTCAAGGGCGGTGACAATCTCGGGGTTCACTCTTGATGACGGCGCGGCTGTCGTACCTGTCAGACGGAAATACACAATGATATCCTACGGAGACTCGATAACGCACGGATATGACGCCGAATACCCTTCGCTCGCGCTGTCGTCGGCGCTGTCGCGGATGCTCGGGGCGGACAACACGAACAAGGCAATCGCCGGGGACATATTCTTTCCGGAGCTGCTTCTGCCGGAAGAGCCGATAACTCCCGACATAGTGACCGCCGCCTACGGCACTAACAACTGGAATATCCAGGATAAGGAGTCGTTTGTCGGGGACTGCCGGCGATTCTATTCCGCCCTGTCGGAAAAATACCGGTCATCGCGGATCTTCGCGGTGCTCCCGATATGGAGGGACGACAACGATAAGCAGACGAGGTTCGGAGAGCCGTTTGAGAGAACCGCGGATATAATCCGCGAGGTATGCGCGCCGCTTGATAACGTAACGGTCGTCGGCGGAACGCGCATGACGCCGCACCTCGGCGATTTCTACACGGACGGTCTGCACCCGAACGACAAGGGCTTCTGCGTGTACGCCGCGAACCTTTACCGTGAGATCATTGCCGCGCTTGGAAACAACTGAAAAAGAGCTTCCGTCGGATTCCGGCGGAAGCTTTGCTGTTTATTTATCGAGTGCTCCGAAGTATTTTATCATGAAGTACAGATACCCGTCCTGCTCGTTCGCGAACTCGTCGTAGTATTCGGCTCTGACGCCGTTCACATAGAGTGGGTGGACTCTCGTGCAGGAGGCGCTTCCGTCCTCGTGGAACAGGCATAGGCAGTTTCTCGCTCCCATCACGGCGCGTTTTGCCATTTTCTTGTCGCCGGCGCATTCCGCGCACTGGATGAGCGCGTCGGACGAGTGAATCGACGCTGTGTGCGGGAAGGTGTCGCCGAAGACGCGGCGTTTCCCGAACCAGAACGCGTCCCAGTGCCGCAGTGCGAGGTTATTGAGAAGATAGCTTGGCTGGCGTCCGTTGAAGCGTTCGAGGATGTCCGCGTGCTTCATCGCTTCGTCGAGCCATTCCTTTTCGCCGGTGATCATGTACATTTCGACGTTCAGGGCGGCGGCGGGGGAGACTATCGTCTGCTCGTACCTGACTTCGTGCTCGGGGTAGTTTATGCCGAAGTTCTTTATGTTCGTGACGTGCTTTCTGAAAAGCTCCGTGATCTCTTCCGCGTCTTCTGTTTTTCCGGCGCTTCTCAGCGCGTCGACCGTTTCGAACATCGACAGACCGTTCGGATAGAATTTTTCGCCGCCTATCGTGTAGTAGACCTTCAGAAGCCGCACCATCTTGTCGAGGTATGTCTCGTCGCCGGTGAGCTTGTACATCTCGAGTGTCATGAGAGCCATCCACGGTGCGTTGTAGAGCCGTTTCGTCGTCGGGTCCTTGCCGATTGTGTTGTATACCTCGCCGGTCTCCTCGTCGAAGAACTCGCGGGTTATGAAGCGGTAGTAGCGGAGAAGACTCGTCAGCATTTCGTCATCCGGTCGGTACTGGAGATATTTCGCGATGAATAGCCCCATTACGAGCCGTTCGCGCGAGGCGTTGTAGTCTCCGTTCAGGTTGTCGAATATCTTCAGCTTGTCCTCGTTGTCATAGATGAGGTATGCGCCGTCGAGAGCGCTCTCCGGGTTTATGTACTGCTGATTGCGGACGATGAATTCCGCGCGCCGTCTCGCCGTCTCCTCAAACGGGATGTGAACGAAGAACTCGGCTTTCGTGGTTCTTCCGCCGGATGTCACATGAAATATGTGCTCGCCGGTGCGCCCGGGGATATAATCGACGTATGTCGCGGAGACGTCGTGTGACGCCGGGACTTTCGCTCCGTCGAGGGTTATCTCCGCGTCCGGGCGGTTCACGCTGAACTTTATGTGCTCGCCCTGATACACCGTGTAATTGTCGGTGTCGAAGAGCATGACCTCCGGCATATCCGCGATCGTCTCGTAGAATTTTCCGTCCGGGCAGAAGAAGAGCTTCCATTCGATAGTCATTGTCTGAGAGGGACGCAGATCGAACGGCGACGGATGAAGGATTATGTCACCGCGGTCGTTGCTCCACTCGGAGAGGTCGCGCTCGACGCTGTATGTGTCGAGACTGCCTTTTGTCAGGACGAGACCGAGACAGCTTTCGGACGGCCCCATCCGTCTCGCCTCGACACAGGATACCTCGCCGCCGCACCAGATGTGCGCGTGGCAGCGCTTTGTCATGCAGACCGACGCCTTGTCGTAGCTGTCGTTGAAGGTCGCGTATATCCCCGTCTCGCCGCGCCGCATGAAGATGTCACAGCCGATTCCGGAACGGAATGTGTAGCGCTCGGTGAGGATTCCGCCGTCAAGGACGCGCTCGACGTCGATGATCATGTGTTTCGTTTTGTAGACGGCTTTCAGACCGGTGTCCGTCTTTTCGACTGAGACGACCTCGGCGTCCTTGACGAGTCCCCATGTTGACTTTCCCTCGACCCAGTTCATCGCGTGCCGGTCGGTGGTATCGACGATCGAATCGACCCCGCCGTTCTCGTAGTTGAAGTTTACAGATAGCATATGTTTGTCCTTTCTGTGAGCTATATATAGATTATATCATACGAGAGGGGCGAAATCAATACACAAACAGACAGTTTTGATTGCACTTTCGACGCCTATGGAAATATTTTTCCTGATGTCTTGACAAACACAGGGGACTGTGCTATAATGATAATCAGCTCATTTTGTGGGGAAAAGG
>URCP01000072.1 GCA_900546315.1 uncultured Eubacteriales bacterium
AACTCACCCGCCTATTTCAGGGAGATATTCAGGGAGATCACCGGAATGACCCCGGCGGAGTACCGCGGGAGCGTCACGCAATAAAAAAACGCCGCGGCGGGACGGCGTTTTTGTCATAGATTGACCGCAGAGACGGACTTTATCCGGTGTGAATCCGAAAATATGTCAGAAACTGCTTCTGAGCTTTTCCAGATATTTTCCGAGTGAGGTCTCAAGGCCGTTCTGTGTCTTCGCGAGGTTTGACGCGAAGGAGTTCTCTTTTCTGTAGCTGTTTCCGAACACCGTGACAGGGGAACCTATCGCGTTGTTGTATACATAACCGAAATCCACACTCAGGCCTGAGGTTATCAGATCATACATCCGCGCCGAATCGTCATCGCGGGAGTATTTCTTCTTGAGCGCGGTCTCATAGTAGGCGGGGAGAACCTTTTCGTGATTTGACGATGAAAGCGCCTCAAGCACGGCTCCCGCCATGTCCTTGTCGGAACAGGTCACGGGCATCGAGAAAGCGTTGTGCGTGCTTCTTGAGAGGGATATATAATCCTTCTGCGTCTCGTCATATTTCGGATACGGCAGAATTCCGTAATCGTCCTTCATGTCCCGGAGCTGGCAGCGTACTGTCATGTGAGCATATCCAGGCTGCATCATCTCTTCCGAGGAGAGCTGGCTGTGTCGCCGATCAGATACCGCAATGATCTGAGAATAGACAAAGCGCTGGAGCTGCTGCGCGATACGGACGACACCATAGATGACATAGCCGGACGGTGCGGATTCAATACGCCGATGTATTTCAGGGAAATGTTCCGGAATGTGACAGGAATGACTCCGGCGGGATACCGGAAAGCCGCGTCGCACGCCAGCCTGTGAAAATAAACAAAGAATGACCGTCTCGCGACGGTCATTCCGTTTTTTTGATCAGATGATCATTCATTTTCAAGACAGAAGTTGACAAGCCCTGTGTAATACTCGGTAACAGCCTTCTTCTGCGACTCGATCTTCGACGCTATGCTTGATGAGGACGAGATCATGTCCGGCAGCTTCATGACCCAGCCCTTGAAGCCGTCGTAGAGGTACGCGAAGTCGATCACGCGGGAATCGAGGATCATCCTGAGGATTTCGATAGAATCGTCGTCACGAGTGCCCTTCTGCTCGAGCGCGATTCCGCAGTATACAGGCGTCAGATCGAGATAGGAAGCCGCGCTGAGCGATTCGGTGATGGCTCCGATCAGCTCATAAGAGTCGGTCGGCGCGCTCGCCGGGACGACCATGATGTTCGCACCGCCGTCGACGACAGTGTGATAATCCTTTTGCGCCTCGTCATATTTCGGTATCGGGAGGACGCCGTAGTGATCCTCAAAGCTGCGGAACTCCTCGCTCATCAGAGTACTGACCTGAACCGGCGCGAACAGCACCGAGCCGTCGACGAAGAACTTCTTCGCGGTCGTGAACTCAGTCTTTATTTTCTTGTCGGTCATCTTACTGACCGAGCCGGGGTTGACGTTAAAGAGATCATGCAGCTTCATTATGGCGTTGATTGACTTCTCCTCACCGATCGGGTTCGATACGGTCATATCGTCCTCTATAGCCGCGAGACGGACATCGGAGCCATAGACGAACGCCGCGAGCTGGCAGCCGTCCTGGTTCGCTATCATACCAAAGAAATCGCCCTCGTTGCGCTCCGAGTCACCATTGAGATCCTGATATTTGTCGGCTATGAGCTCACTCATTTTGTCTATTGTCCACTTACCTTCACGGACAAGTGAATAGAGATCCGGGAAATTCTGGTACTGCTCCGCCTTCGTCTGGTTGTAGACTATCATCCACGTCTGGTCGGTGTAGCTCGTCGACAGGTCGCTCTCGATCATGAAGAGCTTGTCGCCTATAGATGCCTTCTGGATATTCGCCGTGTACCACGGCTTTGTCAGATCCATGTGAGGGAGAATGTTCCAGTTAAGGCACATACCGTTCATCGCGAGCGTGGAGGTGTCGAATATCTGACCGAAAACGAGATCATAGTCGTCCGCTCCAGCCATGACCGACTGCTTAACGTGACTTGAGATATCGGTGTACCATTCGCTTATGGTCGGCGCGAAGGTCACGTTGAACCGCTCCTCGATCTTGCTGTTGCGCTCATAGATGGTATCGCTTATAATGTCGCCGGTCGCCTCCGCGGAATAGAAGCTGTATTTTGTCGAGGACTGTTCGATCGTGCGGAACTCAGCTCCGCCGAAGTCGAGAACCGGGACGTTGTCGCCGAGAACCGTGGTCTCAGCCTCTGTCGACGTGTCGCCGGAAGCATCGTCCGATGTTGTCGCCGGCGGTTTTCCCGTGCCAGAACAGGAGGACAGAAGAAGCGCTAAAAGAATGGCTGACGAGAGAATCCTTGTTTTCATGAAATGTTCCTTTCTCTTTGGAAATCTTTTTTCCTTCTGAACCGCTGAGCGATCCGTTTTTTCCGAAAAAAATCATGTATCCGCGGGCTTGTTTTCTGAAAAAACCGGGGCAGCGTTTCTCTTGTATCAGATCAGAATGGCTGATGAGCAGCATATGAAGTGATGATGGAAAAATAAGCGAGCCATTATTAATACGATTTGAACTCACGTGTCTATTATATCACAATCAGAAATGATTGTCAAGTATAAGTATCACTATTACACAAAAAATTATCGCGTCGCGTCCCGGCGCCGCGAGACGCCGGGACGAATGGACAGAAATCAGCCGTTCATGTCCTCAACGAGCTTTTCTATGTCTGCAAGCGCCTTCGATTCGATCTTCGCGTAGTCGGAGGAGAAGGTATTGTCTTTCTTGGAGGCGAGCGAGTAGAGGAAGTTATTCAGTCCGTTTATGTTGTAAATACGCGAGAGGTCGTACTGGATGCCTGCAAAGGTAAGGTCGAGCATCTCGGCGCTGTCCGCGTCATAGGTGTATTTCGTCTTGCAGGAGATATCGTAGTAAGCCTTGAGAGAGGTGTCGGTGGCCTCGGCGGAGAGCGCCTCGAGCATGAATCCCGAGAAGTCAGGGTCGACGCAGGACACCGGTATGCAGAAGAGCATACAATATCTGTCCGCGTAGGTGTAGTACTTTTCCTGAGCCTCATCGAACTTCGGATATGGAACCAGACCGTAGTCATTGACGCACTCGGCGGAAAAGGCCTTGAGCGAATGCGGGAAGCAGGTCATGAAGAGTTCGCGGCCTTCCTTGAATGCCTTTGACGAGACCGCCCAGAAGTCGTAGTCGACCTTGCCCACCCACTGATCCGGGATGACAGTCACGTCATTAAGAGTGAAAAATGAGCGTACCTTTTCTATCACGCTGACGGTGCGGTCACTGTTGAGCGTCGGTATCGGGGTGTTCTTTTCATCCTTGCCTATAGCACTGACGCCGCAGCCGTAGACGAAGGTGACAAACGCGTTGTAGGAATCGGTGCCGACGCCGAACTGGTCCTTGTCGTCTATGTTTCCGTCGCCGTTGAGATCGTTCGAGACATGTGACGCCATGTCGTTGAACTTGTCGATTGTCCACTTGTTTTCACGCACGAGTGTGAACGGGTCATCGAGGTTGTTCTGCTTTATCATCTCCTTGTTGAATGCGAGTATATAGGCGCGGCTCTTGTCTCTCAGCGAGAAATCGCTCGACGTGAAGTAGAGCCTGCCGCCAATCGAGAGCGTGTCATTGACGTCCTGGTTCCACCAGTTCTTCGAGAAGTCGATGTTCCTGACGCCGTTCAGGTCATATACAAGACCTTCACGCGCGAGAGCTCCTATGCCGCTTATGGTGGTGAAGGCGAGGTCGTACAGATCGTCTCCCGCCATGACTGTCTGGCGGATGTGCGGAACGAGGCATGCGTCCTGGTCTCCGCCGGAATTCTGGATGATCTGCGTGACTTTCACGTTGTATCTGTCCTCGACGGCGCGGTTGCGTCTGAACACGGCGTCGTTTACGACCTCGCCGTTCTCAGCCTCGGAAAAGATTTCGAAGTTGTCCCATTGGTCGCGGTCGCCGTCATTTCCGAGCACGCGGAACTCACGCCCTCCGAAGTCGGAATCGGGGAGCTCGAGAACGCTCGCCGGGTCGACGGGTTCGGTAGTTGATTCTACATCATTCGAATCGGGGGGGGGCAGTGTTTTCGGACTGGGCTTCGGAGCCGCAGGAGACGATGTTTGACGTGAGAAGAAGCGCGAGGAGGATAGCGATGGTTCTTGCTGATTTCATGGTTCTTGGGATTCCTTTCAATATTAAATTTTTTTCCGACACCTCGGATTTTTGCGGTTGGGACGATTTAAGGCTTGCGTCAATCCTCCCTTCCCGCGCTGAATATATTACTCGTCAGCACATTGACCATCCCGTTCTCGCGGTGAACGCTGAACGGTCCGCAGTCGGGGTTCCTGTTGACGACGTTCGTTATCACGGAGTCCTTCAGGTATCCGGCGACGATTATGCAGTTCCGGCTCTTCGAGATGACGTTCGAGATCGTGATGTTCTTCATGCCGTCGCTCAGGTTGACGCCGTATCCGCCGTCTCCCTCGCCGAGAAGTATCGCGCCGCCGTCCGTGAAGCCTTCCGGAGACGAATCAACGACGCCGTCGATCACTATGTTGTAGATCTTCGACTCGACCGGGAGCAGACGGACATGGAAGCATATCCCTCCGCCGGAATACCCGAGGACATTGCGAATGATGACGTCATGAATGTCGCGGTCGCGCCTCGACCAGTCGTTGTGCATGACGTGGGTCGTGCGGAGTGCTCCGCCCGGATGGATCTTATCGCCGCGGGCAATCGCGGTCAGAGCCACAATGTCGTCTCCGGTGCGCCCGGTTATATCGGAAATGACGATGTCATGACAGCCGTTCCTGAGGTCGATTCCGTCCTGGTTCTCCGAGTTCTGGAGCATACCGTCGATCATTCTCGCCATCGTCGCGTCAAAGTCGATCTTTTCAATCCTGCCGTTTGTACAAGCCTCGCATGAGATTCCCCAGCCGTGCGAGTCGACTATCCTCAGTCCCTCGATCGAGAAGCGGTCGACCATGGCGAAAAGTATCCCAACCCCGCGCCAGTCACCGTACTGGCTCTCGCCTTCCTTTCCGGCGTCGGTGCCGAGAGAGTGGCTGTGCTCGTACCAGAAGCTCCAGTCCTTTCCGGTCTTCCTTGTCTCTTCCGGTATCCAGTCGGCGTATTTCTTCAGGTCTTCCACGGTTTTCGGGCAGGGGTTCGCGAGAACCTTCGTGCCGTCGCCGGTCGCGCGGGGATGATCCGCGCCCTCGAGGACACAGAGACCCTCTCCGTGGATGTGTATGTTCGTGAAGAGCTCGTTGTCGTCAAAGCCGAAGCCGCAGTTCGCGCTGCGGAAGAAGTTGTCGCGCGCGGAGTCCGAGAGCTTGATTTTCGAGTTCCGCATAACCACGGTCGTGTCTGAGTCGAGCAGTATCGCCCGGTCGATCAGCCACCAGTCGCGTTCAGGCTCGTTTTCCTGCGCGCGCGGCGGGATGAGCAGCGTGCGGTCGGTGTCAAGAGCGGCGAGGGCGTTCTCTATGATCTCACTGTCGGTGAGACCCCTGTAATCGTTTACGTTCGTCATTGTTTTAACCCCTTTTTATGAAATTTCGTTTCCGTTGATGGTTATGTCATCGCATTTGTCGGTGAAGACGCACTTCCACGCGTCGGAGCGCTTTTTGCCGGCGACCCTCAGACCGTTTATCGCGAGATCCCCGCAGTTGCGGAGGGCGAAGAGGTTGCCGTCGTGGTTTTCCGGCGGGGTCACGAGGACGCTGTCGATCGTCACGCCGGTGAGCTTATTGTCCGGTCTTCCGCGGAGGACACAGCGCTCGGTCGGGAAGAGCGTCAGGCTGCTGAAGCTGAGGTCGCGGATGTGGCACGGATTCGGCAGCGGCGAGTCGTCAAAGCAGGAGACATATATCTCAAGCGGATTCTTCGCGCGAATGTTCAGGTTCGAGAAGAGAATGTTCTCGACCGTTGTCGCGTACTTCGATGCGGGGCTCCAGCAGCCCATCATGCCGATTCCGCCGCAGTTCGGGGCTTCGATATCCATGTTCGATATCGCCACGTTCCGGATGATTCCGGCTCCGACGCCGATCCGCATCCCATAGTCGCGGTCGGCGCGTATGACGCAGTTTGTTATCGTCACATTTTCGCAGACGCCGTCGCTGTGAAGGAGAGGCTTTTTATGCGCGCGGATGGCGATGGCGTCGTCTCCGACGTCAATTACGCAGCCCTCCACCGTTACCCGTTTGCAGCAATCGATATCGATTCCGTCGTTGGTCCATCTCGGGCGGTCGCCCCTGATTGTGACTCCGCGGACGAAGACGTCCTCGCAGCCGTGGAAGAAGAGGTGCCAGTATGGACCGTTCAGGATATTGACGTCTGTCACATGAACGTTTTTACATTCGCAGAGGAAGATCATCTGACCCGGGCGCTCGTCGTTCGGGGCGTATTCGTCGGGGGCATAGGGGATGGGGTTTGACTCGTTCATCCAGAAGTGACCTTCGCCCTCGATCTTTCCGTGACCTTCGATTGTGATGTTTTCCTGCTCTATCGCGGTGATGAGGTGGGCGCCGGTGACGTGCTCAGAGGTGAAGACATCGTTCTGCGGGCAGAAGTCGTCGGCGTTGTAGTCCTCTCTGTCGTGGCTCGCGAGCAGGACGGCGCCGGGGGCTAAATGCAGGCCGCCGTCGCTCTTAAGATACAGGGTTCCCGTGCGGTAGATTCCGTCAGGTATGTATACCATCCCGCCGTCGTCTATTGCGTTCTGGATGGCTCTTGTATCGAGAGCCGCGCCGTCTCCGACAGCGCCGTAATCCCTGATATTGCGCATGATTCATGTTCTCCTTGTACTATAGATTGTGCCGGTCCGATGAAATTACAGTCACACGAGCCGGCACAGGATATCGGTGATTTATATCAATTTATATCGAAAGCTTCCTTTCTCCCCGTTACGTGGCGGCTTTTCATATCGCCGCCGGGAACAGTATGATGTCTGATTTCAGAACAGGTTTATCACGATAAGCGACGCTATTCCGAGCGCCAGCCCCGCGACGCTTCTCGCCGTAAGCTTTTCCTTGAATACAACAGCGCCGGTCAGCGCGGTGATTATTGTAGCTCCGCCGTCGTTTATCGGGAACATTATCGCGGATGGGATGACTTTGGCGGCGATTGTCGCGAGCTGGTTGATTATCAGCAGTATTGTCGAGAGCCCCGCGCCGTAGAACCAGAGAGCCTTCGGGAGTTCCCTGATCTCCTCGCGTTTCTCCTTTTTCGTGAGCTGCGGGACGAGTCCGACGCACATTCCGACGCCCACCAGCCCGAACGCCAGAAACGAGAAAACCGAGACGCTGACGTCGGGAAGGTACTTCGAGAACATCTTCTGCGCTACCATTGTAAAACCGTTTGACAGCATACTGCCGATGAGGAGGAGCATGGTGCGGGGTGTGAAGCTGCCCTTGAGCTTCTTTGAGTATCCGATGAGGAGCCAGCCGGAGAAGATTAGGAGGAGTATTCCGAAAAGCTGCATCAGGCTCATCGGTTCGTCAAACATGAATATGCCGAAGACACATGGAAGGAGAAGCCCGGCGGATCCCGCCATCGAGGAAAGAACCATCGCGCCGCTCTTGAGCGCCTCAAGACCGAAGAAAAGGTTTGAGCCGAGAGCAACAGCGCCGATCGCGGATATGGCGAGCGCCTTCAGGCTGACGCCGGAGAAACCTCCGGCGAACAGCAGAAGAACAAGAGCCATACCTCCGGATAAAAGATACCGGTAAGCGCCGTACGCGAAGTAAGCGGGAGCTCCTCTGACGATGCCGCTTGAGCGTTTGTTGAAGATGTTCTGCGGGAGTCTGAGGAGTAGTATTATCAGAAAATATGAGTATTCAAGCATTTATCTGATCACGACCACCGTGTTCGCGTTCATTGTCAGGGTGAATTTCCCGTTGTCGGAGGCTATAGTCTTTACGGGCTCGAGATCGTGCGTGTCGTCGATCAGATATATCGTGCGCAGCTCGTCGCCGCCGTCGAACTCAACCGTGAACTCGCGCGGGAGGGCGTTGTCGTCGTCGCTGTAGTAGGTGATCATCGTGATGGATTTACCGTCCTTGACAGCTGTCGTTGACCAGATATCCGGAACGTCGCAGACAGTCTCGCACTCGTCGCCGAGGAGCGCCATCTCGCCCCAGGTCTTCACCGCGTGATAGCCCTTGCGGGTCGTGCAGGTCAGACCCTCGAAAATGCAGTTCATGCCGCTTGAGAGTCTCGCGTCGTAGTACATGAGCATATCCACCGGCTCGTCCTGAGAGGCTGCCATCACGGCTGCTGTGAACGCCGCGCCCTTCATGCCGATCATATTGCGGAGGCTGTACGCCCACTCCTCTCCGCAGAAGCTGCGGACGTAGTTCCACTCGTCGAGGATGCTCTCGGTGTTCGTGAAGCCGTATTCGTCGAGCAGCGCGCGGTGGAGCCTTATGTCGCCGACGATATCGCCGACGTTTCTCGCGTAGCGGTGCCAGGAATAGAAATCGAACGGGAGTCCCTCGTCGCGTATCATCGCGAAGAAGGGTCTGAGCCACGGCAGGTTGTAACCACAGATCGCCGGACCGCCGATCTTTATGTCCGGGAAGCGTTCTTTGAGGTGCTTTGACGCCGTGCGGTAGAGATCATAGAATTCCTCCGGCGTGCCCTTCCAGCATTTCGGATAAAGATCCGGCTCATTCCAGATTTCCCAGTACTCGATGCCCATGTGGAAGCCGTCAGCCCAGCCCTCGTTGTAGTGCGCGATTATATGCTCACAGATGACCGCCCATTTCTTCGGGTCCTTCGGCGGGAGGACGCCGTAGTTCTTCGACCAGTGCTCGATCTTGTTGCCGAGACGATAGAAAACCTTCGTTCCGCACATATCTATGTGGCGCATATAGTCGTCGGTTATCTGGAAATCATAGGACGCCGGATCGTACGGGTCAGCGTCGAAATCCGGGAAGATGCAGATGACGTCGACCGTGTGCTCTCCGCCAAGCGAATAGTCAATCGACGCGTCATGCGTGCGCGCGAACGGGATCATCGCGTCGCGGTACGCGGGAAGGTTCGTCAGGTTCTGATCCGCGTTGTCGGTGTACTTCGGGCCGTTGTTGACGGCGTTCATCGGCTTTATCTTTCCGACGATCTTTGTTCTGTCAATTCTCAGTTTCATGGTTTTAATCCCTTTCAGTTCTGACCTCATGGTCATTATTTTCGTTTTTCGTGACAGGTTCTTGTTCCCGTCTCGGTTTCGCGGTGGTGTCGCGTATTATCAGCTCGCACCTGACCCGCACCTGCTGCTGCATATGTCCCTCGGGGTTCTTTATCTTATCAAGCAGCAATTTCACCCCGAGGTGGTTTATCTCCGACGCGTGAGTCCTCACTGTCGTCAGCGGCACGCTCGCGTAAGACGCGCTTGGAATATCATTTATCCCGATAATCGAAATGTCGTCCGGCACCCGCACGCCGTTTCTGGAAAACGTATGTATAGCGCCAAGCGCCACCTCGTCATAAGCCGTAAGCAAAGCAGTCGGCATCTCGTCAAGCGACATATAATACTCCGCCGCCTCCGCCCCGATCTCCGCGAACCGCTTATCGCTGACAAACACAAACTTCGGGTCAACCTCAAGCTCCAGCCTCGAAGCGATAGACTTAAAGTACAGATACTTAAGCTTCGTATTCTTCTCACTGACAAACCCGATCTTCCGGTGCCCCAGCGCCATCAGATACTCAACCGCCTCATACATCCCCGTCTCGATGTCACAGTCAATAGTATCGCTCCTGTCCCTCGTAGGCTTAACCGAAATCCGCACCATAGGAACATCAAACGGCAGCGGAGAAACCATATCAGTAATAGCGATTATCCCGTCAATCCTATCCCCGTCAGTGATAGAATCAATTATCCTGCAATACCTCTCAGCCTCAAACCCGCAAAGATGTATATGCGGCTCAATATCAAACTTCCGGAGCTCCGCCACAACCCCGCTCACCGTCTGCGAATAATACACACTCACAATCTCCGGCACAATAATCGCAATATCAGTAGACGGACGATCCTTCCTGTACTTAGCCCGTATCACCCCATTCTCCTCAGCAATCCGCCGTATCCTCTCCGCCGTCTCCTCACTGATCTCCGAGCTCCCCGAAAGCGCCTTTGAAACAGTAGACAACGAAACCCCCGCAAGCTGCGCAATCTTACGATAAGTCATTTCTCACATTTACCTCCCCCATCCAATACTATCATACAACAATTCTGCCCAAAAGTCAACCCATTCCCCAACGAAACATTTTCGCCAGGGGCCAGCCCCTGGACCCGATAGTCAAGGTTTCGGCTACAGTCGGATGAAGGCTCTGCCTCATCAAACATTGTGCGTCGAAAAAGCTACAAAAACAGCGCAGATATCTTTTTTGACATCCGCGCCAAATTACAGCTTTCAGACCGTTCCGCCCTCCACTGTCTCGTAGGGGAGTATCATATCTTCGCCGCCGTCCAGAAGCACCGACACCGCGCTCCGACCTATCTCCGACGTCGGATACACCACGCCGCTCAGGTCAGGTACCAGCGAACCGATCATGCCGAGCCTGTCAAAGCCCATCACCCCGACACTATCCGAACGAAACGGCAGACACCTCACCGTATAAACGTCCGACGAACACACAAACGCCATCCGCCCGACGCCGACATACGAACCAAGCCCATTGTACTTCTCGTAACTGTCAATCATCTCACACCGCACGCCGGACTCGCGCACCGCGTCAAGAAAACCGTCCCTGCGCCGGATCTGCGCCCGCATATTCTGCGTTCCCTCACGCTCGAGCAGCGGCGCCACGTAAACCAGCCGGTCATACCCGCGCCCCGCGACAAACCTCGTCCCCGCCCGCATCGCAGCCCTGTCGTCTATCCCGACAAACGGTATCCGCCCGTCTATCCTGTTCCCGACCGCGACCACCGGCAGAGTCTCCGAAAGCCGCAGATACCTCCCCGCGTCCCGCGCCACCGAAAACGTGATGATCCCCGCGACGCTCATCGAAAGCATCCTGTCAAGCGCCGCGAACTCCGTCTCCTCATCGAAGCCAGACAACATTATAAGTGTAGAGAACCCACGCCGCCTCGCCTCCTCCTCAATCGCCGTCAGCATCGTCGTCTGAAACTCATTATTGAGCGCCGTTATTATGACCCCGATCAGCGTCGGTCTCCCGGAGCTCAGCGACAGCGCCGTCTGATTCTTCACGAACCCGTTCGCCCGCGCCGCTTCCAGTATTTTCTTCTTTGTCCCGGGATTTATCCCGCCCCTGTCATTTATCGCCCTGTCAATCGTACCTATCGATACCCCGCATATCCTCGCGAGGTCCTTCACCGTAACCTTTCTCTGTGCCAAAACGTTTTCCTCCAGACTTATTCATATTTATGATAGCACATTTCCGCCGTCTTGTCAACCACGCATGAAGATTTTTTGTGTTACCTATTGACATCCGGGAAAAAATGTGCTATAATCGTCTTGACGTTAACGTACACGTTGAATATTCACGAACAAATCAAGCTTAAACGAGGTAATCACAATGACAGGAACAACCTTCACCGGCAGAGCTACCGACGAGATCTCCTTCCCGCTCGGCGGCATCGGAACCGGTTCTATAGGTCTCGCGGGAAACGGACGTCTTATCGACTGGGAAATCTTCGGTCACCCGAACAAAGGCTCAGATAACGGACACACGCACTTCGCCGTCAAAGCCGAACGGGACGGAAAGCTTCTCGACGCCCGCGTCCTCTGCGGTGACGTCTTCAAAAATCTCGCCGGTCAGACCGGAAAGGACTACGGCTTCGGTCTCTCGAACACCACGATGCAGGGCTTCCCGCACTTCCGCGACTGCGTCTTCAGGGGGGAGTTCCCGGTAGCCGAAGTATCGCTCGACGACCCTGACAGCCCCGTTTCGGTGAAGCTGACCGCCTTCAACCCGTTCATCCCGCAGAACGCGAAGGACTCGAGCATTCCCGCCGCTCTGTTTGAAACAGAGGTCACGAACAAAACCGGAGAGACAATCGACCTGACCCTCGCCGGGACGCTGAGAAACCCGTCGCAGAGATCTGTGAACCTCTTCACCGAAAGCGGAGCGAAGAAGGGAATACTCCTCTCCGGCGCTCCGGAAGAAGGGAAGGAGCAGGAGCCGGACGGCATGGCGCTGTTCACTGACGCCGGGGATGTGTCGTATCAGGAGAACTGGTACCGCGGCGGCTGGTACGACTATCTTGAGACATATTGGCGCAATTTCACCGAGATGCCGCGCTTTGTCAACCGTCACTATGAAACACCAGGCAACACCGACTGCGCCACGCTCGCCGCTCATATGAAGCTCTCCGGACGCTCATCCGAAAAGATCAGGTTTGTCATCTCATGGTACTACCCGATGAAGCGCGGGCTCCAGATGGAGGGGACAGGCAGAGCCGACGTCAGAAACTATTACTCATACATATTTGAGAGCGCGGGCGACGCCGCCGGATATGTCCTCGACAACTGGAAGAGGCTGAGGGACGACACCTTCCGCTGGCACGACGAGCTCTTCGCCTGCACTCTCCCGGAGGAGGTCATCGAGGCTGTCAGCGCGACAAGCTCCGTGCTCAAATCCGAGACGTCGATAAGGTTCGGCGAAAAGGGCGATTTCTACGGCTGGGAAGGGCTCGGGGAGCATGGCGGTTCCTGCCCGGGCACCTGCACTCATGTCTGGAATTACGCCTACGCGATGCCGTTCCTCTTCCCGGAGCTCGAGAGAGGGCTCAGGGAGAACGACTACAGGTACAACGAGAGACCGGACGGGGGCATGGTTTTCCGGACGACGATACCGTTCGGAACCGGGCGGGGAGGCTTCAGACCCTGCGTCGACGGGCAGTTCGGCGGGATAATGAAGGTCTACCGCGAATGGAAGTTGTCTGGAGACACCGAGTGGCTGCGCGGTATCTGGGGAGACGTGAAGCGCTCGCTCGAGTTCGCGTGGTCGCCGGAGAACGCAGACCGCTGGGACGCGGACCGGGACGGGGTTCTCGAAGGAAGACAGCACCACACGCTCGATATGGAGCTGTTCGGGCCGTCAAGCTGGCTTGAGGGCTTCTATCTCGGCGCCCTGAAGGCTGCCTCCGAGATGGCGCGGGCTCTCGGAGACGAGGACGCCGACGAATACACGGCGCTTTTTGAGAAGGGAAAGAATTACACAGAGAAGGAGCTCTTCAACGGCAGATACTTCATCCAGAAGATCGACCTGAAAGACAAGGCGCTCGTCGACCTCTTCGGCGCGGACCATTACTGGAACAGCGAGGCGGGGGAGATAAAATACCAGATCGGCGAGGGCTGCGAGATAGACAGCCTTCTCGCGCAGTGGCACGCCGACATAATGGGGCTCGGCGATCTCTTCGACCCGGACGAGGTGAAGACGGCGCTCGGGAATATGTTCTTGTACAATTTCAAAGAATCGATGCGCTCTCATTACAACACGTTCCGCCTGTTCGCTTTGAACGACGAGGCGGGGGCTGTGATCTGCGATTATCCGGAGGGCGCGAAAAAGCCGGCGATACCGATACCTTACGCGCAGGAGTCGATGCATGGGTTCGAGTACGCTTTCGCCGGACTGCTCATCAGCCGCGGGTTCTTGAAGAAAGGTCTACGCGTGGTAAAAGCTGTGCGTGACAGATATAGAGGTTACAACAGGAATCCCTGGAATGAGATCGAGTGCGGCTCGAACTACGCGAGGTCGATGGCGTCCTTCGCGCTGATACCGATAATTTCCGGTATGCGCTTCGACCTCACGCGCGGTATGCTCGGGTTTGACCCGCTGACCGGACACGAGGGATTCAGAACGGTCTGGTTCACCGGGAACGCTTGGGGAAACCTGACGATCGGCGAGGAGACGAGGCTCACGGTCATAAGCGGCGAGATGAAGCTTGAGCGGCTTGAGCTTCCGTATCTTGACGACGTGAAATCGGTGACGATCGACGGGAAACCGACAGAGTTCACATTCTCTGACGGCACTGTCAGCTTCGCGGGAACGACCGTAGCGAAAGAGATTGTCGTGAGGTGATAATATAAGCGGGCAGCTTATTGGGTGGTGTCTGTAAAACAGCATTGTGCCGAAATCAACGAAGCGACACGAAACCGCATGAAGCAAATCGTGCCGGAGCTGGCGAAGCAGTACGGCGTGACCGAAAAGCTGAAAGCCGAGAATCAAATGGAATGGGTACGGCAGATGAACGCTTTCAAGGCACAAGCAGAGGAAGTTGTGAAAGCGGAATTGATTTATGATTGAGCGAGAAAGTCCGGGCAGAAAACTGTTCGGGCTTTTCTCATATATTCCAAAGTTGCGGTAGAATTGTTCACAAGTTTTATGGTATAATTTGAATACGAAATTGAGCAACAAATCGAAAGTTGACAAAGGAGTTGAGCTGATATGAAAAAGAAAATCATCATATTGCTGTCTATTGTGATAATTCTTTTGATGGGCATTGTTGTATGGTTTAATATTCCACTCGACTTGATGGACTTAGACCCTAATG
>URCP01000073.1 GCA_900546315.1 uncultured Eubacteriales bacterium
ATTTACCCCCCTCTGTCATGACAATATGCCAGAAAGAAAGGGACCGGGCGGAAACCGTACGTCTCCGTTCAGCCCCTCTTATGATTCTCCGCGGCGATTATTCCCCGCCCTTCATCGACTCGACCATATCGATACCGTTCAGCTTCTTAAGCATGAACAGGCAGACGAGCGCCGAGAAGACAAGGGTTATCAGAGCCGAAATCAGGAAGCTCGACGGGTAGATCGAACGCCCGAACATGAAGCTGTCGACCTCCGCCGTCACAACGACAAACTTGTGAAGGAATATCCCGGCGAAAAGCCCGAACAGAGTGCCGATCACGCTGAGCGCCGCGATCTCGCGGTAGACATACCCGGCGACCTCTCCGTCGAAGAAGCCGAGAACCTTTATCGTCGCGAGCTCCTTTGAGCGCTCCGCTATGTTTATGTTCGTCAGGTTGTAGAGCACAACGAACACGAGCGCGCCCGCCGAGATTATCAGCACTATGACGATATAGTCGATCTTCCCGAGCATATTCTCAAACGAAGACGACATCGACGTCGTGAAGGAAACAGAGCTGACGCACTTCATGCCGAGCAGCTCCTCGGTCTCGGCGTCCTCGCCGGCGGCGTCCGCGTTCGATTTCACGAGAACGACGTTGTAATCAGGCTCTGTCCCGAAGCCGCTCGTGTAGAGGTCGGACGTCATATAGACATAGCTCATGACATAGTTCTCGGCGATCCCGCCGACCCTGAAGTCCGCCGTGAGACCATCCTCGTTCTCGAGCGTCACATTGTCCCCGACCGAGACGCCGAGTATCGACGCCATCTTCTCGGTCAGTATGACAGAATCATCGTCAAGCGTCAGCGGCTTCTTGCTTTTTCTCTCCCTGAGTATCTGGAAACCGGCGTAGTCATCCGCGAGCTCTGGAACCCTGAAATACGCCTCGACCGTGTCCTTACCGCTTATCACCTTGCCGTACTCGGAGTGAATCAGCGTCGAGCCGTCAGTCCTGTCGGACGTCAGGAAAGCGTCAAGGCGGTCAAGGTCTTCGGTCTGGCTGTTCAGGTCTATCGTCAGGTTATATCTCATCAGGTCGTCGAACTGCCTGCCCACAATGTCGCCTATCGAGTTTCTCAGCCCGAAGCCGGTCAGGAGCAGAGCCGTACAGCCGCCGATGCCGATTGTCGTCATGAAGAAGCGCTTCTTGTACCTGAAGATATTGCGGATGGTGACCTTGCTGTTGAATCCGAGCCGCTTCCAGATAAAGCCGACCCTCTCGAGAAGTACGCGCTTTCCCGCCTTCGGAGCCCTTGGGAGCAGAAGTGCGGCCGGAGTTTCCGCGAGGCTGTGCGCGCCAGCCCAGACAGTCGACAGAAGTATGCAGGCAACCGCGGCGGCGGACGCCCCGAGCGCTATCGAAGGAATGAAGCTGTACTCAAGCGTCGGGAAACGATACATGATTTTATAAGCGTTCCATACAACCGACGGGAAGACGAACAATCCCGCCGCGAGCCCGCAGGCGCTTCCGAAAATCCCCGGTATGCCGGCGTAGATCACGTATTTCATCATGATGTCAGACTTTGAATAGCCGAGCGCCTTGAGAATACCGATCTGCCCGCGCTCCTCCTCGATCAGTCTCGTCATGGTGGTCTGAGCCACAAGCGCCGCGACGAGGAAGAAGAACAGCGGAAAGACCTTAGCGATGGCGGCGATCTTATCTGCGTTCGAGTCAAAGCTTGCAAAGCTCATCGTCTTGCTTCTGTCGAGCACGTACCACTCGGGCTTTTCGAGCTTTGAGATCTCGTCCTTCGCGTCGTTTATCTTCCGCTCCGCGTCCGCGAACTCGCGGTCGGCGGTTTCCTTCGCCTCGTTGTAGTCGGCGAGACCGTCGGCGTATTCCTTTTCTCCGTCGGCTATCTTTTTCTCGTTTCCGGAGATTTCAGTCTCGGCGTCTGATATCGCTTTTTCACCGTCTGCGAGTTTCTGCTCGTTCTCCGCAATCTGACTCTTCGCGTCGGCTATCTTTTTCTTCGCGGACTCAAGCTCGTTCTGTCCGCTCGTGAGCTTCGCGCGGTTCTCTTCAAGCGCAGCGCGCGCGGATTTCAGCTGTGCCTCACCGTCGTCAAACTGAGCCTGAGCCGTTTCAAGAGACGAGCGGTTCGCGGAAAGCTGTGCCTCATACTGAGCTATCTGCGCCTCAGCGGCTGTGACGCGCGGGTCGTCCTCGCCGAGGAGCTTCTTCGTATCCTCGAGAGACGCCTTCTGCGCCGCGAGCTCTGTTTCCGCCGCCCCGAGCTGCTTCCATGAAGCCTCAAGCTGTGTGCGGTTCGCTTCAAGCTCCGATTCCTTTTTTTTCAGCTGCGCGTCGGCTTCGTCGAGCTGTTTCTTGCTGTCGGCGAGTGTGGATTCGCTGTCCGAGAGCTTTTTCTCGTTGTCCGAGAGCTCCTTCTTCGCGTTCTCAAGCTGTGTTCTGCCGTCGGATAATTCCCGTTTCTTTTCGGCGAGGGTCTCCTTCGCGTCGGCTATCTGCGCCTTGCCGTCGTCGAGCTCCGCCTTCGCGTCTTCGAGTTTTTTCCCGGCGTCCGCGAGCTCCTTTTCGGCTTTTTCGCGCTCTGTCCTGTACTCGTTCTCGGCGTCGGCGAGCTTTTCCTCTGCCTCGGATTTTATCTCGGAGAAACGTATCTCCGCGCGGTCTTTGCCTGTCGCCTCGAGCGCCGCCGTCAGGTCCGCTATCAGCTCATCATACTGATCGGAATAGGTGTCAAGCTCCTTCGCGCCCTCCGCGGTGACGTAGATGTCGGTATAAACGCCGAGCGGCAAATAAAGCTCCTCCGTGCCGTAGAGAAGCACGCCGACACGTCCGTTGCCCTTTGTCGAGCCCTCGCGCTCAGCCGACATATAGTACGGGTTCATGACAATTCCGACGACCGTCAGCTCAGTCTCTGAATACGTGTCGGACAGCGTGTCGCCGGCGTCGCCGGTTATTGTCACCTTGTCGCCGATTTCAAGCGACGCGGTTATCCCGTTGCCCTCCTCGCAGAGCACCTCGTCCGCCTTCTCGGGGTATCTTCCGTCGATAAGCGTCAGCTTTCCGATATTCAGGCGGTCATAGTCATAGCCGTAGATACGCGCCACCATCGAGTCGTCAGCACTCTTCACCATGACGTCTGTCACATAGTGCGGCATAGCGTCCGCGACCCCGGCGGTGTTCCTGACCGCCGCGATATCGTCGTCATTAAAGCCGTATGTCGACTTCAGGTAGATGTCCATCATGTCGTGACTGTCGTAATAATGATCGATGGTCCGGCGCATATCCGGCGTCGTCGACATGAGCCCCGCGAGAAACCCGACCCCGAGCGCCGTTATGGCGAATATCGCCGCGAAGCGCGAGAACGAGCTCTTTATCGAGCGGAGCATTGATTTCAGATATGTTTTCTTCATTTCGCCTTTACCATTCAATCTGTTCTGCCGGCAGGGGAGAGGAATTCGTCTCTATCATCTGCACGGTGCCGTTCTTTACGTGTATGACCCTGTCCGCCATCCTCGTCAGCGCGCTGTTGTGGGTGATGACAATGACGGTCTTTCCGGAGTTCCGGCAGGTGTCCCATAAGAGCTTCAGTATCGCCTTGCCGGTGTTGTAGTCGAGCGCGCCGGTCGGCTCGTCGCACAGAAGTATGCGCGGATTCTTCGCGAGAGCGCGCGCTATCGAGACACGCTGCTGCTCGCCTCCCGAGAGCTGCGCCGGGAAATTGTCCATGCGGTTCTCAAGTCCGACGCTTCTCAGCGTCTCTGCCGCGTCGAGCGGGTCACGGCATAGCTCCGCCGCTATCTCGACGTTTTCAAGCGCCGTCAGGTTCTGCACGAGATTGTAGAACTGGAAGACAAACCCGACGTCGGTGCGCCTGTACTCGGTCAGCTGACGTTTGGTCGCGCCGCTGATGACGCGGTCCCCGAGGCTTATCACGCCCTCGTCGCAGGTGTCCATGCCGCCGAGCATATTCAGTATCGTCGTCTTTCCGGCGCCGCTCGGACCGACTATCACGACGAACTCGCCCTCGGCTATATCAAACGTGACATGATCCGCGGCGATTATTGTTTTGTTGTTATAGTATTTACAGACGTTCTCAAAGTGCACGAATCTCTCGTTCCTTCCGCTCATTTTTCTCTTCTCCCTTTTATGTTATTCTGACGTTTCCGATAATAACAGTATAACAGACTCGTATTGACTTTTCAAACACATAGTATGAAGTTAAAGTAAATACGTCGTCCGGCGGCGGTTCTTATTTTTTTTGAAAAATCTGCGGAAAAGCATTGCAAAATGCGCCGCGATATAGTATAATGGTTATATGACGCGAAGGTGTGTGCCGGACGTCAAATCGAATCAGAAAAGGAAGACCATTAATCATGGGAGACAAACCCGCCCCCGACCGATGTAACATTACTCGACACCCTCCGCGCATAACGCCGGAAGACAGCATCACTCCGCCATGATGTCGGGACAGAAAACAGACAGATAACCGATACGATACGACATAATACGGAGGATTCATAAAACATAATGACACAGGCAAACATAATACAGATAATAGTAATTCTGATATGCGTGATATTCTCGGCGTATTTTTCCGCGACCGAGACCGCTTTCCTGTCCTTCAACAAGATCAGGATGAAGAACCTCGCCTCTGACGGGGACAAACGCGCGGCGCTCGTCATGCGGCTCTCAGACAGCTACGACTCTCTGCTCTCGACGATACTGATCGGCAACAACATCGTCAATATAACCCTCGCGTCTGTCGCGACGGTCATGTTCACCGGCTGGTTCCCGAATAACGGCGCCGTTATGTCGACCGCGGTCACGACGGTCATCGTCCTGATATTCGGCGAGATATCACCGAAAAGCATAGCGAAGGAGACGCCGGACAGCTTCGCTAAATTCTCCGCTCCCTTCATAAACACTCTCATGGTGCTCTTCACGCCGCTCAACTTTATTTTCAAGAATTGGAAGAAGCTGCTCGCGAAGATATTCAAGTTCGGCGGCACGGCGGCAATCACCGAGGAAGAGCTCAAGACAATCGTCGACGAGGCTGAGCATGACGGCGGAATAAACGAGCGGGAGGGAGACCTCATCCGCTCCGCGATAGAGTTCGACGACGCCGAGGCGGCGGACATAATCACCCCGCGGGTCGACGTTGTAGCGATAGAGCTGACCGACACTAACGACGAGATCGCGGATATATTCCACAAAACCGGCTTCTCGAGGCTTCCGGTTTACGACGAGACGATCGACAACATAATCGGCGTCCTGCACGAAAAGGACTTCTTCTATCAGGTGAAGAGCGGGAACAAAAAGATATCGGACGTTCTCGGAAAGGCGCTCTATGTTCCGTGCCACGTGAAGATATCGAAGCTCCTCGCGCAGTTCCAGAAGGCGAAGGCGCATATGGCGATAGTCCTCGACGACTACGGCGGAACAATGGGTATCGCGACGCTTGAGGACGTGATAGAGGAGCTTGTGGGCGATATATGGGACGAGCATGACGAGGTAGTCGAGCTGTTCACGAAGAACCCGGACGGAAGCGTCACAGTGAACGGAAACGCGCGCACCGACGACCTGTTCGACTATTTCGACGTGAAATACAATGACGACGACGATATGCCGCAGACGGTCAACGGCTGGGTGACTCAGACGATGGGCAGCTTCCCGGCGCCCGGCGCCTCGTTCGATTACAAGACGCTCCATGTGGAGGTCACCGAGACCGGAGACAAGATGGTCGAAAAAGTAAAAGTGACAGTGACCGAGCCGGAAGAAGAGGAAGACGCCCCTCAGCAGAACCTCGCCGGAAAGATAGCGGACAAGCTCGCCGGAAAGCACAGCTCAGATGACAACGACACGGACGAAGACTGAAAAAAACAGATACCGGGGCATGAATCATACCCGACAGAAAGGCATTATTCTATCATGAAAATCACAAAGAACCTGAAAGAACTCGAAAAAAGGCTTATCGGACGGAGCGTTTACGAAAACGACGCGCTCGCGCTCTGCTGGTCGCTCAGCGGCTTTGAGGCGAGCTTCACCGGCGAGCGGGCGGAGATCGCGTTCGTTCCGGATATCACCGACGACCAGCCGGTCTATGTCATGACGATAGTCGACGGCGTCGAGACGATAACTCCGCTCTCTACCGGCAGGGAAGTCGTCCTGCTCGAACAGCTCGGCGGCGGCAGCCATACGCTCACCTTCAGGCGGCTCTCGGAAGGCGATAACCCGATAAAGGTCGCGTCGCTCAGCGTCTTCGGCGAGGACTGCGGATTTCTCCCGCCGCCCGCCGCTCTGGAAAAGCGCATTGAGTTCTTCGGCGACTCGATAACCTGCGGCTTTGGCGACCTCGGCGAGGCGGCAGACCCGGATTTCCGCACCTATCAGGAGGACCCGACCCGCACCTACGCGGGACTCACCGCGTCAAAGCTCGGAATGGACATACGCGTCGAGGCTATATCCGGTCAGGGAATCATAAAGAACTGCGCCGGCGAGGTTGGATTCAGGATCCCGGATTTCTTCTCGGTCGAGACAAGGCACGGACGTGAGGAGCACGATTTCACGTCGTGGGTTCCGGATATTGTCGTCGTGAACGCGGGAACAAACGACTGCGGCGGAGGCGTCCCGGACGATGAGTTCAGAGACGGAGCGGGTAAGTTCATAGAGCACATCCGCGAGGTATACCCGAAGGCTGAGATATTCTGGGTCTACGGAATGATGGGGCTCAGGTACGACGCCGTGCTCTCGTCCGTGATAAGCGATATTCAGAAGCGTGACAGCCATGTCCACTACGTACCTGTCCGCCCGATATACGAGATGAAGGACGAGACAGGCTCCTGCGGACACCCGAACCTCAACGGTCAGGCGCGCGCGGCGGGGATACTCATTGACGCCATCTGCGATTCCGGGGTTATCTGAGAGGCGGGCTTTTGTCAAGATTTACAAAAAGTTCAACGCCAATTAAGCCCATGAGAATAAGTTCGTAGTAAAATATATCTTGAAGAAATCCTGCGGACGCCCGCTCTGATGAGGTGAATACTGTTGTTCGGATACATTCGTCCCGATACCGGGGAGCTCCGGGTCAGGGAGTACGGGCTCTACCGCGCCGTTTACTGCGGGCTCTGCGACTCGATGGGAAGATGTACGTCCGCGGTGTCGAGGATGTCGCTGAGCTATGATTTTGTCTTTCTCGCGCTCGTCAGGATGGCGATCGCGGGGGAGAGCGGACGCGTCGAGAAGAAAAGATGTATCGCGCACCCGATGAAAAAGCGCCCGGTTATTGTCGATTCTGAGCAGCTCGATATATGCGCCCGGATGAGCGCCGTGCTCGGTTACTATAAGCTGCTCGACGACGTCTCGGACGAAAAAGGCGTCAAAAGGCTCGGGGCGAAGCTGCTTGTCCCCATCTTCCGCGGAATGGTGAAGAAAGCCCGGAAGCACGCCGGCTCTGGTTTCGAGGAGCTCGAGGAGACAATAAAGCGCGAACTTCAGGCTCTCGGCGAGATAGAGAAAGAACGCGTTTACTCACCCGACGCCGCCGCCGAGCCGTTCGGGCGGCTGATGGCGGCGGTCTGCTCATACGGCTTTCCGGACGGAAGCCCCGGCGCGAGAACAGCGTCGGAAATCGGACGCCACATCGGACGGTTCGTCTATGTAACCGACGCGGCGGACGATCTGAAAAGCGACCTTGAGACCGGCTCCTACAACCCGTTCGGCGGACGTGACGACGCGGCGGAATACTTTGACAGACACCGGGAGGAGGTCGGAAACTCGCTGACGATGGAGCTTGTCGGCGCCTCGCGCGCGGTCGAGCTTCTCGATTTTTCATGTCTTCCCGCCCACGGAGAGATCATCCGGAACATCATCTATCTCGGACTGCCGAAGACGATAAAGCGTGTTCTTTACGGGGACGGCGGCGAAAAGAAATCCTCCGTATGCCACGACGAGGGCGCGGGAATCAACAACGATCAGGACACCGGCGCCGTATAAAGCACAAGTGCCGCACAGGATACAGGAAAAGAGAGCATATGAACGATCCATACAAAGTACTAGGCGTCCCGCGCGACGCCACAGATGAAGAGATCAAGAAGGCGTACCGCGAGCTCGCGAGAAAATACCACCCGGACAACTACGTGAACAATCCCCTGTCCGATCTCGTCGAGGAAAAGATGAAGGAGATCAACGAGGCGTACGACACGATCCAGAAGGAGCGCGCCGCGAGAACAACCTCCGCGGACGGAACCTCCTACACGTCCGGCACATACGGCGACTACTCGAAGGTGAGAGAGCTTATAAACCAGAGCAGATTCTCCGAGGCGGAGCTGATACTCGACGCCGTGGGTCAGCAGAACCGCGGGGCTGAATGGAATTTTCTGAAAGGCTGTGTCCTCATCCAGCGCGGATGGTACTACGACGCGCAGAAATACCTCGAGACCGCCTGCTATCTCGACCCGACGAACGACGAGTACAAGATGGCGCTCAACCGCATACGCTCGGACGTAGCGGGCTACGGCGGCGGATACAGAACAAGTCAGGGACTCGGGAACACGCCGTGCGACATCTGCTCGGGACTGATCTGCGCCGACTGTATGTGCGAGTGCTGCGGCGGAGACCTGATCTCCTGCTGTTAACCGGAGGAAACCGATGAGAAACGCTCCATACAGCAGACCAAAAAAGAACAATACCGGCGCCGGAATGAAGAACTCAAAGAAGATCGCGCTCGCGGCGATCCTCTCGGCGCTCGGCGTCATTATACTGATGCTCGGGTCGGTCTTCACGATGCTTGACCTCACTATGGTCGCCATGGCTTCACTGCTTGTGATGCTCGCGGTGATCGAGATCGGCGGGTTCTACCCGTATCTTGTGTGGCTTGTGACCGGGACGCTGTCGCTGCTGCTTCTGCCGTCGAAATTTCCGGCGCTTCTGTACGCGCTGTTCGGCGGGATCTACCCGATATTCAAGGCTATGTTCGAACGGCTCCACTATATCGTGGCGTGGGTGCTGAAGCTCAGCTTCTTCAACTCAATGCTGACGCTGCTTATTTTCCTCAGCGAATATGTCTTCAACCTGCCGGACGCCGACCTCGGGTTCGGTTGGCTCGTCTACCTGCTGTGCAACGGCGTTTTCGTTCTCTACGACATCGCCTCGACACAGCTTATAACGCTGTACCTGATAAAGCTCAGAAAGATGCTCGGGCTTAAAAACTTTTTCAAATAAAAAACGGAAGCACGGTATTGTCCATGCTTCCGTTTTATTATCGCTTATTCAGCGTCCCAGTTCGAGATGAACTTCGCGATCTCGCTGTCGGCCTTGCTCTGTACAGCTGCGATCGTTGAAGTCAGCGGATCGTTGTGAATGATTATCGAGTCGAGCTTCGATCTGGTGGTACCGAAATCGTAGATGCAGTTGAAGTCGAGGTAGACATTGTTGAATATAACGTCAAGCATCTCCGCGCCATGCTCATCACGGGTCATCTTCACCTTATAGGTGATGTCGTAAGCCTTCGGTCTGATGTTCTCATAGGAATAGCGCGCCATAGCCTCGGTTATGAAGCCGGAGAACTCAGGGTCAGCGTTGAGCGGGATAGCAGCAAACGCGTTTATCCACGGGTTGACGACAGAACGGTAATCCTTCTGGCTCTCATCGTACTTCGGCACCGGGAGGATATAGTAGTCGCTCTTCATTTCGCGCAGAGAATTCATCGAGGACTCGACGAAGTGCATCATCGCGATCGAACGGTTCTCGGTGAAGATCTTGCTGACATTGACTCCGCTGCCGCCGTACACGATGTGCTGCGGGATGAGCTGCCGAATCTTCTCTACGACGTTTGCGGTGCGGTCGCCGGAGAAATCGATGACAATGTTCGATCCGCCGTCAGTGACGCTGCTGAGGTTGACGCCCGCGCCGCAGAGCAGCGACTGGGTCATAAGTCCGTGCATCTGAACCGCGAAGCCGAAGAAATCGTCGTTCTCATTATAGACATCGTCATTGTTGAGGTCATCGTCCTTGTCCGCGACAACCTGGTTCAGCGCGTCGAAGGTCCACTTGCCGTCAAGAACGAGCGAAGCGAAATCCGTGTCGACCTGATAGTCCTCGGCGAGGTCACGGTTGATATAGACGCAAGCCGGCATCTGGTACATGGTCGGCGTGATATCACCGGTCGTGAAGTACATCTTATTGTCAATGCGGAGGTTGTCGTACATATAATGGCTCCACCAGTTCTCGGTCAGAGAAAGGTAAGGAATGTCGCAGAGGTTCGCGAGAGAGCCGTCGGTAGCGAGCGAATCAAGGCATCCGCCCATGGCACGGGACATGATGAAATCATACTCACTGTCACCCGCGAGAACCGAGTTCTTCACGTTCGCGCAGCCGAGGTTCGAGTCGTTCGTCTCGATATAGTCGATCTTCACATTGTAGCGATCCTCGATGTAGATGTCACGCTCATAGAGGCTGTCGTTGATGATGTCGCCGTTCTCGGAGTCGCCCGGGATATTGACGTGTGCGGCGGGAGCTCCGTTGGAGTCGAGGAAGGTGAAGGTTCTGCCCTCGAAATTCCTGTCTCCGAGCTCTTCGAGCAGCGACTTCGGAGCCTCAGTATCCGACGCGGTGTTCTGTTCCGAGCCGCCGGACGCGGTCGTGTCGTTGCCGCCATTCGAGGATGTGTCCCCGCAGGACACGCTGAGGAGCAGCATCATGAGCGCCAATGACAGTGACAAAGTTCTTTTCATTTTTTCTCTTCTTTCTTTTTCTTTCCGTGAAATATTCGCCCGGAAAAAACCGGGTACCTTTTATTATAACATATTTCAAAGAATTTTTCTCACACATTTTTTTGCTGTTCATGAAATTAAATGTAACAGAAGGGAAAACAAGGAACAACGTTTTTTTCTTAAGGAAACACTGAATAAAACGGGTCTTCACGAAAAAAAGCTTGGATTTATGGGCTTTTTCTCGTGAACCCCCCTTAGATCAGTATTGTCTTAACTACATATCATCCGAACCGTGTATCCCCGCTCATGCTCTCCGGCAGCTCACCCATGACCGCTTCACGGACGAGCTCCGCGTGTTCCTCGAGCGCGTCTTCGCTTATCACCTGCCAGTTCTCGTCACGGCGGTGGCGGAGCATCCATCTGTAAACCTCCGAGTTCGTGAAAGCGGGAGTCCAGCAGTCGTGCTCGCAGTCGGGGTATATCGTCAGCTTCGCCTCTGAACCAATTCGTTTCAGAGCCTTGTACATATCGATCGAGTTCGACACGTCAACCGACCCGTCGAGCGCCCCGTGGTGCGCCCAGACCGGAAGCCCCTTCATATAACCAGCCGCCCACGGCATTCCGCCTCCGCAGACCGGCATCACCGCCGCGAAAAGCTCCGCCCTGACTGTCGCCACCTGCCAGCAGGCGTATCCACCCATGCTTATCCCGCAGAGATAAACGCGCGAGCGGTCGACGTCCTCCCGCGCGACCAGCGTGTCGATCAGCGAGAGCAGCGTCTCACTGTACTCAAACCAGGTCTTCCCCGGGCACTGCGGCGCCGCGATGATGAACGGCAGCCTCACCCCGCGGTTTATCTCGCCGAGCGGACCTACCGCCGTGTCGGCGACAAGGCTGATGTCGTTTCCTCTTGTCCCCGCGCCGTGCAGATGTATCAGCAGCGGGAACTTCTTCCCTTCCTCGTAATCATCAGGATAGTTTATCACGTAATCGAGCGTTTTGTGGTGCAGTATTTCCTTCATTGCTTGTCTTCCGTCCTGTTTTCTTTATTTTGTTGTCCTGTCGCGGACCATATGAATATTATATCTCATTTATTCCGGCAATGCAACAGTTCCGCGCAACTTTTTTGAAAATTCAGCTTATTACGGAAAATTTACATATGCCGCTTGACAATCACGTGATTATGTGATATAATCTTATTATACAGAACCAGCCCGCGCTGAGCGGGCGGAAAGGAAAAGTCATGTAATGAAGCTTGAGATACAAACCTCGCTCATTCCGGGCACACGGATGGATAAGGAGCGAATGGGAAACGTCACCGGACTCGAGTTCCTAAATAAGATATTCTATATCACCGACGGCATAATGCTCTCACAGATACGCGAGATATGCGGGATAGACGGCTCGACGCTGCAGAACTGGACGAAGCGCGGATGGGTCGCGAACTCGCACAACAAGAGATACAATATCGACCAGCTCTCGCGTATACTGATAATAAACATGATGCGCGAGTCGATGCAGCTCGAGAGGATCGCCGGGCTCCTCACCTACGTGAACGGAGTCGCGGGCGACAAATCGGACGATATCATACCGGAGTCTGAGCTCTACGACTACCTGTGCCGGATAATCGACGAGCTGATGAACGACGAGGCGGGCGAAACACCAAGCCTCCGCGGGCTGATCTCGAAGACGCTTGAAAGCTATGAGGAGCGTACGCCCGGCGCGAGACGCAGACTCGAGAACGCCTGCGAAATGATAATCTACGCGTATTTTTCGACTATGGTCAGACAGAAGGCGAACAGTCTCTACGAGAATCTGTTTCCGGGACGCCAGTGATGCGTTGATATCTGACTTAAGAAAGGGATGATTTTATGATCGGGTGGTGGAATGGTCTCACCGACCTGCAAAGGATATTCGCGCTCGTCGGAATACCGGCGACGCTGGTGCTCGTCGTTCAGACTATACTTCTGCTTTTCGGACTCGGCGCTGGTCACGAGGACGGGTGCGACTGCGGATGCGACCTTGACGGCGACGGCATACCGGATGACCTTGAGGGCGGCTCGGACGACGGTCTGACGCTGTTTTCGGTGCGCGGGATCGTCGCTATGTTCTGCATCGCGGGATGGTCCGGGATAGTGTTCATAGACTTCGGGATGGGACAGGTCGAGGCGATACTGCTCGCTGTGCTCTGCGGGGTCGCGGCGCTGTTCGGGATGGCTTATCTCATGAAGTCGGTGCTTAAGCTGCAATCGAGCGGAAACCTACAGCTCGGGACAGCCGTCGGGAAGACCGGACAGGTCTACATCCCGATCCCGCCGAAGGGCGAAGGGCGCGGCAAGATAAACATAACCGTGCAGGACAGATACATAGAGGTGGACGCTATAACAGCGTCGGAGGATACGCTGAAGACCGGCGAGACCGTCCGTGTCATATCGACCGACGAAAACGGCCTCGTCATGGTCGAACGTGTAGTGAAATAATTTTATTTTAAGGAGATAGAAAATGCCTAACACATCAAGTCTTCTCGTTCTGATCTGCGTGATCGCGCTGATCGTGCTGACAACTCTCATCGTCATCGCGTCGAGGTACCGCAAGTGCCCGTCCGACAAGGTCATGGTCATCTACGGTAAAGTCGGAAGCAACGCCGACGGAACTTCAAGAAGCGCGAAATGCATCCACGGCGGCGCGGCGTTCATCTGGCCGGTCATCCAGTCGTATGAATACCTGGATCTGACCCCGATGTCCATCAATGTCGACCTCACAAACGCCCTGTCCCATCAGAACATCCGAGTCGATGTGCCGTCCCGCTTCACGGTGGGCTTTTCGGTGGAGCCGGGCGTGATGCAGAACGCCGCCGAGCGTCTGCTCGGTCTGCGGCTGAATGAAATTCAGGAGCTTGCCAAGGACATCATTTTCGGTCAGCTGCGTCTCGTCATCGCCACCATGGACATTGAGGAGATCAACACCGACCGCGACAAGTTTTTGGAAGCGGTGTCCCACAACGTGGAGACGGAGCTCAAAAAAATCGGTCTGCGGCTCATCAACGTCAACGTCACCGATATCACCGATGAATCGGGCTATATTGAGGCACTCGGTAAGGAAGCCGCTGCCAAGGCGATCAACGACGCGAAAAAGTCGGTTGCGGAAAAAACGCGTGACGGCTCGATCGGTGAGGCGATCGCTATGAAGGATCAGCGCATCAGCGTTGCCGAGTCCAACGCCGCCGCCATCGCGGGCGAAAACGAGTCGAAGGCGCAGATCGCGATGTCCGATGCCGTGCGCCGCGAAAAGGAAGCCGAGGCGCAGCGCCGTGCCATCGCCGCCGAAAAGATCGCGTCGGCAAAGGCGCTCGAGGAAGCCTATGCTGCCGAGCAGCAAGCCGAGCAGGCGCGTGCCGCGCGTGAATTTGCGACAAAGCAGGCGGACATCATCACCGCCGCCAAGGTCGAAAAGGAGCGCAAGGAGCTGGAAGCCGAGGCAGAGGCAGAGCAGCGCCGCCGCCGTGCAAAGGGTGAAGCGGACGCCATCTTCGCCACGATGGAAGCGCAGGCACGCGGTGTGCAGGAAATTCTTGCCAAGCAAGCCGAGGGCTACAAAAAGGTCGTTGCCGCTGCGGGCGGCGACACCGGCGCTGCCATTCAGATGCTGCTGGTGGATAAGCTCGAGGATCTCACCAAGATCCAGGTCGAAGCGATCAAGAATCTGCAGATCGACAAGATCACGGTGTGGGACTCCATGGGCGGCAAAAACGGCGGCTCGACGACGGCGGACTTTCTGTCCGGCATCATGAAAGCGGTGCCGCCGCTGGCGGACACGCTGAAGATGGCAGGCGTCG
>URCP01000074.1 GCA_900546315.1 uncultured Eubacteriales bacterium
TTTATATTTTATTAAATTTAAAAAATTAAAATAATCAATTTCTATATTCTGTCTTTCTCTTAATACACCCGGGCTTCCGGGGGCGCCCTCCCACAAACAAATACCAAAATCTCCCCCCCCCCCCCCCCCCCCCGCAAGCAAACAATTACCTCTATGTGCGGTCTTGTAGGATACACAGGAAAACAGGCGAGACACCGCGAGATACTTCAGAAGATGATGGAGCGGATAATACACCGCGGACCTGATTCATCCGGAGAGTTCATCGGCGACGATGTCGCGTTTGGTTTCAGGCGGCTTAGTATCATTGACCTTGAGGGCGGGTCTCAGCCGATATATAATGAGGACGGGAGTGTTGTTACTGTCTTCAATGGTGAGATATATAATTTTCAGACTCTTCGGGCGGAGCTTGAGGAGAAGGGGCACGTGTTCACGACGAATACGGATACTGAGGTGCTTGTCCATGGATGGGAGGAGTACGGCGAGGGTCTCGCGGAGAGGCTTCGCGGGATGTTCGCGTTTCTGATTTATGATAAGAACAGGAATGTGATTTATGGCGCGCGGGATTATTTCGGGATAAAGCCGCTTTATTATTACCGGACTGACGAAGGAAATTACCTTTTCGGGTCGGAGATTAAGTCGTTTCTTGAGCATCCGGAGTTCCGCAAGAGGCTTAATAAGAGGGCGCTGAGACCATATCTTACGTTCCAGTATTCGTCGCTTGACGAGACGTTTTTTGAGGGAGTTTATAAGCTCCCGCCGGCGCACTATTTCACGCTTGCGCTCGGGGACGGCGCGAATGAGATGAAGACTGTGCGGTTCTGGGACGAGGATTTTTCCGAGGTTCCGGGGAACTTCGATAAGTATGTCGAGGAGATTGACCGGACGGTGCATGAGTCGGTCGAGGCGCACAGGATAAGCGACGTCAAGGTCGGGGCGTTCCTGTCCGGCGGCGTCGATTCGTCGTATATCACGGCGTGCCTGATGCCGGATAAGACGTTTTCGGTCGGGTTCGATTATAATAAGTTCAACGAGACGGATTACGCCAAGGAGCTGTCCGACCGGCTCGGGATCGAGAATTACCGGAAGCTCATCACGGCGGATGAGTGCTTTGACGCTTTCCCGGATATTCAGTACCATATGGACGAGCCGCAGTCGAATCCGTCGAGCGTTCCGCTGTATTTCCTCGCGAAGCTCGCGCGCGAGCACGTGACCGTCGTTCTGTCGGGTGAGGGCGCGGACGAGATTTACGCCGGGTATGAGTGGTACGACGAGACGCCGCTGATGCGGAAGTACAAGAAGATTCCGCAGTTCCTGCGCGTCGCGGCGGCGGATGCCGCGAAGAGGCTGCCTTATTTCAAGGGGCATGATTTCATTATAAAATCGAGCGGAAGACCGGAGGATTATTTCATCGGTCAGGCGCTTGTCTGGCACGATAAGGAGGCGCTTCGCGTCCTGAAGCCGGATTACCGCGTCGGTCCTTCGGCGCTCGAAGTGACGGCTCCGATATACGCCAGAGTCAAGGGAAAGCCGGAGCTTGACAAGAAGCAGTACCTCGATATGAATCTCTGGCTCCCCGGAGATATACTTCTCAAGGCGGACAAGATGTCCATGGCGAGCTCGCTTGAGCTGCGCGTCCCGTTCCTCGACCGGGTGGTCATGGAGCAGGCGGAGAAGATACCGCACGAGTACAAGATCAACGGAAAGAACACGAAATACATCTTCCGCAAGGCGGCGAACAAGACTCTCCCCGACGAGTGGGCGGACCGCAAGAAGATGGGCTTCCCGGTTCCGATAAGATACTGGCTCCGTGAAAAGAAGTACTACGACATCGTGAAGGGTTACTTCACGAGCGATTACGCCGCGGAGTTCTTCGACACGGAAGAGCTCATTAAGGTGCTCGACGAGCATTACGCGGGAAAGGCGAACAACGGACGCCGCGTCTGGACGGTTTTCACTTTCCTTGTCTGGTACAAGCGCTTCTTCATCGACGAGACCGTCTGAAATCAACATAACTAAGGAGAGCCGTTTTTGCGGCTTTGTGGAAATATATGGAGAACAAGAACATAATACCCGTGCTGATCGGCGCGGATATGAACTGCTACAACGTCGCGAGGGCGTTCCACGAGCAGTACGGCGTGAAGTCGTACGCGTTCGGACGGTACGCCATCGGCGCGTCGAACTATACGAGGATAATAAAGTTCACGGTCGTCGAAAAGCTCGACGATCCTGAGGTCATGGTGAAGACCCTGACCGACTTCGCGGAGAAGCACGAGGGCGCGACGCTGATCGCTTTCGGATGCACGGACGATTACGCGTCGATGCTCATCCATTACGGCGACAGGCTGAGACCGAGATATATCGTTCCGTACATCGGACCGGAGCTCTTCGAGCGGCTCGCGTACAAGGCAAGCTTCTATGATGACTGCGACAGGCACGGGATACTTTACCCGAAGACGAAGATTGTCACGCCGGAAAGCGATCTTGAGACGATTCTCGACGAGGATTCGCTCGGCTTTGAGTACCCGATAATCATAAAACCGTCCGCGAGCGCCGTATACTGGCACTATCCCTTCGACGGAATGAAGAAGGTTTACACGGCGGCGTCAAAGGGCGAGGCGGAGATAATTATCCGCCGCATATACGGCTCCGGATACCCGGAGAAGATCATTTTGCAGGATATGATCCCCGGCGACGACTCGAAGATGCGCGTCCTGACCGCCTATTCGGACAGAAGCGGCAAGGTCCGCATGATGTGCCTCGGTCACGTCCTCCTCGAGGAGCACACTCCGAAGGGGCTCGGAAACCACTGCGCGATCATCACCGAACAGAACCGGGAGCTCATGGAGAAGTTCAAAAACTACCTTGAAGAGATGGGGTTCGTCGGTTATTCGAACTTTGATATCAAGTACGATGAGAGGGATAAGACTTTCCGCGCGTTCGAGATAAATCTGAGGCTCGGACGGTCAAACTATTACGTGACCTCCGCCGGGTGCAACGTCGCGAAGTATATAGTCGAGGACTATGTCGGGAACAAGAAGTTCGACGGCACGTATTTCTGCGACAACGAGATTTTCTGGCACAGCGTCCCGAAGGGCGTCGTATACGAGTATTGCCGCGACAAGAACGAGGTCGCGCGCGCGAAAGCTCTCGCCAAGGCGGGAAAGGCGCACGCGTCGCTCTGGTACGGCTACGATCTCTTCATGAATCCGAAGCGTCTGTTCTTCCTCATCATGCACGGGCGCAACCACTACGGAAAGTTCAGGAAGTATTATGGCAAAGAGTAAACTTCTCGGCATTCTCGGCGGGCTCGGACCGATGTCTACCGTGTATTTCTACGAGCTCCTGACGGCGCTGACCGACGCGAAATGCGATCAGGAGCACATCGACATGGTGATCTCAAGCCGCGCGACGACGCCGGACAGGACGGCGTATATCCTCGGTAAGAGCGACGAGAACCCGCTCGACGTGATGATACCGGAGGCAAAGAAGCTCGTCGCCTACGGCGCGGAAGTAATCGCCATACCGTGCAACACCGCGCACTATTTCTATGACCGGCTCGCCGCCGAGATCGATATTCCGATACTGAATATCATCGCGGAATCGGTGAAGCGCCTCAGTGAAGACGGCGTGAAGCGCTTCGGTCTTCTCGCGACAGAGGGAACCGTGAAGAGCGGCACGTATCAGAAGTACTGCGACGCGCACAGAATCGAGTGCGTCGTGCCGGACGACGAGCACCAGAGGATGGTCAGCGAGATTATCTACGGTGAGATCAAGCGGAACCGCCCGGCGGACATGAAGCGCTTCGGTGAGATAACCGATCATATGCGCTCTCTCGGCTGTGAGCGGCTGATACTCGGGTGCACCGAGCTGTCGCTGATCAAGCGGGACAACAGGCTCGGGGACTACTATACCGACTCGCTCGAGTGCCTCGCGCTGGCGACCATAAAAGCGTGCGGGAAGCGCACTATACTGCCGTCAGACAACTGATGACATTTTATTAATTTTAAGGATCTGTTTATATGTATTTGAAAGATCTGCTCGCTGACATCGACTTCACCGCGACCGACGACGCGAAGGTCTCTTCGCTTGAGATATCGGATATCACATATGACTCGAGGCTCGCGACCGCGGATAAGCTGTTCGTCTGCCTTATCGGCGCCGTCTCGGACGGGCACAATTACGCGTCCGGGGCGTATTCCTGCGGGTGCAGGGCGTTCATGGTGCAGAGAAGGCTCGAGCTGCCGTCCGACGCCGTTCAGGTGATTGTGGCGGACACACGCGCGGCTCTGGCGCTCGCTTCGGCGGCTCTGTTCGGGTATCCGGCGAGGTCGCTCGCCATAATCGGCGTCACCGGCACGAAGGGCAAGACGACGACGGCGTCGCTTTTAGCTGATGTTCTGAATCACGGCGGGATAAACACCGCTTATATCGGCACGACCGGAATAACGATAAACGGCGTCACGACGCCGACAGTCAACACGACGCCGGAGAGCTACGAGCTTCACAAGGCGTTCAGGAAAATGGTCGACAGCGGCGTCTCCTGCGTCGTCATGGAGGTCTCCTCACAGGGAATATATATGCGCCGGGTCGTGGGGATACATTTTCATATCGGCATCTTCACGAACCTCTCGCGCGACCATATCGGCGGCGTCGAGCACCCGACCTTCGAGCACTATATGGCGTGCAAGGCGGAGCTTTTCCGTCAGTGCCGGTACGGCATATTCAACGCCGACGACCCGCATTTCACCGACATGGTGAAGAATTCCCGCTCGATCAACGCGACATACGGCGTTATCGACGGACACGAGCGCGAAAAACGGGATTTCTCCGCGCGGGATATCAGGCAGTTCAGGAGCGGGAACGTCCTCGGGGTGCGCTTTGTCTGCCGCTCTGTCACAGGTGAGACGCAGTACACGCTCTCAATGCCGGGCGAATTCAACGTCTACAACGCCCTCGCCGCCATCGCCGCTGCGAAACGGATGAAGCTCGGGGACCACGCGATCGCCGAAGCTCTTGCGAAGGCAAGGGTCCGCGGCAGATTTGAGGTCGTGACGCCCGAGAAGGGCTGCGGGCTCGACGACGTCGTCACGATAATCGACTACGCGCACAACGCCGTGTCGATGCGCGCGGCGATCGAGACTCTCAGAAAATACCAGCCGAAGAGAATCGTCGTGCTGTTCGGTTCGGTCGGCGGGCGCACTCAGCTGAGGCGCGCTGAGCTCGGTGAGACTGCCGGTCAGCTCGCGGATTTCTGTATAATCACGAGCGACAACCCGAATTTCGAGCCGCCGGAGGATATAATCAGCGATATCGAAAAGAGCGTCGCCGCTACCTCCTGTCCGTATGTCACCTTTGTGGACAGACGGGAGGCAGTCAGATACGCGATTGATCACGCGCTCTCCGGCGACTGCATACTCTTCGCCGGCAAGGGGCATGAGGAATATCAGCTGATCGACGGCGAGTACACACACTACAGCGAGCGCGAGGAGATACTCGCAGCCGAGGACGAGCGCAGGGCACGGATTCTCGCGGACGCCACGGCAAAGATACAGGGCTGATCCACTGAAATAACTTGATAAAGAAGAGAGAAACGAAAAATGAAGATCCTTATCTGCGGTCTCGGACTCATCGGAGGTTCGATGGCGAGAGCGCTCAAATTCAGCACCGAAAACGAAGTCGAGGGGTACGACCCCGGAAAGACCGCCGCGCAGAAGGCTCTGCTCGTCGGCGCCTGCGACAAGGTTTATTTTGAGGAGCCGTCCTTTGCCGGGTACGACGTGATACTTCTCGCGGCTTATCCGGACGCGGTCGTCGGGCTTATCGACCGGCACGCGGCGGAGGTCGGGAAGGACACCGTCGTCATCGACCTCTGCGGAACAAAGCGGAAGGTCTGCAAGGCGGGTTTTGAAGCGGCTCAGAAGTACGGTTTCACCTTTATCGGCGGACACCCGATGGCGGGGACGCAGTTCTCAGGCTTCGAGTCCTCGCGCGAGTCGCTGTACAAGGGCGCGACCATGATACTCGTGCCTATGAAGGACATCGACGTCAGGAAGCTCGACGTCGCCGTGAAGCTGTTCAAGTCTGTCGGCTTCGCGAAGGTCAGAGTCACCGACGCGGAGAACCACGACCGGATCATCGCCTACACGTCGGAGCTCGCGCACGTGCTCTCAAACGCGTACATCAAGAGCCCGACGGCGCGCGAGCACAAGGGCTATTCCGCGGGCAGCTTCCGCGACCTCACGAGAGTCGCGCACCTGAACCCGCAGATGTGGACCGAGCTCTTCCTCGAGAACCGCGACAACCTTATCCCTGAGGTCGAGCGTCTCGCCGCGTCGCTTCTCGAATACGCCGACGCGATGAGGAAGGGCGACGAAAAGCGTCTCTATGACCTCCTCGAAGAGGGCAGACGTGTGAACGACGAAATAATGAAGAGCGACGCGGAGTGACCGCGCCAGGAGACTGCCGCGGGGAAACGACAGTCTCCTTTTTGCCGTTCCGGGGATATTACAGAAAGCCCGTGCGGAAAGTCAATGCTTTATCACGGATCATGTAACTTTTATTTGAACACGTCGTGGCATATCTTGAAAAAACGGCGGGTACGGTATATAATAAATTAAACTACGTGAAAGGGGCGGTAATTCTGATAACGGACGAGGA
Organism: uncultured Eubacteriales bacterium; assembly: GCA_900546315.1. Taxonomy (GTDB): domain Bacteria; phylum Bacillota; class Clostridia; order Oscillospirales; family CAG-272; genus Flemingiibacterium. The sequence continues at coordinate 6,658 of URCP01000074.1, forward strand.
GCTTTACGGAAAATATCTTGACGGCGACGAGAGCGCCGTCGACTGGCTCGTTTCGCGTTACGGCAACAAGCTGACTTGTTACATAAACGGATATATCGCAGATTTTCATGAGGCGGAGGACATAATGATCGAGTCCTTCGCGAGGCTCTTCGCGAAGGAGCGGAAGATCTCCGGGGACGGCGCGTTCCGCGCGTATCTGTACAGGACGGCGAGAAATCTGGCGCTGCGGCAGCTTTCAAAGGGAAGGATGCCGTTCCTCTGCTTTGACGATATCGTTTTCGAGCCGCACGACGAGGTCTTCGCGGATACGGGGATAATCAGATCCGAGAGGGAAAGACAGCTCCACGACGCGCTGGGGCGGCTTAAAGAGGAGTACCGCGAGGCGTTATATCTCGTGTATTTTGAGAATATGAGCTACCGAGACGCCGGACGGATCATGAACAAGAGCGAACAGCAGGTGACGAAGCTCATCCACCGCGGTAAGCGCGGGCTGAAGGCGCTCCTTGAGGAGGATGGATTTATCTATGCGGACTGAAAAGGAACGCTCGCGGCTGATAGCGGAGCGGACGTCCATACTTAAACGCGAGAGGGCAAGAAGACGCCGGATAATCACAGACGCTGTGTCAGCCGCTGTCTGTGTCGTGATTATTGTTCTGCTTGGCGTTCTTATGCCGTCGGCGGCTCCGGGCGTCGATCCGGACAGAATCAGCGCCTCCGTCGGCGTCGCCGGGGCGGCGGGAATGATTACAGGGCGCGCGTGGATCGGGTATGTGTTCATGGGGGTGCTTTCCTTCCTGCTCGGCGTATGCCTGACGATATTTCTATACAGGCTTAAGGACAGGCATCGGACAGACCTGAGCCGGAATGACCGCGGGGACGCTGACGGCGCGGGAGAAAACGAAAAGAAGGAGCAGAAAAAAGACGATGAATTTTGAGGTCATCGACAACCTCTTTCAGGCCGTTCTGCTCGGCGTTATGTCAGCGGCGGCGCTTGCGGCCGGGCTCAGACGCGGGAGCAGGAAGTGCATGATTCTCGCGTTCGCGTACGCGTGCTTCACTATGGGAACGCTCTATTATCTTCTTTATATCGTGATCATCGGGAATAATCCGAAGGTGTTCTATGTGGCGGAGGCGTCATGGCTCGCTTCTTATCTGTTTTTTCTCTCGCTCCAGATAATGCGGTGCGACGGGATGAAGGTGAGACTCAGACCTCTGCCGCTCATACCGGCGGCTGGGGTAGGCGTCAGTATAGTGCTGTGCGGGATATTCGGTCCCTCGGTGATTATGTCGGTTCTTTTCGCGCTGACCGCGGGAGGGGTACTGTATCTGTCGATCTTCAGACTGGCGGGCGGCGGAAAGAACAAATACACTGACGCCGTCATGATCGCGTCGGTCGTGCTTCAGGTGGCGCTCTACGACATCTCGGATTTCACACATGATTACACGAGGTTCTGCCCGTACTTCGCGGTTGATATACTTCTGCCGCAGACATAGTCGGCGCTTCTGACGGTGACTCTTGTGGAGGAACGGAGAGTAACCCATACATAGAGAATGTTTACATCTGCATTGCGATACCGCTGATATTGTCAATGCTGTTCACAAGGGGACGGGCGAGATCGTTTACTGTCTTCGTCACGATCGGAATGACGGTCAGTCTGCTGTCGGCGTATGTCAGCGGGTTCTTCATGAGCGCGCTCGGGGCTGACGCTGTCATATCGGCGATTGAGATAACACCGGTGTCGGAAGAGGTCATGAAGCTGCTCCCGACGCTCTTCTGGTTCCTGATCTACGAGCCGGACATCAGAAAGCTGCCGGATGTGGCGATCGGGATCGCGGTAGGGTTCGCGACCTTCGAGAATGTGTGTTTTCTCGCGGAGAACGGAGCGGAGGATATAAGATTCGTGCTCATACGCGGGATTTCGGCGGGGGCGCTGCATATTCTCTGCGGGATTATGACCGGTTTCGGGCTGTCCGTGGTGTTCAGGCAGCGATGGCTGGCGCTGACCGGCACGGTCGGGATACTCGGGTTCTGCATCGGGTTCCACGCGATATATAATCTGCTCATCACGGCGGAGGGAGCTTGGCGGGTGGCGGGATATCTGCTGCCGTCGGTGATGATTGTTGTTCTGGGTGTTGTCGGGCGGTTCGCCCCGAGGCTTGAGGAGCGGTTCGCTCACGGAAAACAGATTTTTTGAGACTGCGAAAAGCGGTCTCAATTTTTTTTGCGGAAAAGTGGAAGGAAATTCAAAAAGATGTATTTTATATAACAGTGAGACGCGTCCGGCGTCAGAAATAAAGCGATAAAACGAAAGGGGATTTTTATGGCCGGACAGACAGACTCCCGCGCAAAGGAGATAAAACGCCGCGCGCGGAAATACAGGCGAAAACGTGAGAACCGGTCGCTCGTGACTCTCGCGTCGCTCGCGGTCATCCTGATGACTGGGATAATCGCGCTGATAGCGGGGACAGGCGGCGGAACAGTCAGCACCGACGGCGGGTACGGGTCGCTTGTACTGAGAAGCGGCGCGGGGCTGTACGTTGTGGTCGGCGTCGCGGCTTTCACGGCGGGGATGGCGCTGACGCTCGTGTGCGTGCGGCTGTCGGACGCGGGAAAGGCACGGAAGAAGAAAACGATTGCGGCTGAGACGTCGTGGGACGCTCAGGGAAAGGGAAAATCATGAAAAAACGGATACTCAGCGCGCTCATCGCACTCTGTATGCTCATGTCATTTTTACCGACGGGCATAATGGCGTATGACACGAGAGAGGAAGAGCTTGCCGCGAGATATGAGGAGATGCTCGATCTCGGGCTCATCGACGAGGACGGAGCGCTCATCGAGAATAACGCGTTCCGGCTTGACGACGGGACGGGTTTCGACACGCTCAGCGCGCTTGAAGAGTGGATGAACACCCTTAGCGAGAGCGACGCGGACATTGTCGTCACGGTTGTCTCAACCGGAAAATCGGCGAGCGTCGCGGAGATCGCTCAGGCACTCTCGATTGAGAGGGAGATCTCGGAGATCGCGGAACAGCTGAATACGCTCGCGAGCGGGAACGTGGGGGCGACGCGGACTCCGATGAGCTATGTTTCGCCAAGGCATGGGCTTAACCTTGATATTGATAAGAGCGTAAATGGAGATATACTGACACTCGAAGTGTCTCTCTGGAACACTTCCGGCAAGTATCAGCTTTGGGGGGATGACGAGACGATCACGATTGAGGCGGGGCTGTTCGCGGATGTATTCGGCAGTGGCGGCAGGCTGCCTGAGCTGAGACCGGACAATTCGAGCGGTATACAGCCGAGTCTGAACAGATATGGAACATACACCTTCACAAATGATGTCGACACGCTTATCTTTGAGCTCGATCTCTCGAAGGTGCGGGATAACTATCTGAAGAAAATGCGCACCGATCTCTGGGGCGGCGCGGAGGCTTTTATGTTCTCCTGCCGCGTCACCGATGGCGCGAAAAAACAGTCGAAGCAGTATATCTTCGCGATATCTCCTGCCGCTGAAAATAACTCAACTCTTAATTATATGGGTGAGCTGCAACCCGCTATTTGGGTCAACAGCACAACCCGCCAGCCGTATTCGCTGAACGCGGGCGATGTAATGTCAAAGACGACTATCGACGGTAAGAGCTATTACAAGACAAATATGCTGCCGATAATATCGCGAAATGACAGTATCGGCGGCGACTGGATGAACGCGTTCAACACCGCGCACAGGCTCGGCGTCGGGGATTATGAAACTCCGACCGTTGAGTTTTCGGATGTCACGTTCGTGTTGAGCTGTGTTAAATCACAGATCGCGGATAAGGGCAATATTCTTTATTATTACGACAGTTTGAACAGTTTCGTCGGCATGGGCGGCACGATGCGCCACTATGAATCAGGTTCACAAGTACAAAATGATAAAGAATATCTGGAACGTGTTGCCGCGACGGTATACGGCAGCTGGGATTATACACAGGATACGGAGTTGTATAAATATTATCTCAGCCTCGGCAGTCTCAGCGCCCATCACACAAGAGACGCCCTCGCCGTGCGCGGGATACAGGTTCCGCTCAACACACTGAGCACGAGCGACGCGACAGAATCAACAGAATGGTATCTCAGCGCCGACTTGTACAGTGGGGACTTGTCGTTTGAGAAAATCTGCTTCCCCGGAACCATGTCGCTTGTCGACACGACCGCTCCGACTATCAAGGCGATAACGGTTCCGTCCGGAACGTATTACCCGGGAGATCTTGTACCGATTTTTGTTGAGTTCAGTGAGCCGGTTTATGGTGATTACGAGCTTGTTCTCGCGGATGGGTCAACCTTGAAGTCCGCCGAGAGCGTCGGCGCGGCGCATATCGGAACGATCGACCGCGCGACCGACATTGTCGCGTCTTTCCGCACATTCTATTATGAGGTGAAGGAAGTTGACAACACCGCCATATATGTAAAAGGCATAGAGGGCGTTTCGGACAATTGCAAGGACGTCCGCGGGAACGCTTTCAAGCATGACGCCGGGGATTATCAGGAGTTTTCCACGACGCTCGAGGACGGTGAGCTTGTCTCCTGCCGTCCGGAGGACAGTATCAGTTATATCGAAACCGGAGCAGCGTTCTTTACCGAGACGACTGTCAGAGTGATTCTGAAGGACAATGAAGCATACAAGCAGCTCTGGAGCGACTGGAACCGCACGGAGGCGGAAGAGCGTGATTTCACGGTCGGTCTCGTCATCGACTGGGACATAAATAATCCCGTCCCGCTCACGGTCGGCGAGTACAACGGCAAGCTCTGCCTCGAGGGGAAAGTGAAGCTCGACCCGGTTGACAGCTTTACAAGTCATACCGTCGAGATCTGTATCGACGGGAAGATTGTCTATGGTGAGAATTATTATAACACAACTCTGTTTCAGAATGCCATAGTCAAAGCGGACTCGTCCGCCTACACCATCTCCTGCGCAAACTGGCCGTCCGGCACGGAAAATATCGTGTTCATCGACGACATCGCCACCGCGACGATAAACGCGAAATCAAACGATAAGGAAATTTCGTTCTCCGACCCTGATCAGTTCTACTGGGTCTGCTCTAATCCGAACGTAATTTCGCTGTACACCACCGCGGTGGGTGAGGACAACCTGACGCTCGCGTCTTCGCCGAGCGTAGGCATCATCGCGAATAATATTGGAACCGCAGAGATATATCTCATGGCGAAGAACGGCAGCAGCGACACGAAGACGCACACTGAAGCGTCGAACAAGATCACTGTCACCGTCAAGGACGGCGGCAGACCGAGCCTTCTGTTCCCGACCGGAGCGAACACCGTTTTCGCGAGACAGGGCAATGATCAGAAGATGAACTTCGCGTCGAATCTCAGTAATTATGAGCCGAAGGACGGGAAAATCAACGCTGAACTCAAGGACGCCGACGGAAATACCGTCTGGACGGCTGAACTTGACCGCACCGCGACCTCGCTGACTGTTCCCGGGGATAAGCTCACACAGATTTCGAGCGGTGATACTCCTTCGTATACGCTGAATCTCTCGGCTGTCGCCACGGTCGACGGGAAAGATATTCCGCTCAGTACATCCGCGAAGATAATCGTCCGCTCGAAGCCCGCGGCGATAACTCTTGTCGGTCTCGATAACCCGCAGTTTGTCGCGGGGAATGAGATATCCTTCGGCTGGATTATCGAGAACTTCGACCTTGAAAACAACCGGGGGACCTGCGAGTTCTCACTCGCGGTCGAAAAGGACGGAAAAGTCATCAAGCAGATGGACAAAGCCGGGAACGGCGACGGGCAGACATATTCCGGAAGCATCGCCTTCACTCCGGAAACTCCCGCGAAACTGAAAGACTACTACATCGTGACCGCGAAGGCGAAGAACAGCTCCGACCCGACATGGAGCACTGCGTCCTGCACGATCGTCGTATACAAGGACGGCGCACTCGAAATTCTTGTCGGCGGGAGGTCTGTCGATGAGACGACGCTTGAAAACACGATCACCGACACCGCGACGAGCACCGCTCCGACTGTTGTCAATCACGACGGCGAGACCTTCGACGGTCTCACGAGCGCTTACGCTATAGCGAAGCTCAGAAGCGAGCTCGGACTGCTCGAGACCATCAGCATAAACTACTCAGACTACGACTGGAGCACATTGAACGACTCGATCAGGTGGAGCACGACCACCGGTCAGGGCACAGAAATCACAAGCGAGCTCGACAGAGCCGTCACGGTCAATTACCGCCGCGGCAGCGTCTTTGAGCCGCTCGAAAGGTTCTCCTACACGAGCTACATACCGCAGATCGTCATGATGCTCTGCGGACTGCGCGACGGGACGAATATCGTCACGGCTTCGCACGCGTCGCTCGACGGGCTTTCCGACAGCGTTCAGGTCAACGTGAACAGGCTGAAGGATCAGCTCTATCTCTTCCAGTTCACCCCGGCGGTGAAGACCGAGATATCCTATGAGGACAGTCTCGGCGTCACGCACACCGTTTACTCGAACGACGACGGCTCGCTCGCGCTCTATGAGCCGGACAGAATCGCGTCGGAAATCAGGTGCGCGAGCGTCTCTGACGACGGAACCTCTTATCGCGGAACGTTCTCAAATATCTCGCTGAAGAGCGGAGAGGGCGACGGGACGAAGGGCGAGCTCTACCCGCTGAACGCGCTTACCCTGCGTCTCGCGGCTACGGCTGAGATCACCCTCCTGAAGCCGGACGGAACGGCGCTCGCGAATACAGATGTGACCCTCCGCGGCGGCGTCTACCGCAACGACGTCTTCGCGGAATACCGCGACGACGCCTACTGCGAGACCGCGAGATTCGCGCGCGCGGCGGGCGAGACCGCGAACCTCGACGGCAGACAGGACATGGTTTTCAGAACTGACAAGAACGGTGTGCTCAGAGTCCATATGGACCTTGAGCAGTTCACGAGCCGGAACGATCCCGATCCGGTCGGCGTCGGCGATACGCTGAAATTCATCTTTGAGGTGCGCTTTGCCGACGGAACCTATTATCCCGAGCTTGTCACCGTGAACGGAAGCCTTTCTGTCCGCGACACGATGCGCTCCGGCGAGAATATCATCACTCTTGTGACGGCGGACATGGAAAAGCCGTTCATCGCCTCCGCCACGGTGGATTACTTCACCGGGCGCAAGATGAGCGTCAGATACCACACCGGCGTCGTCGGTCCGAGCTCCAACTACCCGGCGGCGAAGCTCGAGAACACTGTCATGCTCTGGGGCGTGGACGGCGTTTCAATGAACGACACCGGTTATTCGGCGGATCTGCGCTCTCAGGAGAACGCCGTGTCTATGCCCGGTCAGACGAAGATGACGGTCAGGGATTCGTCCTATCCGTTTTCCTCGATACCGCTCGTGACGAACAGCGCGGTGATCGATTCGGACAGCTTTATCTACTACAGGGCGGAGAGGAAGACGCCGATGGAGATCGCTCTCTACAGCGGCAACGGCACTCTCACGCGCACTCTCCCGCTGTCGTTCGGTCTTGTCGACATGAACGCTATCGAGAAGGTTGAGGACTCGCCGTCCCTGCTGTCTCTCATGGCGAATATCGGCATATACGGACGTGTCGGCGGCGCGGATACCGATTACGACATTGCCAACGCCGCGTCGGACGCCATCATGAACGACGCGCTGACATTCCTGACAAAGCTCGGCGCGGAAGCGGGGCTTGTAAAGGCAGTCCTCCTGCCGACCGAGGATCCGACGAGATACACAGGTTATCTCTGGACGGGAATCAACACGACAAAGCTCGAGGATCTGAACTACGACGACCACGGCATATCGCTTGAGCCCTCGTATTTCGGTCAGCACACAGACAGCTTCCTTGCGCAGGTGAACGACACCTTC
>URCP01000075.1 GCA_900546315.1 uncultured Eubacteriales bacterium
AGCAGAACTCGTCGTTCGTGTTTCCGGTTATAATATAGTGCGTTCTCCGCGTGTCGGAAAATACAGTCGCTGTCATCATCTGCCTCCGCGGTCACTGTCCGCCGTTCCGCTCAGTCTGTCCGCGCTGCTGTCCGGGTCTATCAGGCGCAGGGTCTCACTGTGATCCCGCTCTTCCGCCGCGACGCAGTCAGAAAGCATCTTGTCAAGCCTTGTGAGAGCCTTCTCGATCAGGTCGGAATTCTCCTTGATTTCCCGCAGAGCCGCGTCGTCGAGCTTTTCCGACAGCTCGTCCGAGACGGCGCCGCTTATCTCTTTCTCACGCCGCATTGCCTCAAACGGCTTCGATACAGCCTCATACCATGCTTTGTATTCCCTCACGCGGGAGGTCAGAGAAGAAATATCGGTATCAACCGCGGTCACAGTATCGTTTTTCACCGCCATATCCCCCGGCGCGAGCCCTTCGCGCTCCGCCATGCGGAGTATCGCCGAGAGCAGTTTGTGTACGTAAACCGGCAGCGCTGCGTCGTCCGCGCCGGCGATTCTGTCTGCGCAGTTCTTTATCTCCCTGGCGAACCTGTGTCTGTTTCTCTCTTCCATCATGAATCACTCCTGACCGCGGCTCCGGCGCGAGGTATCATCAGCGTGGCGCGCGAGCTTCCGTTTTGCAGCAGTAAATTATTCTCCCCGGAGCGGCACGCGAACACGAATCCGCGGACATATTCCGGTACGTCAAGCGTGAACAGCTCCCCGCCCGCCCTTACGTTCAGAACTCCTCCGGCGCAGTAGAATCCGTTCTCCGTGTTCTCATCCCCGGAGTCAGACAGCCTGATCTCGGTCTCGTTTCCATCCTTATCGAGAAGAATGAGAAAAATATCCTCGTTCTCTCGTCCGCGAGACGTATCGGAAAAAGCCGCGCGCCGTCCGGCAAGGATCAGATCACGGAGCGTCCCCGGAATTCTCTCAAAGCGCCTGTCAAAGCAGGCGAGCTCGTCGTCATACGCGAGCGCCGCTCTGAGATTTTCCTCAAGCCGTCCCGCGTCGTCTCCGACAACTATTATACGCATAGTGTCCTCCTCGTCGGGAGTGATACTCATGACGAGCCTGTCGGCGCACTCCTTCATGTCGTCATACATGAGTTCCGTATACGCGATCGGTATACAGCCGCACGGACTTTCATTTTTATGCCGTACAAGAGCTGCCCGCATACCAACGGCGTCAGCGATCAGCATAAGCCCGCCGTACCCGCCGGATATGATATCGGCTCCGACAGCCGCGGATACAAGCTCCTCGGCGCCGCACGTCATGTGTTTCTTTTTCGTTCTCTGCTTCACGGATTCACCTTTACCCATTTTGTCCATGTTCATTGATTCTTCCGACAGTGACCGACGCCTCGATCAGAACCTCTGGCGGCTCGCCGTTTCCGGTCACCAGAAGTACTCCCGGGGACTCAACGGTCAATATACTGAGATTCCCGCCATCATCATCCGCGTCCGCCCCATTGGTATCCGGCGCCGAATGCAGCGCCGGGTCAAAACGTTCCCCCGGCTCCGGCTCGATCACTCTCAGCCCCGCGTCCTCCAGAGCCCCGGCGAAACGTTCGCGTATCCGACCAAGCTTCGCCGAAACCGCGCGCATCTCCTCCGGAGCGTCCGCCTCGAGCACTCTCTTTCCAAGAGATGACGATATACCGGCGAGATTTACGAACACGGCGGCGAGCCGTCCGTATTCGTGCCTGAAAAGGCTGACCTGCCACTCCCTGAGCGCGCTTATCAGCTCCGCGCGGCAGTCGTTCAGTGCGTTTATCATCCTGAACTGCATATCGTTCGTCAGATCCTTCGCCGCTTTGCGGAGATCACCAGCCTCGTCGGCGCGGCTCTCTTCCGGCACGATACTGCGGCAGCGCTCCGAAAGTTCGCGGCGCAGGGTCTCGTTCTTCTCCTTCAGCTCTCCGACCTCGCGGCGCAGAGCGTTAATTTCCTCTGTGAGCCGTGTCCGGGAGCGTTTCTCATCGTTCAGACGGTCAAGCACGTCCTCAAGCTCTGTCTCCGCGCACTCAAGGCGCATCGACAGATCGCAGTTCTCGTTTCTGAGCGTTTCGTTCTCAACTCTCAGCTTGTCTGTGTTGTCAGTCATACAGCGCCTCCTTAACAACTGTAATCGGTCCTGAAGCTCTCGGTGAGACAGGTACCGCTCCTCAGTCTCGCCCTCACCGTGACAAGTCCGTCGGCTCCGAGCAGCATGGAAATCCACGCCGTCTCGTCCTTCGGTATTCCGAAAGCGACGCGTCGGACCTCGGTGCAGTCGCGCGTGTCGCTGATATCGGTCGTCGCTCTGTCCGTCCTGCGAAACACGGTTATCACCGTCTGCGCAGCGCTGCCGGTCACGGCAAGCTCACCGCTCACCGCCGGAAGCCGCGTCCCGGCGCCGACCATCGTCAGGACTCCGAGCCTGCCGCCGCGGTCCGGCGTGACGGTTATTCCGAAGCAGTGCCCGAGCCTGCGGCATTTTCTCTTTTCGGAGGCTATCAGCGCCGCGCCGAAAGCCTCAGCGCCATCAGGACGCTCCGGAACAAACACCTTCTTCTTCGGAAGACCGAGAGTCGAGAGGTACCCGCACATACGCTTCGTGACCGCTCCGAGCAGCATTCCGCCGGCCGTGAGGATTACCGCGTCCGGGCTGTGTCCGGCGTCCCGCGCCTCCTCAAAGACTGTTCCGATGACCTCGAGCTGTTCGTCGTATGTCATCACCGCCTTATCCGTGAACTCCTCCCGCATTATTGTGACCGGGCAGACCGAATAGTTGTGCCTTATCTTCACCGTCGCGGTTCTGTGACTGTTCAGATTCTTCATGAGCGAAACGCAGGCGTTGCGGATACTCTTCATCGATGTGTCGGCGGTTATCCCGTGCGCCTCGTACAGCTTTTCCGAGATGAGCAGACCGGCGATGGCGCGCAGCTTCCCGCACCCGTCCGCGCACTCACGCGACGACACAACCGTATACCCGAGATCAGGTCTGACCGCCACGGCAGACACACGGAACGCCGAATCACCGAAGTCGACGACAAGGACAGTTTCCTCACTGCCGCGCGTAACCCCGCTCGTCACAAAGTGGCACACGGCTGACGCCGCCGCGCCGGGCAGCACACATAAAACATCGATTGTCCATCCGTTTCCGACGCGCGCTCCGGCGTTTCTGACGGTATCCATAAGCTTTCCCGCGGTTTCCGGGTCTTTTTCGAGTCCGCCGCGGCAGGTGAGAACGACGGTCGCTGAGCGGTCAGCCATGTCAGCCGCCGTCCTCGCGTCGAAATCGTGTATCGTCTCGCAAAGCAGTTTCTCGTATATATCGTCTGCCGACTTTACTGCCGTTTGCAGGGACAATTCCCCGCCGGCACGAAAGTCAGCCGGCATCACCCTCACTATCTCCTCACCGTCATCCCCGCGCGCGGCGATGCCCGCCGTCGCCGTTCCGATGTCAATACCTATATAAAGCATCAGTGTTCCTCGCGCTCCTTGTCATCATACATCCCGACTCCGCGGGTGTTTATCTCGGGCGGCAGCGAGATCACTCCGGAAACGCTCCGGTTAACATCGTCGTGCAGCCACGCCTCAAGCCTGCCGAGTCCCATTCCGTCGACTCCGAAAAGATAGTGTATCTTTGTCCCGCGCGGCATCTCTCCGCCGAAACCGAGCTCGAGCTCAAGCCTCGACTCCCAGTCGCGCTCAGGCGCTGTGTCGTCCGGGTCCTCTGTCGTCGCCTCGAAAAGCTTTATGCGTATACGGTCGGAGTCTTCGTTCAGGCTGCACGTTCTGACCTCGTCCGCGGCGCACGGTATCACGGTACCGCGGCGTATCAGACGATGGATGTACAGATATCCCGGCTCTCCGGGCTTCTTCGTCTCGTCGCAGTACTCGATTCCGATGTCCGCTCTCGTGCGCTTCAGCACTGTCAGCGGTCTGTCCGCCGGGTCGCCGGACGACGTCTCGTCGGCGTTTATTTCCATCGCCGCGTATCTCGCCGTTCCGTAGCAGACCGACAGCTCCGGTTCAAAGACGGCAAACCTGTCGGCGTACTCCGGCAGAGCCGCCCTCAGAGTCTCACCGATCATCGGCATTTTCGACGCCCCGCCGGAGAGAACCACGTGCTCCGGGATAAAATCCGGGTTGCGCCTCAGAAGCGCCGACGCCCTCTCGCCGATACGTGATAGCAGATCACGCGACTCTGCCTCAAACTCCGCGCGGGTCACGTTTATCTCGAGAAACTCGCCGCCGTGCATCAGGTCGCTGACATCCGTAGACTCCGAAACCGAAAGCCTCCGCTTAACGTCCTCGGTCATCCTGCAAAGCATCGTGCGCTCGGCGTTCGTCAGCTTTCCGCCTGCGGCGTTCTCCGCCTTCGAAAGGAGCAGTCCGGTCAGTCGGTCCGAAAAGTCGAGACCGCCTATGTCCGGTATCCCGTCGCACGCGACGATATCGTAATATCTGACCGCGCCAACGTTCTCTTTCCCGTCCGGGTACGCCGTGAGCAGCGCCATGTCGAACGTGCCTCCGCCGACGTCTATCTCAAGCACCTTCGATTCCGGCTTCTTCTCCCGCATACTCGCGAGAAAGTTCAGCGCCGCTGCCGCCGGCTCGCATATCGTGCCCCTGACCCTGAAATTTGTCCCGTCCTCAAGCGTCGCCGAATTAATGAGTCTGACGAATCTCGTGAGCTTCGCGAGCCCGAAATCCGCGCCCGCCGGATATGACAGGAAGATATCCCTCACCGGTCCGATGCCCATATAACCGAGCCGCTCGTTCACACCTTGCAGGAACGCCTCAGCCGTCGCCGTCACCGCCGTGTCATACCGGAACGACGTATCATTGACGAGAAAAGGCTTTCCGTCCGCTCCGGCTATCGCCTCGCCTATGTGGCTCTTGAGTCTCGCCACCCTCGCGAAGCCGTTCTTCGGTCTCTCCGCGTCCGCACCGAAGCGCATATTCCCGTGCCGGTCGACCGCGAAGAAGGACGAGACCCCATCCGGGTGCTCACTCGGATCGAGATTTCTGCACTCGCCCGATCCGTCCGGTCCGGTCCGCGTCCGGTCGATATAGGCGGCTTTCAGCTTATAGTTGCCAAAATCGAGAGATATCGCGGTATCCGTATGTTCCGTATGTTCCGTATGTTCCGTATGTTCCGTATGTTCCATATGATCCCAAATGACTCCTTTCCGACCGCCGGAAACTCGGCTGTATCACTAAAAAATAGCGGAACGGACATCAGAGCACCGGGTCTCATCCGCACGTTCCGCTAAAACGACGTCTCACAATGATACCGACGCTTCAAAACATTAAAACATTCCGCAAAGTATGATTTTGTACCATACTTTTCCAGTATATTATAACACTCAGGCAATGTTCTGTCAAGATGCCGCGTGAAATTTCGTCATAAAATACATTTTTGTCCCACATTTATGTCAATTTGTCACAGTTAACGCGAACTTTTTTGCCGGTCCGAATATGATGTTCCCTGACTATTGACTTAAGAAAGAATATATGGTAAAATATTAGCATACAGCTCGCGGCATCTCATACACAAAAAAGGAAGGCAGGGATCTCATGTACGACTTCCGCACAACACGCATATATTATTCAGACCTGTCGGTGCAGCTCGGGGACTACACAGCGACGCTCGACTACGCAGGCTGTGACGAGCCGTGGGCATGGAACACGGTCAGGCACTCACACACGAACTATGAACTGCACATAATATCCCGCGGCAAAGGCACTCTCGTCACAGACGAAGGAAAGTTCGAGATAAACGGCGGGACGATATACCTGACCGGTCCGGGAGTCTACCACAGTCAGTATTCCGGCGCCGACGACCCGATGGACGAGTGCGCGCTGAGATTCAACCTTGAGCCGCGCCCTCAGCAGTCGTCCGACCGGGAGCTGACGGCTCTGATAAAAAAGCTCGTCGACGAGCCGTTCTTCTTCAGGCGCGGCGGCGGAGACTGCCGGGAGCTTATCGGTGAAATGATGCGCGAGGCGGGGACGAGGCTCCCCGGGTTCCGCGAGAAGACTTCCGGGTACTTTGTCAGTCTGCTGATAAATCTCGGCAGGTACGCGGCGGGGGTCGGTGACGAGCCGATGCCGGAGAACCGCACGATCAAGGTCGGAAAGATCGACCTGCGCGCCATGCTCGACACATACTTCTTCGGTCTTGTCGACTTCGCAACGCCGGAGCGGATAATCGACGACCTTCATATCACCCGCCGCCACCTGTCAAGGCTGATGAGACAGTACTACGGTATGTCATACGTCGACAAGATAAACGAGCTCCGATGTGAGCACGCGAAGGAGCTCCTGCGCGACAATGTCGTCCCGATATCCGGCGTCTGGTCCGAGGTCGGCTACACGTCACAGCAGTATTTCAGCCGCGTGTTCAAGAAACATGTCGGGATGACGTCGTCCGAGTACCGCGCGAAGTTCGCGAAGAAACAATGATTTTGCCAAAGAAAAGGAGACCGCCGCGTATGGCAGTCTCCTTTTTTATTCTTCGTTTTCGAGTATCAGTCTCTCAAGCTCCTTCGCGGCGACGCTGAGCGTCTGGTCGCGGCGCTTCAGCAGACATATGTCGCGCGTGGGGAGCGCGTCCTCGAGGTCTATGACATTGACGCCCGTCGCTCCGGCAAGAAACTCTCTCGGCACAAAGCCTATCCCGAGGTCAGCCTCGACCATCGGCAGTATCTGATCCGCCGTCGCCGCCTCGATCTCCGGCGCGAATCTGAACCCCTTCTCCTCGAAGAACTCGCTGTAAAGCTCGTATGTCTTTGTCTCCGCCCCGAGCGAGATCAGCGGCAGAGACGCTATCTCACCGAGCGGCACGCGCCTTCCGACAAGCTCCGGGAACCCGGCGCCGCAGACGGCAACCTCGTTCAACCGCCTGACCTTCTTCTCTATGAGCGAGGCGACGTCCATAGTCGGCGTCGTGACGACCGCAATGTCCGCGAAACCGTTCTTCAGAGCCTCGATTGCCTGCGGGGTAGAGTGGTTTCCGATACGCAGGCGTATCTTCGGGTACAGGGCGCGGTATTTTCTCAGCACGGGCAGAAGATGACAGCGCAGAGCCGTCTCGCTCGCCGCGACCGACACGGAACCGGTCTCGAGATTCTTCGCTGAGATGATCTCCGACTCGCCCGCCTCGATATGTCCGACCGCGGCGCTTATGTGCGCGTAAAGCTTTTCTCCCTCCGGCGTCAGCCGCATTCCCTGACTGCTCCTGAAAAAGAGCGGGCAGCCGAGCTCGGACTCAAGCGTCTTTATCGTCCGCGTCAGGTTCGGCTGATTACAGAGAAGCAGCTTCGCCGCCCGAGTGACGTTCCCGCATTTCGCGACGTGGTAGAAAGCATGGTAGTAGTCGTAATTTATATACATTGTGACCTCCGGATCCGGTATACATAATATTATACAGGAATCAGGAAGATATGTCAAGCGAAAATTTCAGTTTTTCTCGGAAAGATACAGCGAAACGCGGTTCGAGATGATATCCGCGGTCTCCGAGGCGCTCTTCGCGGAGGACAGGAACGCGTCCATCTCCTCAACCACGATGTCCGTGATACTCTGCGGCATATTCCCGAAAACATGTGCGCCGTCGAGATATTCATAGAAACTGTCAAACAGCTCCCGGTCAACCTTCACGCAGACGCCCGGCTCGCCCATCTCTGTCTCATCAATCGGATTCGTGTCAGCGGACCAGCGGTTGATATTATTTTTGTAGAAGTAATAGTACATCTTCCCTTCGCTCTCCTCCCACGCCTTCATGGTGGCTTTCAGCGACGGTATGTTCCGCATCCCGCGCATCTCGTCTATCGTGCAGTCAGGGGAGAGAAGGTAGGTCATGAACGCCGCCGCGCCGTCCTTCACGCGGCTCTTTTTAACGACCGAGTAATAGCTGTCAGCATAGAGCTCCGCGCGACCTCCGTCACGCGACGGATAACCGCATATATCCGCGCCCGCGTCGCCGAAGATATTCAGAGTCATCGCGTAGTCTGAAATCGCGCCGATCCGCGCCTGATAGAACATTATCTCGCCTGCCGCGTAGTGGTTCGCGCCGTCATACATCGCGTCCTCGTCGTTCTCGGGCAGAGTCATGAGATAATCGAGATAATCGGTGAACGCGCCGGACGAGAAATCACATTTACCGGCTGAAACGTCGACGCACTCGTTAAGAACGCTGTTCAGCATCTGTCCGTTCACCGCCGCGCGGTTTATAGCCATGAACAGCCGCTTACCGCCTGAATTTTTCGCGAGTTCGATTATCTTTCCGACGTCGAAATCCTCACCGACAGTTCCCTTTTGCACAGCGAGCGTATTCAGCACAAACTCCTGCGGTATCGCCGCGAGAATGCCGTCGCGCTCCATGGCCTCGCTGACACAGCCGAACATCTTGTCCTTCTCAAACCCCGGCAGCTCGTACAGGTCGGCGAAGAGACCCTTCGACGCGTATTTCGTAATGCTGTCCGGATCGCTCATACTTATGATATCCCCGACATTCCCGGCGACGATATCCGCGTCGAGGCGCGACATGAGCGACTGCCAGTCGCCTGTGCTGTTTTTCGACGCGTATTCCTCGCATTTTATGTAGTACTCGTTCTGCGACTGATTGAACTTCACGGCGGCGAGGGGGATCATGTTCCTGCCGTTCTCTATGTACGTGACCTTCACGACCTTCATGTCGGTCAGCAGCCTGTCGTCGGTCTTCGTGTATTTCCAGAGTCCGCGCTCGCCGCCGACCCCGTCGCTGCCGTACATATATATCGTCTCCGGGTCAGCCACAGCGAGCTTTCTGTTCCCGGACCCTACGAGCGACGAGTTCACGAAGTTCATGATCTCGCCGGTGTCGACACCGTTTTCGGTAAGGTCTCCGTATCCGATGCCGTTCTCGTCTGTCCGGTAGAAATCGTGCCCCTCTCCGAAGAACAGGCTGCCGCTGCCGGCGGCGTCAAGCCACTCGGAACTGTTTTCGAGCCTGCCGTCCGAGAGTATCATGTGGTATCCCATGCCCCAGACGTGAAGCGTGCCGTTCCTGTCGGCGGCGAGTCCGTTCGCCTGTTCAGGAAGCTCTGATGTCATTTCGGTCTTTCCGTCAGGCGAGATCATGGCGAATGTCTTGCTGCCGGCGATATACCAGCATCCGTCACCCGACGCGGCATAGACACCCCAGAAATTGTCCCCGAGGTCAATCACACTGTCGGCGACAAGTGAGAATACCAGATTCCCGTCCTTCACGCACTCGAGTGTGTAGACAGTCCTGAAGGTCTCCTCGTCAAAACTGTTCACGACGCAGAGAACGCCGTCTTTCCCGACCGCGATATCCGACGCGGAGCCGGAAATCGGCAGCTTTTCGACCGAAACCGTCATGTCCGCCGTATTCACGACCGCCATCGCCGGAGAATTGTCGTCCCGCAGCTCGCCGACGACACACAGCTTCCCGTCCGAGAACGCGAGCTTGCCGTTCGTCCAGAAGCCCTCGCCGAGGTCTACTCCGGTCTTCGTGAAGACCCCGGTCAGCAGCGCGTCGTCGCTCTCCTCCCCGCAGGAGACGGCGGCAAGCGACACGAGCGTCATGGCGATGATGATTATTAATGTTGATAAGCGTTTCATATGAAGTACCTCCGTTTTTGTTCTTCATATATAGAGACGCAATTCTTTCCCGAAATGTTCCGTTTTCCGAAAAAATTTTCAGATAAAAAAGCCGTGTGAAGACCACACGGCTTTTTCGAGCGCCGGACAACCGTCAGACGCACATATTTATCTGTTTACCACTCGATAAGGTCGACTTCGCGCCCATCCGCGATAGTGTGAACCTCGTGAGCCCTTGTTCCGATCTCTGTCTTCTCGCCGAAGAGCCTGACTCCGACCTTCGCGTCCTTACCGTCAAGCTCCACAAATCTGAGAACCTTTCCGCCGTCCTCGCCGCGCTTGACCGCTGTGACGACGATGTTGCCGCTGTCGGCCTCAAAGCCTCTGAACTCATCCGCGAGGGTTCCCTTGTGGTAGGTGTCGTGGAGCGGCTTCGGAGCGAGATTGAACTCGTCGGCGCGTCTCTTCGCGTCGGCGCGGGTCGTGAACGGGAAGAGAGTATATCTGAAGGTGGAAACTCCCTGCTCCATATACTCGCAGAACTCGTCGCGCGCGCCGAAGTGGTCGTTGATGATGCAGCTTCTGAATATGGTCGGACGCATCAGCTTGTCGGTCGTGTCATAACCGTAGGTGATATCGCTCGCGTAGCCGATATTTCCGGTGGCGAGCCACTCCGCGCAAGGCTCCTCGCCGGTGCCGAGCGGGCGCTCGATGCTTCCGAACGGAATCGAGGAAATGACCTTGTCTCCCGCCGGGAAAGTCAGCTTGAAGGCGCGGTGCTTCTCGTGGAAGTCGACCGTGAGCTCTACCTTTATCTCGTCGCTGTCCTTCTTGAGCGTGTAGTCGCGTCTGAGCACAGAGCTTCCGAATCTCGTCTCGACGCGGAGGGTCGATCTGACATCGCCCTCCTCGATAATGCTGAACACAGGCTCGCCGAAGGAGCCGGCGTCCGCGCCGAGGTACACCTTGTCATGCGCCCAAGTGTCGCAATTTGTCTCGTCGAGCAGGACCGTTCCGGTCTCGCCAGAGAGTATGTCCTCACCGGTACGCTTGTCGACAAAGCCCGAAATCTCGCCGGTCTTCCCACTAAACACGACCTTTACGAGATCATTCTCGAGAGAGTTCTCGGTGACTCCGACAGCATTTTTCACGGTCGGCTCGCCCTCGGTGAAGATTCTGTAAAGCTTGTATCCGAGAGCCGGAACCTTCGCGATGAACGCCGTGCCGTACTTTTCCCCGCCGTTCGTGAACTCGGCGCGGACCTTCTGGATCGCGACCTCATTGCCCTCGTCGTCAGTGATCTTCGACGCCAAGGACGTTATCTCAACGACAGCCTCGACGTCCCACGCGTGCAGGTTGAAGACGAACACTGGAGCGCCGAGCTTTCCGCAGCTCCAGAGGCGCCAGTTGATCTTTGCGGTCGGCATCGTCTCGTCGTGCAGGGTATCGACATTCAGAGCAATACGGGTCATAGCCGTGTTTGTCGCCTGCTCCGCGATCGACATTACCTCGCCGTAGAGATAGGACGCGTCCTTGTAGGCGCTCTTTATCGCGCAGCCGCCCATGATATCGTGGAACTGATTGAACAGGACATTCTTCCATGCCTTCTTCAGCTTCTCGGACGGATAATTGTCCTCACCGGTCAGCTTATCGGCGAGAACAGAGAGTGCCTCCGCCTCATAGAGCGCGTACTCGGCGGCGCGGTTCGAGCGCTTCACGTAACTGAGCGCGCTGTAGCAGCCGCGGGCGTGGTGCTGGAGCTCGTCCTTCACGACCTTCACGTCGTTGTTCTTCGTGTCCTCAAAATACTCGTCGGGGGTCGAGTAAAAGACGCCCTCCGGCTTGTGGTTCGCGTTGATCTCGTTTATCAGCATGACGGTCGGTCCGCCGCCGTGGTTGCCGACGCCGTAGAACGCCATCAGCGGCTTCTCAGCGGTTGATCTCGCGATCACGTCGTCGAGCTGATCCATATTGGTGACGCAGTAGCAATGCGGTATCCTGTACGCGCGGACGCTTGAGCCGTCGGGGCTTTCCCAGACGAAGAGATCGTCCAGATCCGCGTTCTCGTGCGGTCCCGGACGCATGAAGACATAATTCTTCATACCGCTCTGTCTGAGAATCATCGGTATCGACGCGTTGTGACCAAAGGAGTCGACATTATATCCGGTTTTCGCTGTAATTCCGAACTTCTCCTTGAAATAACGCTGAGAGATAAGCGAATGTCTCACGAGGCTCTCTCCGGACGGGATATTGCAGTCCGGCTGTAAGAACCAGCCGCCGACGATGTTCCAGCGCCCCTCCTTAACTCTCTGCCGTATCTCCGCGAACATCTCCGGGTCAACCTTCTCGATCCACTCATAGTAGACCGCGCAGGCGCTCGTGAACCTGAAGTCCGGGTAATCGTTCATTCTGTCAAGCGCGCTCCTGAAGGTCGCGCGGATCTCGGAGAAGCCCTCCTGCCAGCGCCAGAGCCAGACGGGGTCGATATGCGCGTTTCCTATAAGATAGGTCTTTTTCATTTTCCGTATATTCCTTTCCTGAAATCACGGCGGATCACGCCGGTCGTTTATCCTATTCTACCATAGAGTACGGAATATGTCAAGCGACTGTATGGACGTGTTTTCCCGAGACATGTCCATATCGTGCAACAGAACGGAAAAAGCCCCCGGAAGCGGACGCGAAATCCGTCTGGGGGCAATCATAATTATTTATCGTTCTCATCAAGATATCTGACAAGCGACTTGACCCGCTCGTCCCCTCTTCCGCGGAAGGACAAACCGGAAAGCACCCGGCGCGCGCCGGAAAAGTCGCCCTGTATCGCGAGGAGCTCGGCGTACTGACATAGCTGCGCGTCGCTCGGCAGCCTGTTGCGCGAGATAACGCGGGCGGTCCGGTCGTATTTACCGAGAAAACAGCAATTGCGTGCCTCAACGCCGATCAGCCAGACCGGGAAGATGGTCGAGATGGCAGGAACATATTTCACGTTCTCGTCCGCCGCCGCGGCTCTGACCTCGTTATAAGTGTCCCACGCGCTCTTCACGTACTCCTCGGACATGAGAAAATCCTCACGCGCCGCCTCGTCGTCGCCGCCCAGAAGCCTACGTATGCCATTTATCTGGAACACCTGAGAAAAACGATAATCGAGTTCAGTCATAGTCGGAAGAAAAAAATTTTCGGGAGGTCGGCACCTGACGGCGCTCCGCAGGCATTCCTCCGTCTGAAAAAGCCGTCTGTCATACCCGTCGTCACCGACAAAGCCTATCGGGCAGTGATACCATGAGCCGAATTTTTTCTTGATATACCGGTTATAGAATACATACAGCCGACGGTCAATCACGAATTTCGCGAACTCATAGCACACCCGCGTATACTCTCTGCGGAACGCTCGCTTCTCCTCCCATCCGAAGCCCTCGTACACCTTCGCGAGCGCGTACAGCTCATCCGGGAACGAGTCGCCGGCAAAACCTCCCGAAAGATCGGCGTAGCGCATACGCATGAGTATGTATCTCGAGCGGTCCTTGTAGCTCTTCTCCGGCGGGTCACAGACGAGCCCGCCGAACAGACGTGAACCGACCCTGAAGCACTCTTCGCGCGAATCCTCGATGAACAGACCGGCGTCACACAGCTGATGATAATAATAGTAAGCAAGCGCGGAGCGCAGACTGCGGTTGTCACTCTCGAGCTCGAAGCATCTGTCCATTGCCTCTTTCATTCTGTCCTTCAGACACAGCGCCTCAGCCCTCACGCTCTCCTCCTCGCCGCGCGGAATTCTTCCGGTCGTGACGCGGGTCAGCTTCTTCGCCAGAGCGAACGCGAGCTTGCCGATACAGACAGGGTCATTTCGCACATCCGATTCCGAAATACTGAGATCGGTCGGAAACTCCGCGATTATATCGTCGAGCCGCCCGTACCGCTGAAGCTCCTCAAGTCTGGTGCAGAAAGCTCCGGACGCCATTCCGTCGCCGTTCAGTATATTACCGAACGTCTCCTCATCCACGGCGATGATAAGCGGCACCTCAGTCATGTCGTTTCCGGTCTGGGTGCCGGACGCGTACTTTTTCGCGCGTATCCTGCGCTTCGCGTCGCGGCAGGAAAGGGCGGTCGGAGACATATCGCCGTATGAAACCTCCAGTCTTCCGTTTCTTATCCGCATCCCGGATATCTCCGCCATCAGGCAATTCCTGTCGTCATCCGACCTCTTCAGTGAATAGACAAGCGCGCGCATCCCCATGCCGCACGACGGCTCCTCAAGGCACGGGGAACTGCGGACGGCAGCGGAAAGACGGTCTCCCGTCAGACAGAAGTGACTCTGTGTATTACCCTCAACGCAAAACGGGTCAGAAATAAGCAGATACATTATTTGCGGTTCTCCTTTCGCAGACACATCCGCCGCACAAACAATCACTGTAAAAAAGTAAAAAGGTCGCGCCACGGATTCATTATATTCTCCGGATAATAATATTATATCATTAACGTCGTGATTTGTCAACAGAAAACGATAATATTATTTCAATTTTTTTCAAAATTTTCTGCCGCAATATGTCCGAATGTCAGTAATCGTCAAAACCACTTGTTCAAACGATCCGACATATCATTTTTTTCATGGATTTTTTCATGAAAGGAGAAAAAATTTCAAAAACCCCTTGACAAACACTCGCGGATGTGGTATAATATTATACGTTCGATACGTCGGACGTGAAATGAATACCTGTGACGCTGGTGTGGCTCAATGGCAGAGCAGCTGATTTGTAATCAGCAGGTTGATGGTTCGACTCCGTTCACCAGCTCCATATGGGAGCGTTCCCGAGTGGCCAAAGGGGACAGACTGTAAATCTGCTGCTTTTAGCTTCGGTGGTCCGAATCCACCCGC
>URCP01000076.1 GCA_900546315.1 uncultured Eubacteriales bacterium
ATTCAATATGGTATCGATTTCCGCCATCAGCTCGTCCACTGCGCTGTCTTCAGCCACAGTGCGCACCACTGTTCCTTTGCGGAAGATAACCGCCTTTCCCTTGCCCCCGGCCAGGCCGACATCCGCTTCCCGGGCCTCGCCCGGGCCGTTGACCGCGCAGCCCATCAGAGCCACTTTCAGCGGTCTCGACGGATGCAGTTCCGGCAGATAATCGCTTTCAAACCGCTCGGCAAGGCGTATCAAGTCAATTTTTGTCCTGCCGCAAGTCGGGCAGGAGACGAGATCGATCATATTTCGCCTGTCAAGACCGATCGCGCTGAGCAGCGCTCTTCCCTCACGAACCTCAAGCAGCGGGTCTGCTGTCAGTGATATTCTGATTGTATCTCCGATGCCATCGCATAGAAGCGACCCTATTCCGACCGCGTTTTTCAGGAGCCCGACGTGCGGTGTCCCCGCTTCGGTCACGCCGATGTGCAGCGGGTAATTCGTCATTTTGTACAATAGGCGATTTGCCTCGATCATCGTCCTGACGTTGGACGATTTTATTGATATCACGATGTCGTCGAAATTCAGGTCCTCGAGAATTCTGACGTGTCCCATCGCGCTTTCAGCGAGAGCTTCCGCCGTTGGAGCGCCGTATTTTTCGAGAATATTCTTCTCGAGTGATCCGCCGTTCACGCCGATCCGGATCGGTATTGAGCGTTCCCGGCAGGCGGCGACAACCTCCGCCACACGTTCG
The DNA here is from genome assembly GCA_900546315.1 of uncultured Eubacteriales bacterium. GTDB lineage: Bacteria > Bacillota > Clostridia > Oscillospirales > CAG-272 > Flemingiibacterium. The sequence continues at coordinate 740 of URCP01000076.1, forward strand.
CGCGAGCCGATATTACCTGGATTTATGCGGACTTTGTCGACTCCTGCCTCAGCGCACGCGATCGCTATCCGGTAATCAAAATGTATGTCGGCGACGATCGGAACTCGGATTTCTTCTTTTTTGATCTCACGTATCGTTTCGACAGCGTCAAGGTCCGGAACCGCAAGACGGACAATATCGCAGCCAGCCTTTTCAAGTTCACGAACCTGAGCGATGGTCATTTTTTTGTCATGCGTGTCGGTGTTAGTCATCGACTGAACGCTGATCGGCGCGCTGTTTCCGATAAGAACGCCGCCTACCTTTACGCTTTTTCTCTGTTTTTCCATAATTGTTAGTTATTTTGCACAATGTATATTGATGAATAAATATTCATTCGCCATCAGAAAGCCGATGTATATTTATACATTATTTGAGTAAATTCATAACATCCTTGAACGTCACCGCCACCATCAGCAGCATCAGCAGGATGATCCCGACGAAGTGTACGTAGCCTTCAAGCTCCGGTTTAACCGGTTTGCGACGGATGAGCTCGATGATCTGGAAGAGCAGCCGCCCGCCATCAAGCGCCGGCAGCGGCAGAAGGTTGAAAATTCCGAGGTTCATCGTGATGACCACGACAAGAAATAGGTAGTTTATCGTCCCCGACTTCGCCGCCTCGCTCACCGCGCCGGTCACGCCGACCGGTCCGGAAACCTGATCGAACCCGTAACGCCCGGTCACAAGGTCGAGCAGCCCCTGCCAGATCATTTTGATCGTAGAAATCGAGCGAAAATATGTCTGTTCGAGGACATTTCCGACCGTTTTCTCTTCCTCTGCGGTATTAAAATCGGCAAGACCGTACTTTATTCCGCCGGAAACTATCGTCGGAAATGTAACATTTTCAAGAACAATTTTCTCGGAATTGCGTTTTACGGTCAATTCGAGCGGCTCCGTTCCGTTTCTCATGATCTCGTAGGCGAGTTCGGACGCCGTATGGACGCGCGCGTTCTCAACTTTCAGTATTTCATCGCCTATCATAAGCCCGCTTTTGTCGCTGAGCGCGCCGTTTTCCGCGAATCTCAGCACGGTCGTGCCGCAGATCCGCGGCGAACTTGTGACTACTACAAGCATCAAAATTATGCCGAGAATGATATTCATAACAGCGCCCGCCGCTGTTATTACCATTCTCTTCCAGACCGGCTTTTTATTGAGAGCGTTTTCATCCTCTGAATCCTCGTCTTCACCCACCATAGTGACGAATCCACCAATCGGAAAAGCGCGAAGCGAGTAAACAATGCCGTTTTTCTTCGACTTGTGCGAGATCAGCTTCGGCCCCATGCCGATCGCAAACTCTCTGACGGTGACGCCAAACGCGCGCGCCGTCATAAAATGCCCCGTCTCGTGTATCAGAATGAGCAGCGAAAATGTCACAATTGTCAGCAAAATATACCAAATATTCAATTGATCATCCGTTTACATTAATTTCGCATTTTAGCGGTGTCTGAGAGACTTACAAAGCGCCGCGGCTTGCAGCATAGCCTCGTCCGACGCCTCTTTCAATTGTGTCAGATCAGGCTCATATATATTGCGAATTTTAGATATTGTTTCATCAACAACATCCATAATATCAGTAAAGCTGATATATCCATCAAGAAACTGCGATACGGCAACCTCGTCAGCCGCGTTCAGCGCCGCCGGAAGCACACCGCCACGCTTTATGCAGTCAATCGCGAGCGTCAGAAGCGGAAACGCCTCAAAATCCGGCTTATAAAACGTCATTTTACCAATATCCGCCAGATCAAGCCGTTTCACCGGTCCCGGAAGTCGCTCCGGACAAGTCAGCGCATACTGCGCGCAGAGCTTCATGTCCGGCACGCTGAGCTGCGCGATGACCGCGTTGTCATTGTATTCGACCGCCGAGTGGATTATGCTCTCGCGGTGAATTGCAACTTCGATCTGATCGACTTGCACGTCGAAGAGATGAACCGCTTCGATAACCTCGAAGCCCTTGTTCATCAGAGTCGCGGAATCTACAGTGATTTTCGGCCCCATATTCCACGTCGGATGCGCGAGCGCCCGTTCCGGCGTGATGCCGCGCATCTCTTCACGCTTCATTCCGAAGAACGGCCCGCCGGACGCGGTCAGTATTATTCTGGAGATTTCCTCATGTCTGCCGACTCTTAGGCACTGATATATTGCGCAATGCTCGCTGTCCACCGGTATTATTTGTGCATTATGACGACGCGCGGTTTCTTTTACTATCTCGCCCGCGATGACAAGCGATTCCTTATTTGCGAGCGCGAGAGTTTTTCCCGCCCTGAGCGCCGAAAGCGTCGGCTCAAGTCCGGCGCTCTGTCCAATCGAATTGTACACTATATCGGCATCGGGCAGCGACGCCGCTTCAAGCAGAGCTTCTTTCCCGGCGCGCACTTCAATGTCGGTATCTGCAAGTTTTGTCTTCAGATCCTGCGCGGCCGCCTCATCGGTCATAACGCAGAAGCGCGGCCTCAGCAGACGCGCTTCACGCTCCATTATTTTTACATTTTTCGAGCCAGCGAGAGCGAGCGTCCTCACGCCGCGCGACTCGAAATCCTTAGCGACCTCGACCGTCTGCCGTCCGACAGAGCCGGTCGAGCCGAGTATCACTATCTTTTTATCAACTATTTCCTGCATAATTATACAAACAATGCATAAACATCCGGATAAGCGCAGATCATGAGAAGGAAAGGCGCGATAGCGATGATGCTGTCGAACCGATCCATGACTCCGCCGTGCCCGGGAAATATCGTCCCGTAATCCTTGATGCCGTAATGCCTTTTTATGAGTGACGCGATGAGATCACCGAATTCAGATATGACCGCGATGATCAGACCCGCGATAATTATTTCAATATAATGCGTCGTCGACGAGCTGAATCGTCCGACAATCAGTCCGTACAGCGCAAATGACAATCCGCAGAAAATCACTCCGCCGACCGCCCCTTCGACCGTTTTCTTCGGGCTGACGTCCGGGATCAGCTTGTGCTTTCCCATCGCGCGCCCCACAAAATATGCCGCTCCGTCGGTGACCCACGCGCCGATAAATACCAGATATATCAAAAATTGCCCATTCGGAAGATCGCGAATCATCACAATGCTCGAAAATCCGATCGTTATATAGACTGTGGTCATGAAAACGAGCGCCGTGTCGAGGATATTCTTCTTCCCCTTCGAGACGACCGTGACGCACATCAGATAGAACATATAGATGAAGCTGACCGCTGATATAACAGCAAGATTGTATGACAATCTGTCGGTCAGCACCGTCAGATATCTGACCGCGACAGGTCCCGCCGCCGCGATGAGCATCGAGGGAATCGTGATCTCAAGGTGCTTTCGTACCCCGACGCACCCGAGCATCTCGTAAACTCCGAGTGCCGAAAACAGCGCGACCGCCACCGGAAGCGCCAATGTATCCGAAAAAATCAGCACCGGGATCAGCACCGCGAACCCAAAAAACGCGGTGATCAATCGTTGTTTCATAATGTTATTCCTTTTGGGATTTCAAGAATTTTCCATAATATGCGGTTTCGATGTATAAATATACATCAAAGACCGCCGTATCTTCTCTGCCGCGAATAGTAGTCCGCGACTGCCTTGTCGACTTCCTCTTCGTTCATGTCCGGCCACAAGACATCTGTAAAATACAGTTCCGAGTAAACCGACTGCCACGTCAGAAAGTTCGACAGCCGCATCTCTCCGCTCGTCCGGACGATCAGATCCGGGTCGGGCTGCCCCGCCGTGAAGAGCTCGTCCGAGATCATTTCCTCGGTAATTCTGCCGGAAATTTCGCCGTTTTGCAGCTTTTCGTGCAGTTTTTCAAAGGCGAGCGCTATTTCCCGCCTGCCGCCGTAGTTCACGGCGATGTTCAGATTGTACTTGTTTCCGGCGGAATCCGACTCTATCTTCTCCATCAGCCTGCGCTGAGCGTCGCCGAACGGCGTTTTTTCGCCGAGAAATCTGATCCGGATGTCGTCCTTCATCATCTCCGCCATGCCGGTTTTCAGGTATGTCGTGAAGAGCGTCATCAGCGCGTTCACTTCCCGCGCCGGTCTTTTCCAGTTTTCGGTCGAAAAAGCGTATACCGTGACGGTGTTTATACCGCCGCGGAAACAGTATTCGGCGACCCGGCGGAACACCTTCGCGCCCACGGTGTGTCCGTATTCGCGAGGCATTCCGCGCTTTGTCGCCCATCGGCCGTCACCATCCATGATGAACGCGATGTGCTCAAGTTTTTTTTGCTTTTTTGACGCCGCCGCGTCGATTTCCGGATGGATGATCATTGCCGATTATTTCCTTCTCTAGATAATTTCGGAATACAAAGTCAGTACTGACTTATATTTCCATGAGCTCCTTGCTCTTTCTCGCCGTTATATCGTCGATATTCTTGATGAACTTGTCGGTGAGATCCTGAATGAGCTTATCGGATGCCTTCAGCTCGTCCTCGGTCATGTCGCCGTCCTTCTTCATCTTCTTTGAGAGGTCGTTTGCCTCGCGGCGGATGTTGCGGATCGCTACCTTCGCGGCGTCGCCCATCTTCGCGACCTGCTTGGTCAGCTCCTTGCGGCGCTCCTCGGTCAGCTGCGGGAAGACGAGGCGGATCGACTTGCCGTCGTTCTGCGGGTTGATGCCGAGGTCGGATGCCTGGATCGCCTTCTCGATGTTCTTGTTGGTCGATGCATCCCACGGGGTGATCATGATCGTGCGGGCGTCGGTCACCTTGACCTCAGCCATCTGGTTGATCTTTGTCGGGGAGCCGTAATAATCGATCTCGATCTTGTCGAGCAGACCCGGATTTGCGCGTCCGGCACGGATATCGGCGAGCTCATTCTCATAAGCCGCGATGGATTTCTTCATCTTTGCGTCAAATTCTTTGCTATCGATCTTCATTTTTATCGGTATCCTTTCTTATTTTGATTTAATTTTATTTACGAATCTTTTACAACCGTGCCATCGATATCGCCGATGATCGCGTTGTAGATGTTCTCCGGGTCCTTGAGCTCGAACACGAAGGTCTTGATATGGTTCTCGTTTCCGAAGGAAGCCGCCGTCGAGTCAATCGCCTTGAGGTCGTTGGCGAGAATCTCCTTATATGAGATTTCGTTATAACGCTTAGCTCCGGGATCCTTTTTGGGGTCGGCGTTGTATATTCCGTCAATATTCTTGCCCATCAGTATGACGTCCGCGCCGATCTCAGCCGCGCGCACAGCCGCCGCCGTGTCGGTCGAAATGAACGGAATTCCGAGTCCGCCGCCGAGAATGACGACTCTGCCCTTGTTCAGATGCGAGACCGCCTTGTTGCGGATGTACGGCTCGGCGTACTGCTTCATCTCGACAGCCGTCATAACGCGTGTCTCGACGCCGTTCTGCTCGAAAGCGTCCTGGAGAGCGAGGGCGTTGATCGTCGTCGCGAGCATTCCCATGTGGTCCGCGCGGGTGCGGTCCATGTTCGAGCCCTGTCTGCCGCGCCAGATATTGCCGGCGCCGACGATTATGCAGATCTGGCAGCCGATTTCGCTGCACTTTTTAACGACCTTCGCGATCCGGTCGAGCATATTGTAGTCGAGGATCGGGTGCTCGCCCTTCTCCGCTGCCGCTCTTCTCGCCTCTTCATTCGGCGCGAGCGCCTCACCGGAGAGCTTCAGCAGGACACGTTTGTATTTCGGCTTGACATTTTCGCTCATACGATCAACTCCATTCAAATTATTGTCCGCTTCAGCGCGGACTGCCTTATATATATTGTAACTCATTTCGCCCGTTTTGTAAAGTACTTTCAGGAACATTTTACCTTTCAGCCGCACTTTATATTCATTCAGACGACAAGTTCATCAAAAACCCGTATTTACACAAAAATCCCGTCATAAATTTTCTTGCAATCCTAAGCTTGCCGTGAATATGAAAATTTATGACAGGATCATATTCAAAAATTACTGACCGGCGGTCATCTTCGCGACTTCCTCAGCGAGATTGTCCTCACGCTTCTGGAGTCCCTCGCCCTTCTCGTAGCGGACGAAGCTGTCGATGGTGATCTTGCCGCCGAGAGTCTTCGCGACCGAGTCGATATACTTCTGAACGGTCATCGAGTCGTCCTTGACATAGAGCTGCTCAGCGAGGCAGTAGTTCTCGTAGAACTTGCCGAGCTTGCCGGCGACCATCTTCTCGATGATCTGAGCGGGCTTGTTCTTGTTCTTCTCGTCGTTCGCGATCTGGGTCATGAGGACTTCCTTCTCCTCATCCAGAGCGGACTGCGGAACGTCAGCCTTGTTTGCGTAGGTAGCGTTCATAGCCGCGCACTGAAGAGCGACGTTGTGAGCGCACTCAGCGAACTCAGCGTTAGCCGCGTCGATGCCCTCGACGTTGAACTTAACGATAACGCCGATGTTTCCGCCGCCGTGAACGTAAGTGGAGACAGCGCCGTCAACGATGACGAAACGTCTGATGCTCAGCTTCTCGCCGATGACGAAGATCTGCTCCTTGAGAGCCGCGTCAACAGTCTCGTTACCGCCTGCGATCGTGTCAGCGAGGAGCGCGTCAACGTCAGCGGGCTTGTTCGCGAGGATGGTGTCGAGAAGAGTGTCGACGAACGCTCTGAACTTCTCGTTCTTAGCGACGAAGTCAGACTCGGAGTTGACCTCGATCATAGCCGCGGAGCCGTTAGCTTCCTTGATTGCGACGACGCCCTCAGCGGCGATTCTCTCTGCCTTCTTAGCGGCGACCTGGAGTCCTCTTTCGCGGAGGACCTTTATAGCCTCCTCCATGTTGCCCTCAGCCTCGACGAGCGCCTTCTTGCACTCCATCATGCCGCAGCCGGTCTTGGCGCGGAGAGCGGCAACGTCTTTTGCGGAAATGTTTGCCATTTGTAATTCTCCTTAAAGATCTGCGCACGCCGGTAAGCCCGCCGACAGGCGAGCCGCCCGGAAATGCGTCTGCGTTTGTTTTATCCGATTAATCCCGCGCGCGAAAAACGCGTGTTTGCGGGGAAAGAGCAATTATTCGTTGTCTTCCTTCTCCTCGACGGCTGCCCCTTCGGTAGCTGCCTCCTCGGAGAACTGCTCGCCCTGGTTGCCCTCGATGACAGCGTCGGCGATGACGGACGAGATGAGCTTGATCGCGCGGATAGCGTCGTCGTTACCCGGGATGATGTAATCAGCGTCGTCCGGGTCACAGTTGGTGTCGACGATAGCGATGACCGGGATGCCGAGCTTCTTCGCCTCGAGAACGGCGATGTGCTCCTTGCGCGGGTCAACGATGAACACAGCGTCAGGCAGTCTGTCCATGGTCTTGATACCGCCGTAGTTGCGCTCAAGGTCGTTCATCTCCTTGATGAGGGAAGCGACTTCCTTCTTCGGGAGAAGATCGAAGGTGCCGTCCTCCTGCATCTTTTCGAGCGAGAGGAGACGATTTATAGACTTCTTGATGGTCTTGAAGTTGGTGAGCATACCGCCCGGCCATCTCTCGTTGACGTAGTACATTCCGCAGCGCTCAGCCTCTTCCTTGATAGCGTCAGCCGCCTGCTTCTTGGTGCCGACGAAGAGAACTGTGCCCTTCTCAGCGGCAAGGTCGCGGACGAACATATACGCCTCGTCGAACTTCTTGACGGTCTTCTGAAGGTCGATGATATAGATTCCGTTTCTTTCGGTGAAGATGTACTCTGCCATTTTCGGGTTCCATCTTCTGGTGTGGTGTCCGAAATGGACGCCTGCTTCGAGAAGCTGTTTAATGGTTACAACAGACATTTTAGTCCTCCTGAGTTTTCCCACCACCGTTTCATGGCGTCCGGTACAGAATTTCTCTGACCCTCGGAACGCTCGTCCGGTGTGTGTTATCGCGGCTGTATTTTTTGTGGGCAGACGCCGCCGCAAACGTCCACGAATAATATTTTACCACAACCCCCCGCTTTTTTCAAGAGGTTTTACAGATTGTTTACACATTTATTTTCCGAAATATTCCCTTGGCGACACGCCGACGATCTTCTTGAAGGACGTTGAGAAATATGTGTAATTGTCGAACCCGACCCGCGCCGCGATCAGCGATATCGGAATCGACGCCCCTGAGTACTCGAGCGACTTCCGTATCCTGTATTCTCTCAGGAAATTCGAGAAATTCACGCCGAAATTCTCCCTGAACATACGGCAGAAAACGGTGTGCTCATAGTTCATCCTGTCCGCGAGATCGCCGGACGATATCGTGAGCGTGTAGTTCTTGGAAATATATTCCATAGCCTCGTTGACAAAGCGGAGATTCTTCCGCTTGATCTTTTCCGCGGTGCCGGTTTTGGTGCTGAGTATAACCGACACGGCGTCGTAGACCGCGGCGATCTTTCCCGCCCTGTCCGCGATTTCCCGGGACCCGCAGCATTTTTTCGCGCGGCGCGCGATATCCGCGAGACGCGCGCTTTCTTCCTCTCCGTTCCTGAGCACCTGACGATATATTATTTTTCGGTCGGCGAGTTTCTCTGTCTCTTCGTCAAACTCGCGGTCCCGTCCGGTCGTGAAATCGCGCGGACCGAAGAGCATACAGTCGTACCGCGGTTCCTCCCCTTCCGACCGGCAATAGCCAACGTGACCGGCGTACGGCGGAATAACAAGGACGTCCCCCTCATGAAGGACATTCATGGTCCCGTCGACCGACATCATGAGCGTTCCGCCGGTCATCACGATAATCTCGATCTCTTCGTGCCAGTGCGCCCAGACGCAGCGAACTTTCTCATCGTCGCCGGTGTATATTTTATCTCTTCGGCTTTTGCCGGAAAAGTCCATATCGAACGCAATCATGTGTATGCCGTCGTTATATCTTGGTTTGATGTCATCGTATACATAGTTTATCATCTTATCGCACATTTTGAATTCCTCCGCGCAAGTATTAAGGCACATACGTGCAAAAGGGTCAGGGCGTCGTTTTCACGGCAGGTCAATCCAGTGAAACAACAAGTCAACACAGTTATATACAATATATAAAATTTGTTATATAATTTATGTACAGTAATTCCAATACGATTTCAAGGAGATCAGAAAAATGAAACGTAAAACAAGCTTTCTTCTCGCGCTGCTCTGCGTGCTCGCGTCCGTGTCCTGCGGCTCGGCAGACGGCGGGGACAAGACGGCCTCGTCCGGCGGCAGCACCGGGGAAACAACTACCGCCGCCGAGACAGAGCCTGCCTACGATTGGCCGGACGTCGACCTCGGCGGAAAGAAATTCTCTATCCTCAACTCGTCGACAACGTGGGGCTTCTACACGACGCTTGACCTCGAAGCCGAGACCGGCGATGTTCTCGACGACACCGTTTACCGCCGGAATTTCCTGCTCGAGGACAAGCTGAACTTCGAGTTCGAAGTCACCGAGATCGACATTGAGGACGGCACGGTCGACAAGATGAAGTCGGCAATCCTGTCCGGCGAGGATCTCTATCAGTGCGGCTTCCTGCGCGGCGAGTCCCTTTCCCCGCTGATTTCCGAGGGAATGTTCGTCGACCTGAACACTATGTCCGGTCTGAACCTCGACGAGCCGTACTGGGATCAGCAGATCCGCGACGCGGCGTCAATCGGCGAGAACAAGGCGCTCTACATCGCCGGGACCGATTTCTCGCTGATGGGCTTCGGCGGCACGATCTGTACATATTTCAATAAGGATATGCTCGAAAAACTCGGCGGCGAGTCCCCGTACCAGCTTGTCCGCGACGGGAAGTGGACGCTCGACAAGATGAAGGAGTACGCAGCGCTCGGCGCGAACCTGAACGGCGATACATCGTTTGATTTCAGCGCGGACGGAAACGCGACATACGGAATCGCGACGTGGTATTCGGGCGCGACCGCGATGCTCCTCGGCTCCGGCGAGGAGTACATAAAGCGCGGCGATAACAACAAACCGTACCTCGCGATAGAAAACGATCATTTCTACAACGTCTGCGAGAAGATCGCCGGCATAACGTCGGTCAAGGGAGAATTCATCGAGATAAACGACAGCTCGAAGAATAAGCATTATGAGCTCGCGTTCGCCGATTCACGGTGCCTGATGACAATCGCCGAGATCAAGGCGTCGAACAAGTTCCGCGACATGAACGATTCCTTCGGTATCCTCCCGATGCCGAAATATGATGAAAATCAGGAGAACTACGTCTGCTACCGCGCCCCGGCGACGACATATCTCTGCGTTCCGGTGACGAACACGACGCTTGACGAGACGGCGGCGGTGCTCGACGCGGCGTCGTATCTGTCCTACACCGACGTCCTGCCGGTCTACTACAACGTGACAATCGCGCAGAAGGGGCTTCGAGACGAGGAGTCGATTGAGATGCTCGAGATCATTCAGTCGAGCAGATATTTCGACACGGGAAGAGTCTTCGGCTGGACGACAACCCTGTACGATTCGATAGAGACATCGCTCCTCAAGGGCAAGAGCGACGTCGCGTCGAAGATAGCGAATCAGAAATCCAAGGTCGAGACGAACATCGAAAAAACGTGGGGAAAGCTCGCGGGCAACTGAGAACAGCCAGAGGGGCTGCCGGAAACGGCGGCCTCTTTTTTTATCCATTCCCGCGGAAATATTCCCTTGGGGAAACCCCCACCTGCCGCCTGAAAACATTCGAGAAATAGCAGTAGTCGTCGAACCCGACCTTCTCCGCGATCTCGGCGATTGTCGCGCACTGCCCGCGCATACAGGTCGCCATGAAAACGCGGTACTCGGTGAGGTACGCCGAGAAGCTCTTCCCGAAGCATTTCCGGAAAACCCGGCAGAAATAGGTCAGCGTGTAGTTCATCCGCGCGGCGGCGTCCCGGCTGGTCAGCCCGGTCTGGTAGTTCTCCTCGACAATCGAAGAGACACGGCGGATGAAGTCGATGTTCCGCGCGGCGATGCGGCGTCCGCTGTCCGGCAGACGCTCCCCGACGATAACGGCGAGAATTTTCCAGACGACAGCCATCTTCTCCGCCTGCTTTTCCGGCGACAGCCTGTCCGCGCCGTCCGAGACGCCGTAAAGCTCCTCCGCGAGACGCGAGAGCGCGCTTCCCTTCTCCCCGTCGATCTTCTCCGGGCAGGAAAAACGGCACTCGGAGATCGCGCGCAGCTCGTCCGCGAGGGATCCCGTTCCGTTCAGAAACCGCCCGACCTCGATCTTGACGCAGTAATATTTCGTTGTATCCCCGCCTGTCGGACAGTACGCGCTGTGCTCGCGGTACGGCAGAATAACCGCGCATTCGCCGGGCGACAGAATAACGCTGTTCCCGTCGATAACCACCTCGAGCGAGCCGGAGATCAGCGAGAGAATCTCGAGTTCCTCGTGATACGCCGCCGAGATGCAGCGGTAGCTCCGCGCCCCCTCGTCGAGACCATAGCGCAGCTTTTCGATATATTCGCCGTCAATCGCGAACAGAGAGCACTTCGCGTGTATGCCGTCCGGATAGAACCGCGGCAGAGCCTCATAGACCATTTTTATCACCCGGAATCATTATAACACATCACGCGCGCCGTGTCAAGCAGAAAGTGCAACACGGCACAACTTTCAGGCAACCGGCTCATAACGCGGTCATGTAAAAATAATGTATAATTGAAACAGTAAGGTCAATGTTTTTTTTGAAAGGAATAATGACAATGAAACGCGGAATAAGTTTGCTGCTCGCACTCATAATTCTCGCCGGAACGGTTTCCTGCGGCTCCGAGACGCCGGATGTCGGCGACACGTCGTCCGGCTCCGGAGACACGACGAGCGATACGCCGACCGGAACCACCGCCCCCGACTACGACTGGCAGGATCTCGACCTCGGCGGCGCGAAGCTGTCGATACTCAATTCGTCGACCGAATGGGGCTTCTACCACACGCTTGACCTCGGCGCGGAGACCGGGGATACGCTTGACGACGCGGTTTACCGGCGAAATTCGCTGCTTGAGGACAGGTATAATTTCGAGTTCGACGTGACCGATTATTCTATAAACGAGGCGCCGGATTTCCTCAGGAAATCGATTCTGACCGGCGACGACGAGTATCAGTGCGCGTTCCTGCGCGGCGAGCTTCTGCCGAAGATGATTTCGGAGAAGCTGTTCGTCGATCTGACGACAGTCCCGGAGCTGCGGCTTGACGAGGATTATTGGGATCAATCGCTGAACTCGGCGGCACGGCTCGGGAAGGACGACGTGCAGTATTTCGCGGGGACTGACTTCTCCCTGCTCCGCTTCGGCGCGACGGTCGGCGTTTATTTCAATAAGGATAAGTTCGACGCGCTGAAGATCGATTACCCGTACGACACGGTGCGCGAGGGCAGGTGGACGCTTGACCGGTTCGGTGAGCTCGCGGCGCAGGGCGCGAACCTGAACGGGGACGCGAAGTGGAAGTTCGATCAGCTCGGGAACGCGGATTACGGTTTTTCGACATGGTATTGTGGGATCAGCGGGATGCTGTTCGGCACGGGGGTCAGCTATATCGAGAGGGACGCGGGCGGCACGCCGAGGCTTTCGATCGAGAATGACCGCTTCATGACGGCTTGCGCGAAAATTGCCGGGATAACGTCGCAGGAGGGGGTGTTCATCCACCTGAATGACGCGGCGGCGAATTATGAGACGGAGTTCGGGCGCGGGAGGCTGCTTATGACGATCGCGCAGATAAAGGCGTCGACGAATCTCAGAAGTTCGGAGGTGCCGTTCGGGTTCCTTCCGATGCCTAAGCTCGACGAGGAGCAGGCGGAGTATCATTGCTATCAGACGCCGGTTTCTACGTTTTTCGTGATTCCGGCGACGAATCAGCGGGTTTCCGAGACGGCGGCGGTTATGGACGCGGGGGCGTTTTTGTCGGCGCGGGATGTGCTGCCGGTGTATTATGACGTTACGGTGTCGCAGAAGGGGCTGCGGGATGAGGATTCGATAGAGATGCTGAATATAGTGAGCGCGTCGCGGTATACGGACGTGAGCCGGATATTCGGGTGGACTATCGCGATTTATGATAAGATCGAGAACAGCCTTCAGAACGGAAAGGGCGACGTGGCGTCGATAATCGCGTCGCTTAAGGAGAAGACTGAGAAGAATATCGCGGATACACTTGAGAAGCTTGATGTGTGAGGAGGGGACTGCCGTGTTACGGCGGTCCTTTTTATTTGTGTTTTTTGCAGTCGATTTCGGCGGCGGGGAGTTTGGCTCTGACGAGTATTACGTCGTCGCCGATTCTGTCGATGTCGCACCAGAGGACGCGGATTTGCCGGCATTTGCCGAGGTTCAGTAATTTGTTGTCACCTGGGAGGATGAGGGCGATGACCTGACCGGAGTCGAGATCGATTTCGAGGTCGGAGACGAACCCGAGGCGCCGCCCGTCGCAGAGGTTGATGACTTCTTTGTTCCGAAGTTCGCAGGTAGAGCAGATTCTCATGTTCCCTCCCATATGTGTACGCATTGTTACAGCACGTTAATATCTGCGTAATCTTCATGTAGTAGAATAAATAGTATAATGTATAAAAGTTCAGAAAAGAGCGGAGTGCCGGGCAGAAAAAAACACTTTCTAGGGTTATTCTCCCCCCGGAACACTAAAAAAAATTAAAAATTTATGA
>URCP01000077.1 GCA_900546315.1 uncultured Eubacteriales bacterium
GTAAGGTACTACAAGGAGACCGAAGGAGGAGTCGAGAATATGAATAATGAACTGAGGGAGTTCTGGGAGGAGAAGACACGGAAAGCTGTGGAGAAGGCGGAAAAGCGGGCAGAACGTAGCAAGGCAATAAAAACCGCTAAGCATATGCTTGCTAGCGATAAGTATTCGTTGGAGGAGATAGCTGAAATCAATGATCTTACCATCGACGAAGTAAAGAACCTCGCGTCCCAACACACCGCGTGACCAATAAATCAAAAACCCCGCCATCCGGCGGGGTTAATTTCATATATCCTCAGTCGTCATCCGAATCAGCCGAGCCCTGATCATCGGCTTTCGGCGCGGTGACTTTGTTGAGTATCATCGTGACAATGATGATGACACCCATGACGATCAGTATGCCGAGCATACCGAGTCCCATGTATTTGAGGTTGTATATAAACTGCATAGGATCGAAATTCATGATTCCCTGGCCTTTCTTACTTCAGGAAGAAGTTGAGCACGAGACCGCCGGCGATGACCGAGGCGATCTGTCCGGAGACGTTGACGCCGATTGAGTGCATCAGGAGGAAGTTTTCGGGATCCTCCTTGCGTCCCATGTTGTGGACGATACGACCGGACATCGGGAACGCGGAGATGCCCGCCGCGCCGATCATCGGGTTGATCTTCTCCTTCAGGAAGAGGTTGAGTATCTTCGCGAAGATGACGCCGCCCGCGGTGTCGAAGACGAACGCGAACAGACCGAGTCCGAGAATGAGCAGTGTCTCCGGCTTCAGGAACTTATCCGCCTGCATCTGGGACGCGATAGTGAGCCCGAGGAAGATCGTCACGAGGTTAGCGAGAACCTTCTGCGCGGTCTCGGAGAGCGAGTCGAGCACTCCGCACTCGCGGATGAGGTTGCCGAACATCAGGAAGCCGACGAGCGAGACGCTTGACGGCGCGACGATACCGGTGATGACCGTGATGACAATCGGGAAGAGAATGCGGGTGAGCTTCGAGACCGACGCGGGCTTGTAAGGCATTCTTATGAGCCTTTCCTTCTTCGTCGTGAGCAGCTTTATGACCGGCGGCTGGATTATCGGGACGAGCGCCATGTAGCTGTACGCCGCGACCATTATCGCGCCGACATAGTTCGATTTGAGCGCCATGGCGACGACAATCGAGGTAGGTCCGTCAGCCGCGCCGATGATACCGATCGACGCCGCGTCGTTCACCGGGAAGAACATGGACGCGAGGCAGAGCGTGAAGAAAATTCCGAACTGCGCCGCCGCGCCGAAGACCATGAGCTTCGGGTTTGAGAGCAGCGGTCCGAAGTCGATCATCGCGCCGATACCGATGAAGAGTATCAGCGGAAAGAGCTCGTTCGCGATTCCGGCGTTGTAGAGAGTGGTGAGCGCGCCGGCTTCACCCTGCTGAACGCCGTCGACAAACTGCGTGACGGCTCCCGACATCGGGAGGTTGACGAGGATCGCTCCGAAGCCGATCGGGAGCAGAAGGGACGGTTCCATCTCCTTCTTTATCGCGAGGAAGATGAGGATGCCGCCGAGTATCCACATGACGACCTGCTGCCATGTGAGGTTCAGAATGTTGGAATATAGAGCTTCCATTTTTGGTTTCCTTTACAAGATATTTTATACATACTATTATACACCATTTTCTCGCGAAATGCAATGATTCCGGCGAAAAAAATTCGCCGAAAGTTAAAATTTGTTAAAATCATAAAAATCCGTACCGGAAACGGATAACCCCGAAAAGTCCAGTATTCAAGGCATATTCCGCGTGAATTCCGGGAGTACGGGCTTATTTATAATGCCAACAAAAAAGTCGCTTCTGTTCCTGTTTCTCCGCCTTTTTCGCGAACCTGACAAGCGAGATGACGAGCGACCCGCGCGATACATATAGGCGTGCCGGCGAGTCCGACCGCCTGAATGAGCATCGGTTTCATGAAAACATCCTCCGCCTGTATTACAGTGAAGATTATACCATAAAATTGTGAAGGATTCAACCGCGTGTTTGCGCGTTTGACTTGACAATCGCGGAAAATGGTGATATAATAGATGTACAAAACCGGAAATACAGGAGGAAAATAAAATGTGGAACGGAAAAATGAAGGCGCTGACCTTCAGCTATGACGACGGAAATATGGCGGACGGAAGGCTCATCGAAATCCTCGACCGCTACGGCATGAAGGGGACGTTCAATATCAACACGGCGAAGCTCCCGAAGGAGGGCGAGCGGGTCCGCTATCAGCGCGGAGAGGCGATGATCGAGAAGTATATGTGGAGCGAGGTCGTCGACGCCTACAAGGGGCACGAGATAGCGTCGCATTCCCTGACTCACCCGCACCTCGAGCGGCTCGACCGTGCGTCCTGCCGTGCCGAGATGGTGACGGATATGATAAATATCGAGGCTCTGACCGGGCATATGCCGGTCGGAATGGCGTACCCGTTCGGGTCGTATAACGATATGGTCGTGGACGTCCTGAGCGACCTTGGAATCCGTTACGCGCGCGGAACATGGTCGAATCATTCGTTTGATCTCCAGTCGGATCTGCTGCGTTTCCGCCCGACCTGCCACCATAATGATCCCGACCTGATGGCGCTCGCGAAGGAGTTTATCGACATGAAGCCGGACGAGCCGAAGATTTTCTATGTCTGGGGACATACATATGAGTTCGATATGGACCACAATTGGGACACGATAGAGCGTTTCTGCTCTTATATCGCCGGCAGGGATGATATATTCTACGGCACGAACGAGGAAGTTCTCCTTGCGAAGTGACAGTTCTCTTCACACAGAAAAAGAGCCTGCCGGGAAGCCTTTGCCGACCGGCAGGACGACGTCGGGGCGTGAGAAGTTTTTCCTGAATCTGTTCCGCGCGCTCGTCATTGTCGTGATCGCGGGCGCGGCGGTGTGGTATTTCGCGTCTGGGCATGAGTTTTCGATTGACGCGATTTTGTCGTATACCCCGCCGGATATGTTTCTGGCAACGTTGTTTATGTTCCTGCTTTACGCGGTGAAGTCGATCGCGTTCTTTCTGCCGTTGATGGCGATTCAGGTGGCGGTGGGGCTGTATTTCCCGACGTGGGCGGCGCTGATCGTGAATTTCGTCGGTATCGCGATAGAGATAAATATCCCGTATTTTCTCGGTCGGAAGCTGGGTTTCGATTCGGCGGACAAGCTGACGAAGAAGTTCCCGAAGCTCGGCGAGATGCTGGAGGGCGACGGGAGCCGGTGGTATATCGCGTACATTCTGCGGGCGCTGAATATGCTGCCGTTCGACCTTGTGAGTATGTATCTCGGCTCGCTGAAATACCCGTACCTGACGTATTTTTCGGGCAGCATGGTGGGCGCGGCGTTCGGCGTTCTCTCCGCGACGCTGATAGGAAGGTCGCTGACCGACCCGACCTCGCCGATGTTTATCTTTTCGTGCGTGCTGTCGTGTACGATCGCGGGGGCTTCGTTTGTTATGTATCGGAGGATAAATGGCAGGAAACGTCAAAAATAATGAGCACCGCGCATTCCAAATCCGATGTTACTACAAAACAATAATCAAAAAGCACGTCATCACGGCGTGCTTTTTGATATAAAGAACCTGTTCGACGAACAATGTTTGATGAGGCAGAGCCTTCAGGCGACTGTAGCCCAATCTTTGACTTTGCCCGCGGCGGCTCGCGGCGGCTCGCCGCGGCTCGCCGCTAATTCATTTCCTCGATATAATACACATAGTCCAAAGAACTGATCGCCTGAATAATCTCACTATGCGTCTTATATTTCTTAAGCTCCGGACTGCAAATAGTCATTGACACCGAGAAAACCGCGAGCCCCGACCCGATATAGGCGGGGTTTGACTCAATGTCATCGATTCTGACTCCGAGCCGTCTGAGTGTGGTGACGAAGTCCTGCAAGTGTGCTTTATCCGTCAGTTCGAGGTGGACCTCGAAGTGGTTCGACCGGTTTTTGAGGTATATCTCGAAGTCCGGGAACAGCGCGAGGCAGCAGAGCATCGCGGCGAACCCGACGACCGCGGCGGTGTACAGCCCGGCGCCGACCATGATTCCGAGCACGCATTCCGCCCAGAGCGCGACCGACGTCGTGAGACCCTTGATCTGGTTCTTCGACGAGTACAGAATTGTGTTCGAGCTGATGATGGCGGACCCGATGAGGGCGGCGGCGGAGATGAGCGCCATGTCCGCGCCGAATTTCACGCAGACGAATTCGTCAGCCATGGCCGCCATAGCGGACGCGAGCGAGACGAGCATGAAGGTGCGCAGCCCGGCGGCGTGACGTTTCGCGGCGCGCTCACAGCCGATGACGGCAGCGAAGAGTATCGCGATGAGGGCGCGGAAGATGATGGACGCCGGTGTAAGCCCGGTCGCCCAGTCGCCAAGAAGCGACGCGATGGGATCGATCATAAATTGTTTCCTTTCTGCTCAGCTCACAGCCGTCTGCCGAGACGCCCGCGCATCGCGGCTCGCTGTTCCTCGGCGGCTTCGGTGAAGGCTTCTTCGGCGTCCGAGACGTAGCCTTTGTGCGGCGGGAGCTCGTGCTGGATTTTCTGGATGCGTTCGATGAGGAGCTCGACTTCTGTTTTGTGCTTTTCTTCGGTTTCCGGGACTTCGACGACGTCCTCGAGCTTTGTCGAGTAGGACTTCGAGAGCGAGAGCGAGAGCTTAGCCATTGCCGGTCCGATGAGCTCGTAGAGGACGCTGGACGCGAGGATTATCGTGTTGAGCGCTTCCCCGTCCGCGCCGCCGAGCGTTCTGGCACCGAGAGCGGCGAGACCGATCGCTACGCCCGCCTGCGGAATGAGCGCGAGACCGAGGTAATTCCGGATGCTCTTGGAGCTTTTTGTGACGAGCGCGCCGGAGAACGCGCCGATGTATTTACCGATGATGCGTACGAAGAAGTAGACGACGCCGACGACCCAGAGCGGGTATTTTCCGCCGTTCTGCCCCGCCCCGAACAGCACGTCGAGCTTGAACCCGAGCCCTGAGCGGACGAAGAAGATGAGCAGTATCGGCGGGGAGAAGTAGTTCAGCTGCAAGAACAGTTTCTCGTCCCCGGTCATATTTATGTAAACCGCCCCGATGACCATGCACCCGAGAAGCGGCGAGACGTCGAGCAGCGCGCAGAACCCGCAGAAGCAGAACAGCAGCGCGACAAGGATGATGAGCCGGTTGTCGGTCGAGCGTTTTTTCGGCATGAGGAGCTTCAGAAGCACTCCGCCGACCGCGCCGACCGCGATCGCGAGAATATTTTTGAGTATCGGAACAGTAATCGCGCTGACGTTGACGTTCCCGCCGGACGCGACCGCGAGCGAGAGCGAGATCGCGACGCTGTACGCGACGAGCCCGACGACGTCGTCGAACGCGATGACTTGCAGCAGAACGTCGACAAATTCGCCTTTCGCCCCCGTCTGCCGGATGGTCATCATGGTTGACGCCGGAGCCGTGGCGGCGGCGAGCGCGCCCAGCACAGCCGAGAACCCGAAATCGAGCCCGAGGATGAAGTAGCAGACGCCGAAAACAAGGATGGTAGCCGCGAGCGCCTCAAAAACGGTGATGATTACGACTTTCCGTCCGCTCTTCTTCAGCGTGTCGAGCGTGAAGAATTCTCCGACGCCGAAGGCGATGAACGCGAGCGCGATGTCCGAGATGAAGTCGGTGCCGTCGATGATCGACTGCGGCACGAGGTCGAGGCAGTACGGACCGAGAAGCATTCCTGTGATTATGTAAGCCGTGACGTTCGGGAGCTTCAGGAGCTTTGTTATTCTGGTCATCGCGAACCCGCAGATGAGGATGAGCGCGATGGATATGATGACGGAAGCGGCGCCGGACCCGCCAAACGCCGCGTTTCGGATGGTTTCGAGCATTGAAAACAGAACCTTTCAGGGGACATTGTAAAACTTTGCGGAGCGCTTTGTAAAATCTGTGTATAGCCCTCGTAAAAGTATATCATATATGATACCACTTTGACCGTGAAAAGTCAAGTCTTATATGTGAACAATCCTGAAATTCAGTGTAACTCCGATGACAAAAGCCGGACGGCAAAAAGCCGGACGGCAACAAAAGCCGCGGGAAAAGATGTGAAATCCCCTTCCCGCGGCAGTTTTCTTCCTTATTATATATATTAGCCGAAGAATACGCCTTTGACGAATATTTCGATGCCGATGCCGATGAGGATGACGCCGCCGAGGATGTCGGCTTTGCCGGAGAGTTTTGTACCGACAGCTCTGCCGATGAGGATGCCGGAGGTGCAGATGGCGTAGGTGACGACGGCGACGATGAGCGAGCAGATGAGCGCCATCGACAGACCGTAGTCGGCGATGGTGAAGCCGACCGAGAGGGCGTCGATCGAGGTGGCGATTCCCTGAACCATGAGGGCGGCGATGCCGAATTTGGCGGCGGGGATGGGTTCTTTGTCGGGACATCCTTCGTTTGCGGCGGATTTGTCGGCGTTCTGGCGGATTTTTTTCTGCGCGGCGCCTTTCCGGATGCCTTCGACGAGCATTTTGGAGCCGATGTAGCCGAGGAGGGCGAGTGCGATCCACGGGATGAGCCTCTGGAACGAGGTGAAGTAGTTGGCGATGGTGTGGACGCAGACCCAGCCGATCATGGGCATTGCGAACTGGAAGGCGGCGAAGGTTCCGGCGATCAGTGCCATGCGGGATTTTTTCATGTGCGGTTCTACGAGGCCGCGGGCGAGGGAGACTGAGAAGGCGTCCATCGCGAGTCCGACGCCGAGGAGGGCACTGTTGAGGAAGAATAGTGCGTTCATAGGGTGGTTGCTCCTTTTGAAGATGGGATTCGGGCAAAAAAATATGCCCGGATGGCGCGGACCATACGGACGAAAAACTCATGTACGGTCTGAGCCTGTACATGGGTCTCGCAAATTAAAGCAAGCCAGACCATAGCGGTCAGTGTGTTGACTTGCTGCGCACCGATCAGATGCGCTTACTACTCCCCCACGAGTAATAATATTATTTTACCACACTTTGTCTTGTTTGTCAAGCCCCTTTTTGAAAGTTTTGGGAGTAGAGGGGGTGCAGGGGGAGGAGAGGACTTTTTTAAAAGTCCTCTCCTCCCCTTGCGCTCAGGGTTTGATGAGATTCTGGAGCTGCGATAGAATATCCCCTTGATTTGAAATGGAGATATTCCCGACTTGTTCGCAGATTTTCTGCACATATTCGAGTTCTTTGAGTTTGTAGAGTGTTTGGTTTTCGTCCATGAGTTTCGCGGTGTTGAGGAGTGAGCGTGTGGACGCGACTTCTTCGCGGCGGGTGATGACGTTGGCTTCGGCGCGTTTTCCGGCGAGGAGGACTTCGTTGAGGATGGCTTTGACGTCGCCGGGGAGGATGATGTCTTTGACGCCGGAGGAGGTGATTTGAACGCCGATTTCGCCGGCGGGGGCTTTGAGGGCTTCGGCGGTGGCGTCGGCGAGGGCGGAGCGGTCGTCGAGGATTTCGTCGAGGGTTTTTTCGCTGATGAAGGCGCGGAGGGCGAGCTGGGCGTGCGTGTAGAGCGGGTCGAGTGAGTTTCCGGACGCGGAGAATTTTTCGAAGTCGGTGATTTTGGTGTTGTAGACGAAGGTGACGCGGATGCCGATTTTGTCGGCGGTGAGGAGTTCCTGACCGGAGACGACTTGTTCGGTGACGCGGAGGTCGGCGGTTTCGACTCTGATTTGCTTTGGCGTGACCCAGAAGCGGTAGACGCCGGGGTTCAGCGTGCGGACGGGGGAGTTGTCGATGAAGAGTTTGCCGAGTTCGTTGTTTTGTACACTGAAGACCATGTAACGGTCGGCGGGGATTTTGTCGAGGTATTTGTCAAACGACTTGTCGATTTCGGGAACAGAGAGGTCGACGAGTTTGAAATTGTGCTCGCCTGCGTCTTTCCAGAAGGCGTGGCGACCGGAATCTATCATTTTGTCGAGGCAACCGTCGATGAAGTGGAGCGCGGCGTGCCCGTCCGGGACTTTGACGAGGACCGATTTGTCCGCGGTGTTTTTGTCGCGCATGAGTTCGCGGAGGGTGGTCATTGACGGCGAGATTTCGTCGCAGATACCGAGGACTTCGATTTCGCGGCGACTGAAGATTGTGCTCCCGGCGACGTATTTTCCGGGCGCTAAAAGTCCGCGGAATTTCCCGTCGACGAAGAGGAGTCCGCGCTGATTTTCGTTGATAATTACATTTTTCATTAATATCCCTCCTGAACTGTGATATATCTGAACCGGTTGAACCGGTGAAATAGCGTCCGTGACGCGGTGAAGCTCTTCCCTTCGCGGCACTTGGTTGAGCGCCGGTTCTGCAACGTCGTGACCGTCCGGCGAGCGCGGGAGCGGAGAGAGGGCGGCGGAAACCTGCGCGGTATCCCCGCGTGGCAAGGCGATAAGAAAGAATGACGATTCCCGGTCGCCCGGAAAAAGCCATCATCACGGATTGTTTGCGTCCTTTCGGACGAATCATAGCCGGTCTTGCGACCAATAAATAAACCAAACCGCTGGCGCATTGACAATTTGTCAATCCGGCGGGATTCGAACCCGCGAGCAGAGCGTGTACCGACGCGGCGGATCACAGACCCCCGCGGGATGGCGGCAAAAAAGAACCGCCCGGCTCTGATAATATTATATCAAAGCCGTGCGGCAATTTCAAGGGTTATGGAAAAATGTCAGAAATTTGTAAGAATTTTCATTCCGCGACCGGAACGAAAACGGTGAACGCCTTCCCGTCTTCCCTGCCCGCCGACGCGAAGTCGGTGAAGCGTTTGTCCCCGGCGGTGAAGTCGGTTCTGTAAAGTTCGAAGCTGTCGGTTTCCGAGAGCTTTTCGTCCCTCTGAAGTCGTATCTTGCTGTTGTTTCGTACAATGTCGAGATAGAATCCGGTGACGAGCTTTTTGTTTTCCGCGTCGCGTCCGTCGTCGACCGTGCAGTCGGGGCAGTCGAACTCTTCGGCGAGGAGGAGACACCCGTACTCGCCGTAAGCGTACTTTTTTCCGTCGATGTCGACGAGGTTCAGCACAGGCTTTATGTCGAAATCTACATCTATAGTGAACTTTTCCGGCAGTTTTTCAAGGTCGAGAACAATATATCCGTCCTGAATATCAGTAAAAATCTGTCCGTCAATATGCACAGACATCCCGGCGTTTTCCGGCGTCCTGAGCCTGAGCGTCTTCAGCGAAATGCCGGTTTTCTCGACTTTTATCTCCGCTCTGTTCCCGTACGGGTATATGGACTTTTCGCATATTTTCACGTCGTCGTCCGAGTATTCGCAGCCGGTGTAGAGCATCGACTCGAGCGTGTCCCCGGCGCGTCTGAACGTGAGCAGCGGCAGCAGGCTGACGGCGGAGAACCCGCGGTAGCGGCAGCACTGGTAGTACCCGTCGATAGTCTTTGTGATTCTCCGTCCGAAGTTCGGCTGATAGTACGCGAAGTCGGTTCCGTCCTCGGAGAGCGCGCCGAGGAGGTGGTTGAAGACGCTTCTCTCGACGGCGTCGATGTATTTTTTCCCGCCTTTTCTCTGGTAGAGCGCGAGCGAGAGCTCGATCCAGCCGACCGCGACGCAGTTTTCGTCGGGGTTTTCGTCGAGTCCGACGAGGCGCGGTTTGTTTCCGCCGTCGGTCCAGACTTCGTGGACGGTGCCGTTTCCGTTCTTTCTGATCTGGGTTTCGGCGAGTTCGTCCCAGTATTTTTCGCAGGCGGCGAGCGCGGATAGGTCGTCGAAGAGGTCGCCGTACTCGAGCATTCCGATGAGAATGACGAAATTTTCGATACCTTTTTTCGACCGGAGATCGAGGATGGAGTCGAACGAGAAGAAGTTGTTGTCTGACGATTCCATGCACCCGACAATATGCACAATGAAATCGCGCGTGAGCTCGTCGGGCGAGAGCTTGTAGAGTCTCGTCAGCCCGAGCAGGAGCGAGAGGTGCTGGCTGCCGTTGTTGCCGCCGTCGAGGATGGATTTGTCGTTCATGAAGATTTTCGCGTTGTAGTGCGCGATTTTTCTCGCGGCTTCTTTTGCGGCTTCGGCGAGCGGGTCTCGCGGGAAGGCGGCGGCGAACGAGCAGAGCCCGATCATGGTGAATGCCTGGTTCCAGACGGCGAAGGCGCATTTTTCCTTGCCGCGAACCATTCCGCCGATGTATCCGTCCGCGTATTGGTTCGAAATTATGCTTCTCGCGACGGTTTTAGCGTCCTGAAAGGCTTTCGCGGCGCGCTCCGGGTCGGGGTCGGTGACGGCGAGACGCACGCAGGTGTCGAGGTATTTCCCGGCGAACTCGCTCTCCGCGAACCCGCCGTCGTGATCGCCGACGTATGCGTCCGCGTGTGCCTGCGGTCCGATCTTCCAGATGAGCGCGTCGATGGCGCTGTTGTAGATTTTACCGAGAGAGCCGGCTTTTGTGAGATTGGATGTTGTTTTCATTCTGATTCCTTACTGTGAAATAAATTCGTTGACCTGATCGATCTTTTTCTGTATTGTTTTGCTTGACGAAGCGATGGTGGAGGCGACTTCTTTTTCTCCGGTGAGCGCGTTGATTATCGGACCTGTGTAGTTGTCGCCGAGGAGGTCGGCGTAGTCTATCGTGTAGTTCCTGAAAATGATGTCGAGCATCTCGACCGATTCTTCGTCGCGCACGGATTTTCCGGTGACACAGATGTCGTAGTAAGCCTTCGTCAGAGTGTCGACCGACGCCTCGGAGAGCGCCTCGAGGAGCAGTGCCGTGTCGTCCGGAGTTTTGCTGTCAATCGGAATCGCGGCGAGGTTGAGACAGCCGCCGTCGGCGTACTGGCAGTAATCCGCCTGATTTTCGTCATATTTCGGCATCGGGAGCATTCCGACGTCGAACTCGTACTGTCTGAATCTTTCGATGAACAGCGAGACCTCGGAGTAGAAGAGACTGTGCCCCTCCGCGAAGAGCGGGATCATCGTCTGGTAGTCGTAGGAGATGTTCATCGCGTCCTTGCTCGTCTTGACCTTTTCGGCGATATCCTGCATTCTTCCGAGCGCGGCGTCGGTGCCGAGAGAGAGGACGAGGTTGTCGTTTTCATCTTTATTTACGATGCGCGCTCCGGACGAGTAGTAGAGGTTCTGACCGATGGCGGGCTGGACGAAGAGCCCCCACTGGTCGTCGTCTGTGTACTTTCCGTCGCCGTTCAGGTCGACAAGCCCGCCGGAGACCATTCCGAGAAACCGGTCGATTGTCCAGTCACCGCTCTTTACAAGCTCATACGGATTGTCGAGCCCGTATTTTTCAAAGAGATCCTTGTTAAAATACAGGCATCTGACCGCGCGGTTGTCGGTGGCGGACAGATCGCCCATGGCGTACCATATCTTTCCGCCGAGCGACAGTTTCTTGCAGAGCTTCGGGTTCCAGTAGTCTTTCGTGAGGTCGAGGTCGGGCAAGGTCGTGAGGTCGGTGAGCAGTCCCTCGAGCCCGAGGCTGACGAGCATACGGCTCGACATGAGCGTTCCGTCGTACGCGCTGTCACCGGCGACGATGGAGGTTTTGATATTACCCGCGCCCCATTCGTCATTTGTCTTGACCTGTTCGATTTTACAGTTGTACTTTTCCTCAATTTTTGAGTTGCGCTTGTAAACGGCGTCATTGACCGGTTCTCCGTCTTCGCCGTCCGAGACGAAGTCGTTGACGTTCCAGTCCCAGCCATCCGCGCCGTAACGGATATAGAACGTGAAGGTTTTCCCGCCGAAGTCGCGAACAGGAACGGCAGGAGCGGCTACAGTGGTCTGCTCCTCACTATCGGGGGTAGACGTATCGTCCTTCTGAGCGGTGCTTCCCGACCCGCATGAGACGAGGAGAAGTGAGCAGAGTATCGTGGTAATTATCTGTTTGCGTTTCATTGTGAACTCCTTTATTGAAATGTGATTATTAAGATTATACCACATTTCCGCTTTCAAAACAATATCAGAAATCATATTTTGAGACATATATTGACAAATCACATCAATTATGCTATAATAAAATAAAAAAGGAATTTCCCATGCCGAAAAATTTCCCCGAAACCCTCCACCGAATGCTCTCGAGCCGCCGTTCGACCGAGCGGAAGCTCGCGGCGTACCTCCTTTCCGAACCGGAGAAATCCGCCGTGATGTCCGCCGAGGAGCTCGCCGAGGCGTCCGGCGTGAGTACGGCGTCGGTGTCGCGGATGCTGCGTTCCGCCGGGATGCTGTGCTTCGCGGAGCTGCGGCGTGAGTTGTCGGAGCTGACCGGCGACCTTCCGGACAGCTCTCTGCCGGTCTCGGACGCGGCTGCGGCGATGACGACGGTCTGCGGCGTCGTGAAGCGCAGCGTCGAGAGCTGCCGGAGCACGATAACCGCCGAGCAGCTCGACGAGGCGGCGTCGATCCTGTCGCGCTCGTCCGAGGTCTGTATAATCGGCGCGGGCACGTCGGCGGTGACAGCGCAGTACGCGTTCACGAAGCTGTTCCGCCTCGGGCTTTCCTGTTCGTTCAGTTCGGACGGAATAATAATGAAGATGAAGTGCGCGCTGATGCGCCGCGGGAGCACGCTGATCGCGGTTTCGTCGTCCGGCTGTACGAAGGTCGTGACAGAGTCCGCCGCGCTCGCGAAGAAGGGCGGCGCGAACGTGATTGTGCTGTCCGACTACCGCGTCTCACCGCTGGCGAGGTGCGCGGACCTGCTTCTGACGACGACGACGCGCACGTCCCCCGACCCGCCGGACGCGGAGCTGCCGCTGATACAGGGTCAGCTGACCGTGATAGATATGCTCTATTCCCTCCTCTCGGTCCGCCTCGGCAACGAGAAGTTCGAGCTGACGAGGAACATAGTGAAGCCGGACAAGCAGCTGTGAAAGGAGAAAAAATGCGCGCGATATCAAGAAAAATCAACTCATGGCTCTGCTACGAAAAAGCCCGCCCGAAGACCGCGTATTCCGCCTGCCCGTCCGCGCACGACGAGTTCAGGCGGATGAACGACCTTGACTGTATCCTGACGAACGGCGACCTGCGCGCGGACACGATATTTTCCCTGTGGATCCCCCTGCGTTTCGCGCTCGTGCGGCTGAACGGCTACGGGAAGCTGAACCGGTACGGGAACATCAACGATAAAGCGTCGTTCCTGAGCGCGATATCGGACGATATAATACTGAGATTTCTCCTCCCGGAGGACGACGACACGGTGATTCTGCTCGAGCGCCTGTTTGAGCTCGGTCAGGAGCGTTGCAACGTGATGATTTTGCGCGACCGCGGAATGCAGTCGAGGGGTCTCGCGCCGTACTATGACTATATGCCGCATTTTCTGAACGACTGCTTCGACGGCGCCTTCAGCCGTTATTTCCGCGGAAATGACGACCTGAAACAGTGGATAGATGAACAGAGGCTGAATATGTTCTTCGCCGGCGAGGTGGCGAGAGAAAACATTCTCGACCTGTCGGGCAGCGGCGACATAAAGAACGGCGTGCCGGAAGATCTCGGTTTCATGCTGAAAAATTACATCTCCATACTCGAAGAGCGAAAGAAATTGATGTAAAAAAACCGCCGTGCCACCCCGACACGGCGATATTTTTAACTAAGCTTTTCCCGCTTGTATTTCTCCCAGACCGGACGTATCACTACGCAGACGACGCATCCGGCGAGCGCGATGATAAGCCAGCTCGAGACGGTGACGCCCCACCCGGCTCTCTCGGTCAGCGCGGCGAACCAGAAGCTTGAGATCGCGCTTCCGACATATGTAAAGGCGTTGACGACGCCGGAGATGGTCGAAATCCTGCCGAATTTCATGAAGTACGACGGAATCCTCGACACGAGCATGAGGTTGATTCCGTGCATACACCCGGTGAGCACCGACATCAGAAGCACGCTGACGGCGGTAGTGACGACTGACTTATTCCCGGAGAACCCGAAGATTCTCAGAACAAGCGCCGCCCCCGCCGCGACCCCGAACAGCAGGATCGAGCAGATCATCTCGCTCCGGAGCTTCTTTTGCAGCCACCCGGCGAGGTTGAAGCTGATCATCGAGAAGACCGGCAGAGCGAGCCCGGTGAGTATCGAAGCGCCGGTAGGAAGCCCGAACTGCTCCGAGACGAGCACCGGCATCCATGTCGTGACCCCGTCGCGCAGAATCCCCTGAAGCACAATCGCGAGGCAGACCGCCGCGAGAACCCCGAAGCCCGCCGCGCCGATGCCGCCTGTCGCCGCGGGAGCCGCGTCGTCGTCTGTGCGCACTTTTTCGCGTATGCGGTTTTTCAGCAGTTTCCCGGAGGCGATCAGCCAGAGTGCGGTCATGAGGACGCCGCAGATTCCGGCG
>URCP01000078.1 GCA_900546315.1 uncultured Eubacteriales bacterium
CGCGGGCGGGCTTCTGCCTGAGATCATCTCGAACGCGCTCGGAATCGCCCTCTACGGAATGTTCGTCGCGATAGTCGTCCCGGTCGCCAAGAAGAGACCGAGGCTGCTTGTCGTCGTCGGAATCGCGGCGGGGCTGTCCTGCGTCATAAAGTTCGTTCCGGCGCTCTCGTTCATCTCGAGCGGGTTCTCGGTCATAATCTGCACCATTGCCGCGGCAACGGCGGGAGCCTTGCTCTTCCCGGTCGAAACGGAGGACGCTGACGATGAATAATTACCTCATCTACATACTCGTGATGGCGGGCGTCACATATCTCATCCGCATGATCCCGCTCGCGCTCGTCAAGGGCAAGATCAGCTCGACTTTTGTCAAGAGCTTCATATTCTACGTACCCTACGCGGTTCTGTCCGCCATGACCATTCCGTCGGTGTTCTTCTCGACGGCGTCGACCGTCAGTGCCGGCGGGCTGCTTTCGGCGGGGGTCGGGTTCATTATCGCGGTTCTGCTCGCTTACTTTGAGAAGTCGCTGCTGACAGTCGCTCTGTCGGCGTGCGGCGGGGTGCTCATTGTCGAGCTCATATCCGGATTATTCTGAAATATATATTTTAAGGAAGGTTTTATCATGACCACAAACGAGATACTCGAAAAATTCGCTCTCCCTGCGGGCTGCACCGTGACAGAGACAAAGCAGCTGAACGCCGGGAACATCAACCGCACCTACCGCGTAACGATGGCGGACGGCACACGCTACATCCTCCAGAACATCAACACGAATGTCTTCCGCGACCCGGACGGGCTTATGAACAACATCTTCGGCGTCTGCGACCACCTGAAAAAGAAACTCCCCGCCGGAGCCGATCCTCTCCGCGAGACAATGACGTTCATAAAGACCGCGGACGGCGGGCATTATTTCCGCGACGACGAGGACAGATGCTGGAGAATGTACGTCTACATCGACGCCGACAGCTATGACAGCCCGACGAAACCCGGACTCTTCGGCAAGGCGGGAAAGGCTTTCGGTGACTTCCAGAAAACGCTCGCCGACTACCCGGCGGACACCCTGTGCGAGACCATCCCGAACTTCCACAACACACCGTCGAGATACCGCGATTTCCTGAACGCCGTCGAGCACTGCGCGCTTCCCGAGAGGCTGAACGAAGCCGAGAAGGAGATATCGTTCCTTCTTGAGCGCCGTGACCTCGCTTCCCTCGCGACCGACCGCCTGAAGACCGGCGAAATACCGCTCCGCGTCACGCACAACGACACGAAGCTCAACAACATCCTGATGGACAAACAGACCGGCGAGGGTCTCTGCGTCATCGACCTTGACACCGTCATGCCCGGAAGCCTGCTCTACGACTTCGGCGACGCGATAAGGTTCGGCGCGAACACCGCGGCTGAGGACGAGCCGGACACCTCGAAGGTTTCGCTCTCGACCGAAAAATACTCCGAGTTCCTGAACGGTTTCCTCGAGGGCATCGGCGACAGCATAACAGACACCGAGAAGAAGCTGCTCCCGTCCGGCGCCGCTCTTCTGACATATGAACAGGCGATGCGCTTCCTCGGCGACTACCTGAACGGCGACACCTATTTCAAGGTCAACTACGACAAACACAACCTCGTCAGAGCGAAAGCCCAGATCGCCCTCCTCGCCGACATTGAGAAGAAAATGCCAGAGCTTGAAGCGCTCGGTTGATCCCTATTTTTGTGAATTGTTTGTAAATGTGTGAGGATCGCCGGAACTTTTATATAATTATCACGTCAGACATCATGTCGGGCAAAAAAGCGTATAAAAACCACGCGCCGGCAGAAACTATCAACGTTCGCAAAACAAGAAACCCATCCATAAAGGAGAAAAGAAAATGAAAAAGATAATATCAATAATGCTCATCCTCGCGTCCCTCGCGTCCTTCGCGTCCTGCGGGAACAACAATAACGGCTCCGACAGCACCGATACCTCGACCGGCGACACCTCGACCGCCGACACCTCAACCACCGGCGACACCACAGCCGCCGACACCACCAAAGCCGACGAGTCCGCCTCCACAACCACAGTCTCCGCCGCCGACATAGGCAAGGCTGTCGCCGACGAATTCGGAGACGACTATATCCCGGACATGGACATCCCCGCCGACTACCTCGACTCCACCTACGGAGTAAAGCCCGAGTGGTACGATGATTTCTTCGGTCAGATGCCGATGATAAACGTCAACGTCGACACCTTCATCGCCGTCAAGGCAAAGGCAGACAAGGTCTCCGACGTCGAAAAAGCCCTGAACGACTACGCCGACTACTACAAGAACGACGCCCAGAAATACCCGAAGGACATCGCCAAAGTCGACGCCTGCCGCGTCTACACCAAAGGCAACTACGTCTTCTTCATAATGCTCGGCTACCCCACCGATGAAGTCGAAAACATGGACGACGCCGCTCAGGTCAAGTTCTACACCGAACAGAACGACAGAGCCGTCAAAGTCATCGACTCACTCTTAGGCTGAAGTAAAGCGGGGGAGAAGGAGACCTTGAAAGGTCTCCTCCTCCCCCGCACCCCCTCCACCTCCTAACTTTATACAAATTATTTATTATGGTTTTCAGCAGCTTACTATTCCTTTTCCGGTACCTGCCGTTTGTGCTCGTACTCTACTTTATCTGCCCGAAAAAACTGCGCAACCTTCTGCTCTTCGTCGTCAGCCTCATATTCTACGCGTGGGGCGAGCCCGTATATGTCGTACTCATGATATTCTCGACGCTTGTCGATTACACGCACGGACTGCTCGTGGCACACTACAAGGCTGCCGGAAACACGCGCGCGGCTAAGCTGGTCGTCGCGTCCTCGATGATCATCAATCTGGCGCTCCTCGGGTTCTTCAAATACTACGACTTCCTCGCGGGAACCGTCAACTCGCTCATCGGAACCACCCTGCCCCTCACCGGCGTCGCGCTCCCGATCGGCATCTCATTCTACACATTTCAGACCATGTCCTACACGATAGACGTCTACCGCGGCGACGCCGAACCACAGAAAAACATCATCTCCTTCGGCGCATACGTAGCGCTCTTCCCGCAGCTCATCGCCGGACCCATCGTCGCCTACAAGACGGTCGCCGACCAGCTGAACTGCCGACATGAGGACACCGACAAGTTCGCCTACGGCATCAAGCGCTTCACCGCCGGGCTCGGAAAGAAAGTCCTCCTCGCCAACAGCGCGGGCGTCATCTGGGACACGATAAAAGTAATGGATATGTCCTCCCTCCCCGTCCTCACGGCTTGGATAGGCATACTCGCCTACACTTTCCAGATCTACTTCGACTTCTCCGGCTACTCAGACATGGCGATCGGGCTCGGAAACATGCTCGGGTTCAGGTTCCTCGAAAACTTCGACTACCCCTATATGTCAAAAAGCATCACCGAATTCTGGCGCAGGTGGCACATCTCTCTCGGCTCGTGGTTCCGCGACTACGTCTACATCCCCCTCGGCGGCAACCGCAAAGGCTTCGCGAAGCAGATACGCAACATCTGTGTCGTCTGGCTCCTGACCGGTCTCTGGCACGGCGCGAACTGGACCTTCGTCCTCTGGGGCGCGTATTTCGGCGTTCTCCTGATAATCGAGAAGATGTTCTTACTGAAGGCGCTGAAAAAAGCCCCCGCCATCGTCGGGCATATCTACACGATGTTCTTCGTCATCATAAGCTGGGTGATCTTCGCGCTCGACGACATGAAGTCGGTCACAGGATACATCGGCGCAATGTTCGGCGCGGGCGGCGCGCTTTATGACAAGACTTCGCTCTATCTGCTCTCGACAAATATAATACTTCTCGTGATACTGGCGCTCGCGTCGACTGACATCCCGGCAAAACTGGGTAACTCGCTTGTTGACAGGCTCGGTGAGAAGCCGTTATCGGCGGTCGTTCAGAATGTCGTCTTCGCGGCGGTCATACTCATCTCGACGGCATACCTTGTGGACGCGACCTACAATCCGTTCCTGTATTTCAGATTTTAGGAGGGCGGCATGAAGACAAACAAAATAACAACGATAGTTTTCTGCGCCCTGATCGGCTCGCTGACAATCGCCAGCATGGTGAATCCCGTGAAAAAATCCTCCGAGACCGAAAACCGAGAGCTCGCGCAGATGCCTGAGATATCGGTGAAAACCATCTTCGACGGCACGTTTGAGAAGGGCTACGAGACTTTCATCACCGACCAGTTCGTCGCGCGGGACAGGTGGATCGCCGTCAAGACCGACATCGAAAGGCTCATCGGCAAGCGCGAATCGAACGGCGTCTATTTCGCGGACGACCACTACTACATCGAAAACGTCTCCCCCGACAAAGAGGTGTCCGAACGCAACATCGGGTATCTCTCGCAGTTCGCGGAGAATATGAAGGGAACGCACAACGTCCGCGTCCTGATAGCCCCGACCGCTCTCTCGATAATGGCGGACAAACTCCCGAAGAACGCGCCGGTCTGGGACGAAAACGGCTATATCGACCGGCTGAAAGCGGCGTCCGACGGGAATTTCGTCGACGTCAGGGACGTTCTCTCGGCGCACGAGAATGACTACGTCTACTACAGAACCGACCATCACTGGACCACCTACGGCGCGTATCTCGCTTACACTTCGCTTGCCGAATCGCTCGGCTTTGAGCCTCTGGGCGAGGACGAAATCGTGAGAACAACGCTTTCCGACGAGTTTTACGGCACAATAATCGCGAAGGTCGGTCTCTCGGACACCCGCGACACACTCGAGAAGTTTGAGTCGAAGAATCAGCCGGCAGTCTCGCTCACCTACAATCTCGGCGAGAAGGAGACCGAAACGCTCTACGCCGACGAAAAGCTTCAGACGCGCGACAAGTACGGATATTTCCTCGGCGGAAACGACGCGATAGTCGATGTCACGACAAGTGTAAAGAATGGCAGAACGCTCCTCCTCGTCAAGGACTCCTATTCGCACTGCATGCTCCCGCTCCTCGCGAACCATTACGAGCGGATAATCCTGCTCGACCTGCGCAGCTTCAACATGGGTGTGGGGACCTTCGTTGACACCTACCTCGCGAAACAGGGCGTCAGCGTCGACGATATTGTGGTGCTCTACAACGCGAGCGGCTTCGCGGACGACAGGTATCTTATCAAGCTCACAAAATAAAGAAAAGAGGATGTCATATGGTTGGCGTCCTCTCTTTTTGCTTATATCTCGTTTTTTTGGTCCTCTCCGCTGGTGGGGGCCCCTATTGGGCGCCCGTTTCAAAAATTTAGGTTGGCGTTTTTTTTGTGCGCCGCCACCGACGGGGGGCCACAATTGGGCGCCCCTACGGGGTTTGTACATCCGGTGATGTTTTGCGGGTATTTGTTTGGTGGTGTTATATGTTCGTTCGCGTGGTATTATTCGATTTTGTGCGACACCAACAAAAGCGTTTGTACGTCCGGATAACGTTATATGTTTCCCATTACCCTCGCATCGCCAATTGTAACATTTTTGTAATATTGTCGTTTTATCGCTTGTATTATTTCGGAATATGTGTTATAATTGAATAAATTGAATGCGCGTTATTGCCTTTATCCCAACATTCCGAACGACACGGATACTATCTCATTCTGAAAGGCTGGTAAATCCCATGTATCGTGAAATCCTTTTGAAGTATCAGAAAGACAACCCCTGGATGAACATCGCCCCTCCCGCGCCTATCGGGCGTGTCATGTCGACCGCGAACGACCTCGGCGCCGATTTCCCGGAAGAGGAAAGACAGCTGCTCCTCGAGATGGAAGGCGACGGAGTCTTCCTTCTGAACCTGAACCTGCTTGTCCGCGCGAACCGCCTCGCCCGAAGCAACGACGAACCTCCGGACGCGAAGAATATCCTCATAATCGCCAAAAGCGACTTCCCGAAGAAATACTACGGGTATATAGCCGCCGATGAACAGCCGGACAACAGCGTCGTATGCTACCGCCCCGGAATCTATGTCCTCACCCCCGAGCGCTCGCCGGAGCCCGTCGCGCAGGATATCGGGACGCTCATTGACCTCTATTATCAGGGGCTCGTTTAACCGCATATCAAAAGGACCGCGGATTTCTCCACGGTCCG
The DNA here is from genome assembly GCA_900546315.1 of uncultured Eubacteriales bacterium. Lineage (GTDB taxonomy): Bacteria > Bacillota > Clostridia > Oscillospirales > CAG-272 > Flemingiibacterium. The sequence continues at coordinate 6,078 of URCP01000078.1, forward strand.
GTTTTTTAGTTGTTCTCAGCCTTCGCGAGCTCCGCGTTTCTGCGGTCGACGAAGTTGTGGATTCTCGTCACGGGGTTCAGCAGGTCGCTGATCGACGTGTCCTTGTTGAGGGTGTCTATGATGTAGGAGATGTACTTGCACATATTGACCTCGGCGTACCACGGGCGCTTCTTCAGCTCCTCGGGGCGGTAGATGAGGTTTGTCGTGAAGATCTTGTCGAAGGTGCCCTTCTCGTACTCCTTGTCGAACTTATCGAGGCCGTTGCAGAAGAGACCGAAGGTGGCGAACACGAAGATTCTCTCCGCTCCGCGGGACTTCAGCTGGTTCGCGACGTCGATTATCGAGCCGCCGGAGGAAATCATGTCGTCGACGACGATTGCGTCCTTGCCGTGCAGGTCGCGTCCGAGATACTCGTGCGCCTCGATCGGGTTGGTTCCGTCAACGACGACGGCGTAGTTGCGACGCTTGTAGAACATACCGAGATCAAGCCCCAGCACCGACGAATAGTACATGCAGCGGCCCATTCCGCCCTCATCCGGGCTGACGACTGCGAGATGGTCACGGTCGAGCTTTATGTCCGGAACGTTGCGGCAGAGCGACTTTATCATCTGGTAAGTGCACCTGACGTTATCAAAGCCGGCGAGCGGGATCGCGTTCTGGACTCTCGAGTCATGCGCGTCAAAGGTGATTATGTTCGCGACCCCCATGTTGACAAGCTCCTGGGGAGCCAGCGCGCAGTCGAGCGACTCACGCGCGGTGCGCTTGTGCTGTCTGCCCTCGTAGAGCATCGGCATTATGACCGAGATTCTTCTCGCTTTGCCGCCTATAGCGCCTATAACGCGCTTCAGGTCCTGGAAGTGATCGTCCGGGCTCATCGGCACCTGCATGCCGTACATATTGTAGGTTACACCGTAATTGAAGCAATCGCTGATGATATAGACGTCATGTCCGCGCATCGACTGAAGTATATGCCCCTTCGCCTCGCCCGAACCGAATCTCGGGAGATCGACCTCCGCCCTGAAGGTCTCGGTCGTCTCGTGCCAATCCTTCAGGTAATAGTCGATCTGATCGACCATATCCTCGCATCCGCGCATGGCTATGACTCTTAAATCGCTCTGGTGTGTATCGTTCATTACTACTCTTTCCTCCGGTAAACTCGCCGCGCACGACCACGGCGTCCTTTTGGCGGTATACTTATCGGCGCGCCCCCGCCTCCGGCGCGCGGATTTCCATCACATCTATTATAGCACACTTTTCCCGGATTTGAAACACCTTTCGCAAAGATTTTAAGATTTCATGAATACTGCACAACCACACGGCGGCAAAACACGGCATGATTCTTCGTTTTGTACGACGAAAAAGCGCGGATTTCAGGGGATTGTGAATCCTGTCCGAACGGCGCGTCGATTTTGACATATAAACTGAACGTATCTACAAAAATTTACCTGTAGTTCAAAAATCCTTTACCGGGTGCTTGACAGGACGGGAAAACTGTGTTATAATGTGTTCGTTATCAAATCTCGCGGGGGGTAAAACTCTCCGCTTATGAATTTTAAGGAGAAACACCATGAAAAGAATCATCGCGGCGACTATCGCCATCCTGATGCTCGCTCTCGTATGCTTCACCGGCTGCGGCAGTCAGAGCGGAAGCCTTCAGGCGATCAAGAAGGAAGACCTCAAGGTCGCGTTCCTCTATGTCGGAACCATCGGAGACCTCGGCTATTCCTACGCGCACGACCAGGGCAGAAAGGCTCTCGAGGAAATGGGCATCGAAACCACCTATGTCGAGAACGTCCCCGAAAGCGCCGAATGCGAAGCAACCCTCCGCCAGCTCTGCGACGAAGGCTACAACGTAATCTACGCGACCTCCTTCGGTCACGGCGAATGGGTCGAAAAGGTAGCGAAGGATTACCCGAACGTCTACTTCGGCCACGCCACCGGCTACATCCAGTCCGAAAACACCGAAAACTACATGGGTAGAGCATACGAGGCAAGATACCTCGCGGGCATCGTCGCCGCAATGAACTCCCCCACAGGCAAAATCGGCTACGTCGCCGCAATGCAGATCCCCGAAGTCATCCGCGGAATCAACGCCTTCACCCTCGGCGTCAGAAGCGTCAACCCGAACGCCACCGTCACCGTCAAGTGGACCAACACCTGGTTCGACGTGACCATCGAAAAGGCAACCGCCCTCGAACTCATCAACTCCGGCTGCGACCTCATAGCTCAGCACGCCGACTCCACCGCTCCCCAGATCGCCGCTGAAGAAAAAGGCGTGAAGGCAATCGGCTACAACAGCTCCACCCCGGACGCAGCTCCGACCGCGTACCTCACCGCTCCCCTCTTCCACTGGGACGTCTTCTACAAGAACGACGTCGAATCCATCATGAACGGCACCTGGCAGCCCAAATCCTACTGGGGCGGACTCAAGGACGGCATGGTCTCCCTCGACACCCTCACCTCCAACAATGTAGCAGGCACGCAGGAGGCCGTTGACGCAGCTAAAGCGAAGATCGAAGACGGCTCCCTCGTCATCTTCTCCGGAGAACTCAAAGACAACGAAGGCAAAGTCAGAGTCGAAGCAGGCAAGAGCATGTCCGACGCCGAACTCCAGGCTTTCGACTGGTTCGTTGATGGCGTTATCGGTACTATAGGCTAAGAGAACGTGGGGGAAACTTTTTTGAAAAAAAGTTTTCCCCACACCCCTTTCATAAAACTTTATACATTCAGTTTTGCGCTCCATTTTTTGATGGTGCGTTTTTTGTTTACAATAAGTTTGTACGGGGTTCATAGTATGATGATATAATAACAATAGACGTCCTGTAATTCTTTGTATCGGAGTTCTCACTATGGAAAAGATCATCGGGTTCCACGCGACCGACAAAGCCCTCGCGGACAGCATAATCACAAACGGATTCAGCTTCTCGAGAAGCGAAGAACACTGGCTCGGCAACGGCGTATACTTCTTCACGGACCCAGACCTCGCCGTTTGGTGGGGCAACAACCCAACAAACAAATTCGGAGTGAAAATCGAAAATCCATGTATTCTCTTTTCGGAAATCGAATCTGAGAATCTTCTGGATATGCGGCGGCTGAAAGACTACAACTATGTCGCCGGACTCTATTACCGTTTCATCAACAGCTCTGACCGGAAAATATTCGAAGCCGCATTCCCCAAAAACAAATACATCGCCAATCTTCGCTGCACCTTCTTCGATTGGCTCCACGTCAACGCAAACATTGATGTTCTTGTCGCGCCATTCAGCAACCCACGCGCGTCATTTCTCGAAAACGGACCATTGCCTGACGAATTCAACATTCCCTTCGTCCACTCACAAATATGCGTTTTCAAGAACGATTGCATCAAATCCACCATTATTTTTCAGGAGGTATCACCACATGATAGGATTAAGACCAGACATAGATTTCGATAAATCCGTAGTAGAAGCCCTCCGTGACCACGGCTTCATCTGCTCCGACGAACCCCTCGAACACCCAGACCCCGAAATCCAGAAAATGCTCTCCGAATTCAAGCTCTTCGACCCGCCGCTCACCAACGAACTCTACGAAAAGTGGCTCCGCGAACAGGAAGAAGAACGCCGGAATCGCGCTGACTCAAAACCAATCGCCAGACGAATCGTCATAAAAAAGCGCCGCTCAAACGGCGGAAAAGCGTAAGTATATACAAAAAGACCGTCCCTCGGGCGGTCTCTTTTCGTTCGCGATCGGATTTGCGGTCAAAATGCTGAAAAACCCTCCTCTCTTTCACTTCGACTTCGTTCGATAATTCCCCTCAAAATCCGGCCGAAACCATTGACTATTACCCCCTTTTTGTGGTATAATATATTTATCTATTTTCTGAAGATTGCGGGTAAACGATATGGACGATATATGTGTCAGGCTGCGCGGGATTTGCAAGTCCTTCGGCAGCATAAACGCCAACAAGGACATAAACTTCGAGGTGAAAACCGGTGAGATCCACGCCCTCCTCGGCGAAAACGGCTCCGGCAAATCAACACTCATGAACATCCTCTCCGGAATCTACAGCCCCGACGCCGGATCAATCGAGCTCTTCGGCAAACCGGTCACTTTCTCCTCCCCAAAGGATTCCATCCGCGCCGGTATCGGCATGGTCCACCAACACTTCAAACTCGTCGACGTCCTCACCGCCAAGGAGAACATCATCGCGAACGGCACAGACAAGCTCTCGGACGGCTTCTTCACCAGCGGCAGGAAAATGACCGCCAGAATCCGCGAAATCGAGGACAGATACGGGCTTAACCTCGATCCCGACAAAAAGGTCTACAATATGTCCGTCTCCGAAAAGCAGACCTGCGAAATCCTCAAGGTTCTCTGCCGCGGCGCGAAAATACTCATTCTCGACGAGCCGACCGCCGTCCTCACTCCTCAGGAAATCCGCGTGCTGTTCGACATCCTTCGCGGTATGAAGAAACAGGGCTGCTCTATCATCATCATCACTCACAAACTCGCCGAGGTACTGGAAATATCTGACAGGTGTACCATCCTGCGCAAAGGTCGCTCGGTCGGGACTATAAACACCGCCGACACAAACGCGCGCGAGCTCACCGAACTCATGGTGGGAAGACCGATATCCCTCGACATCGAACGCGACGAACCTCTCCCGGCGGACGGCAAGCCGCTCCTTGACGTGAAGAATCTCACAGTCCTCGACGGTCAGCGGCTCAAGGCTCTCGACGACGTCTCGTTCAGTCTCTCAGGCGGGGAAATCCTCGGCGTTGCCGGTATCGCGGGAAGCGGACAGAAGGAGCTCTGCGAGACTATCGCCGGGCTTGACAGAGCCGTTTCGGGCGACATCATATTCAAGGGCGAAAGCATACGCTCACTCACTCCGCGCGACATCATAAAGCGCGGCATAACAATGTCCTTCGTCCCAGAGGACCGGCTCGGAATGGGTCTTGTCGGCGAAATGTCAATCATCGACAACGTCATGCTCAAGTCCTACCAGAACCTCCCCGGCGTCATGATGGACAGAACCGAAGGACGCAAGGTCGCCGACGATATCATCGAGAAGCTCGAGGTCGCGACACCTTCTCCGTACCACATCGTCAAGAAATTGTCAGGCGGCAACATTCAGAAGGTTCTCCTCGGAAGAGAGATAAACCTCAACCCTGACCTTCTCATCACGGCGTACCCGGTGCGCGGGCTCGACATCGGCGCTTCCTACCTCATCTACGACATACTGAACGAACAGAAGAAAAAGGGCGTCGGCGTGCTGTTCATCGGTGAAGACCTCGACGTGCTGTTAGGTCTCTGCGACCGGATAATGGTCTTACACGCAGGCAGGATAATGGACATACTCGATGCACGTAAAGCTACCAAGGAACAGCTCGGAATGCTCATGCTCGGGCACAAATCGCAGGAAACGGAGGCGTCTCTCTGATGCTCAGAATACAGAAACAACAGGGGCTCACGAAAAAGCAGGAGATTCTTCTCCGGGTCGGGACAATCGTCCTCGCTCTCGTCGCGTCGGGGGTCATGATGGCGGCGCTCGGGTACAACCCCTTCACCGTTTATTTCAAGATGATAAAGGGCGCGCTCGGCTCGAGGTACAACATAACAGCCACCGTCTCGAAATGTATCCCGCTTCTTATAATGTCGCTCGGCGTGTCGGTCGCGTTCAGGATGAAGTTCTGGAACATCGGCGCTGAGGGGCAGTTCTACATGGGCGCGTTCGCGGCGACATTCGTATGGCTTAAGTTCCCGGACAGCACTCCCGGTATTGTGATGATTCCCGTTATGATGCTCGCGGCGATTGTCGGCGGCGGTATCTGGGCGCTGATTCCGGCTCTTCTGAAGTCGAAGCTCGAGACCTCCGAGACGCTTGTCACGCTGATGATGAACTATATCGCCGTCAAGTGGATAACCTACCTCCAGTACGGTCCGTGGAAGGACCCCGCTGAGCGCAATATGCCGAAGATTTACAAGTTCACGTCGAACTCCTCCCTTCCGAAGGTCTTCGGGGTGCATATCGGCTGGATTATCGCGCTCGTGCTTGTCGTTCTGGTGTTTGTGCTGATGAAGTACACGAAGTTCGGCTTCGAGATACAGGTGCTCGGCGAAAACCCGCAGACCGCGAAATACGCCGGGATGAACGTCACGAAGATTCTCATTCTCGCCGTGCTGATAAGCGGCGGCATATGCGGACTTGCCGGCATGATTCAGGCGACCGGCAACGAAGGACGTCTCGCTAACGATATCTCCGCCGGGCTCGGGTTCACGGCTATCATAACGGCTTGGCTCGCGAAATTGTCCGCTCCGATGATACTTGTTTCGAGCTTTCTGTTCGCGGTGCTGCTTCAGGGCGGCTCGTATTTGCAGGTCGCGATGTCGGTTCCGGCTTCGGTGTCCGAGGTCATTCAGGGCGTGATACTGTTCTTCGTCCTGGCGAGCGAATTCTTCACAAGCTATCGTATTGTGCGTGTAAAGCGCGGAAAGGAGAACGTCTGATGGACTTCACAAATCAGCTCTCACTGTTTCTACAGACGTCGGTGCAGATGGGCACGCCGATACTTTTCGGCACTCTCGGCGGGATTCTCAACGAGAAGGTCGGACACACGAACCTCGGCGTCGAGGGAATGATGCTTATGGGCGCGTGCATGGGCTTCACCGCCGGAGTTAAAACCGGGAATCCTGTGCTCGCCATTCTCGCGGCTGGGCTCGCGGGAGCGCTTCTGGCGCTCATTTACGCTGTCATAACCGTCACGTTCATGGGCAATCATGTCGTCACCGGACTTGTGCTGACAATATTCGGAACCGGTCTCTCGAGCTTTCTCGGGCAGGAGATGACGCAGGCGAACCTTCCGGCAAGTGTGTCGAAGCCGCTCGCGAGCGTCAAAATTCCGGTGCTCGGCGACATTCCGGTCGTCGGCAATATGCTGTTCAACCAGAGCGTTTACGTCTATATTTCGATTGTGCTCGCGGTGATTCTGTTCGTCTACCTGCGCTTCACGAAGCCGGGTCTGTGCATGAGGATGATCGGCGAGAACCCCGGCGCGGCGGACGCTTCGGGCATCAACATCACGGCTTACAAGTACGTCCACATTCTGGCTGGCGGCTTCCTGTGCGGCATGGGCGGCGCTTATCTGTCGCTTGTCTTCGTGCCGAGGTGGCAGGAGGAGATGACCGCCGGTTCGGGATGGATAGCCGTCGCGCTTGTCATCTTCGCGACTTGGGACCCGCTCAAGGCGATATTCGGCGCGTACTTCTTCGGCGCAATGCGCGCGCTGGGGCTCAAGATTCAGAACCTCTCCTTCCCGCTGTTCGGGCATAAAATCACCATCGCCTCGCAGTTTCTCGATATGATGCCGTATATTATGACGATTGTCGTGCTGATTGTCATAACGGCGAGAAAGAAGAAGGAGTATCAGGCTCCGGCGGGGCTCGGGAAATCTTATTTCAGGGAGGACAGATAACATGACGAACTTCAATGATTATCTCGCGGAACTGATGAAAAATCCGGACTTCAAAAAGGAATACGACGCCCTCGCCCCTGAATTTCTCCCGCTATTGGGAGGGCAACCGGATGCCGAAACGCTCGCCGCGATGGAGGAAACTGAGGCGCTTATTCGCGACCCTGACACCAAACGATACACCGTGAAAGAAGCATTGAAGGAATTGAACCGCGAGGATTGACGCCGATATCCGGGCATTCGCGAGACCGTTCACCGTTCACACAACCTTCCCATGCGCACAATCTTCCCCGTTCGCACCGCACCCCGTAGGGGGGCCCCATTGTGGGCCCCCCCAAAACGGAAAATGTGGCCTAACCCCCAATTTTTTTGGGATTGGGAGGCGCCGGGGCCCCAAGGGGGGCCCCAA
>URCP01000079.1 GCA_900546315.1 uncultured Eubacteriales bacterium
CCTTATTGGGCTGCTTACCAAGTCTTGACGCTGCTGTATGTGTTATGCGTTTACACGGTTTATTTTTCGGAACTTAAATTTCCGGATGATTCTTTCTGCTCTTGACAGCAGCCAGAGCGCATTGAACCAATAACGGTTTAATGTAAGCACCGGCACGGCTGATACAAGTTGTCTTCTTTTTCCCGGCGCTCTGGTTGTTTTGAGGAGTCAATCCAGCCCAGGAGCAAAGATGCTTGGATGTTGGAAATACTGACATATCCGTACCAATCTCGCCAATTACAGAAATAGCGGAGAATGCAGCCAATCCCGGAACAGTACAGATAAGTTCGATTTCCAGCGTATATTTCTCTGCTATGGACAGAATGAGCGATTGCAGATTCAACTCTTTTCGCCTGTGGTATAATTCGCGAGTTTTGTATGATAACGAACCAAATCCCGAAGCTGACGGATACCCGCGGGGGGAATAAAGCTGCCTGAAGCAAGATCATACTTAAAGAGATCCGCTATCCATTTGGCGTCTTTCTTGTCGGTTTTCTTGCCGCGAATTGCTTTGACGTATTTGTGGTGTGTCAAAACAATTTTGCAATCGGCTTCGAGGATATTGTAAACGGGGATCAAATGCTTTCCCGTGGATTCCATACAAATGTCCTTACAGTTGTTTGCCAAAAGCCAGGATAACAGCTCACGGAGACCTTTTGTATAGGTTGAAAAGCGATGGTTTTTGTAGGTGGTAACCCCGTTTTTAGTTGCGCAAACAAAGTCTTTGTGTACATCCCAACCGCAACATATGGGGTAAAAGATTTTGAGCATAATACCGTCCTCTCATATGTATTTGAGAAAACAGACATTGACTGACGGCTCACTGAAAAACGAATAGTTAGTCTCTCCAAAGATAAGTCTACGGGATTCACAGTCCCACAAATTTGTGCTTGAAAGAGCAGTCGGTAAACATAAAAATGCGGTTCAGCTTTTGCTGTGCCCACTCACCTCCACGTACTCTGTGGTGTATCTGTTTCCTCAAGCAATATTTTAACACGTTTTTTAATGTTGTGTGAAGGTACAAATTTTTTCATTCCCTTTTGTACCTTGTAGCACAGCGGAAAGGTATGGTCATAAAAAATGATAACCAGCAACATCAGGAACGCTGACAGGTACTTCAGCGTTCAAAATAATCTCGGATCTGCGTTTGAGTTTTTGAGAACACTGAATAAAAATACGCAACCACACGATTTTGAGTTTGAAGGATTCAAAGGCAGTATTGTCGAGATTGACACCAATATAAGCAACGATGAGACAGTTCTTGAGGCTCACAGGGATTATCTTGATATTCACTATGTGATTTGCGGAGAGGAAGGATTCGGATATGCAGATACGAGTACGTTGTCTCCGGTCACGGTATATGACCATGAAAAAGACTATATACTGCTGAGCGGCAATATGAACAGATTTGTTTTATCCGAGGGTGAGTTCTGTGTTGTGTTTCCGGAGGACGCCCATCTGCCTGCTTTATATGGAAGAAGTACGTCTTTATTAAAGAAGGCAATTATAAAAATCAGAATTGATTAGGAAAACACTGAATAGCTGGAGTTTTCACGCGAAAAAGTACATTTCATGAAGCGCCTGACAGACGTCGATCTCAGTAACGCTGAGATCGTCTGACGGCGATATGCTATAGTGAACCCCAACTCCCAACCACAACTCAAAAAATCATCGTGAAAAATGGAATTTGATGAAATCCAAGAAAGCCGGAGGATCAGGAAGTGGAAAGTGGGGTTTGGGGAGGAAACCGAAACCTCAGGCTATGTCGATACCGGCATAAATATCCTCATCGCGGTTGTAATCGGCGCGCTCCCGCTCGCCGACTCTATACGCTCTTCAACACGACGATCATGCCGACCGTGACAGCTAAGGTGACGGAACTCTTTATCTACAACGGCTGATCTAACTTTGCGGGGCGGTCATTGACCGTCCCGCATTTTGCCGAAATGTGGATAATTAAAAATACAATTCTTCTGGCATTGTTATTGTGCGCCAGTGTCATGTTTACTGCTGACTCTTTATGCCGGCGATGGATTCGCTGATCCTGGCGTTGATATTATCATACTTCTTTTCAAGGCGTGACATGATGATATCGCTCTTTCCGGCGTCACCGATATCATACCAGAATCTGTTGGCGCCCCATTCGTAGACGAGTCCCGGATCAAAGACCTTGCTCTTGAATATCAGCTCAAGCATTTCTCCGGTCTCCTCATCGCGTGTCGCCTTGCCGATGATCGACTTCTCAATGACCGCTTTGGTTACCGTTTCCGGAGAATAATACCCCATAGTTTCGAGCACATATCCGATTCTGTCTGTATCCTTGCAGTTCAGCGGAACGCTCACACAGGACGCCCAGTATTGGTTTACCGCCGAGTAGTAATTATCCTGAGACTCATCATATTTAGGTATCGGAAGCACCCCGAACGGGTCTTCCATTGTCTGACGATATTTAAGCATCTGTCCCATAGGCGCGAGGTACATTCTTGTCTGACCGTTCGGGAAAAGCGCGTCGCCTTTTTCATAGCCCATCTTTCTTTCCTCGATAATTACCGAGTTGTTATCCCTTTTTGCGGCTTTGTCAACAACCTCAATAGCCTGCTCGATGATCTTCTGCGACCTGTTCATGACCACTTCATCATTATCGCGGATAACGACCTTGTTTCCGAAACCGACGAGCATCTGGACAACATAAAGATTGGAGGAGACCATGCCGTACTCATCATTTTCATCATACTTTCCGTCGCCGTTCAGGTCCACAGCCGCGTCATTCTGCATTTCGAGCAGCTTGTCGAACGTCCACGTTCCGTCCCTGACGAGCTGGTAGGGTTCCTCTATGCCATACGCCTCAAACAGCTTCTTGTTGAAGAAGATGACATTGATCGAATAGTCGTCGCAGTAATTTATGTCACCGGAAGCGATATTCTGCACGCCGCCGAAATCCATACAGTCGTTTACATTCGGGTCCCACCATTGGTTCGAGAGGTCGAGCGTTTTTATGTTCTTCAGGTTCAAGAGATGACCGTTAGAGGACGCTGTTACCATGACCTGAAGTCTGCCGACTACAGCGTCGAAGCGATTGTCGTCCGCCATGATGCTCTGTTCGATGACTTTTGGAAGGGTTCCGTAATCCTTAAGGTGCTCGCTCGTGATTTTAACGCCGAGCTTTTCCTCCGCCATAGTCGTGCGTTTATATACAGCGTCCGAGATGATGTCGCCGTCGAGCTCGTCCGGAGTGTACGTGACCTCGTTCTCCGAATCGCTCATCAGCACGTGGGCGTACATGATCTTTACCTCTTCGCCGTTGTAGTTCGTTCCTTCCGGAATGAACGAGAGTCCATCCGCCGGCGCGGTCGTCACGGAGCCGTCATCGGACGAGATGCCGTCCGTATTTATCGGCGCGGAACCATTTCCGCACGCGGCAATGGTCATTGACAGCGCGGTGATAAGTGCCATCGACAGGATTGTTTTTCTTGTTTTCATTTTTCACCATACCTTTCATTTTTTATGGTTATCGATACTCTTTTCCTGTGCCGAGTACCGAGTTACCGATTTTTTTCAGCCCGTCGTTCCGGGTATAGGCGCGTAAACCTGAAAAATTCCCATTTTCGTTTTTCACGCCAAGCTCGTCTCCAGCGCTCATATCAGTAATGAACAGTTCGCCGTTATGCCTTACCCGGATTGGACATCCGTTAAGAGTGAAAGCCGGCACGGAGTCCACGTTGTCAATCGCGAGCCTGAGACACCCGCCGCGTGTGGCTCGTATTCTGACGTCGCATGAGCCATCCGAATATTCAGCGTCAATCATGAATCCTCCCGCCGCGGCGAGCGAGAAATTATATCTTTCCTCCCGTCGCACCGCGGGGAAGAGCCGCACCGTGCCGTCATGGCTCTGTACGAGCATTTCATTGACTGCCGTCGCGATTATCGGGAGCGTCTCGTAGTCGAAGTGCCTGAAATTCCACTGAAACGCCTCGCTCTTCTCGCCTGTCGCGAGATTTGTCAGGGTGTTCTTCGCCCATCTCGAGCGTATGCCTATGACGCCGGTCCCGACGTCCTCATATGGACCGTAGTTCCCGAAGCCGTTCGGGTAGACGATCCACGTTGACGCCGTGTCGTCGAGCACTGTCTTCAGAAGACCGCTCATCCCCATCCGCGCGAGATATATCGGGAGCATACACCAGCCCATGCAGATGCCGTCCGGATTATCCCGTCCGTCGCTCCCGTCCGGCGGGATGACCGGGTGATGAAGACAGAGACTGTTGTATATCATATCGAAGACATCGCTGCCGCTGTCCTTTATGCCGACATTCCCGGAAGGAAACAGCGGAGCCATCTCCGTGTCCGGAAAACCGTAGTAGTCGTTCGCAGGGTCTCCGAAGGTTCTGCGGAATTTCACGCCGTCCTTCAGACCGACCGAGAGCACCTTGTTCCCACGCGCAGGCAGTCCTTTTCCGATTCCACGTGTGAAGACGCCGTCTTTTGTCTCATCGTCATACATATCCGTCACCATATAAGGCGCGATATTGTCGAGCACCTCACGGTAAGGGCGGTATTCTTCCTCTTCCATGACTTCCCCGAGCGCCGTGAAGAGCGCGCGCAGCATAGCGTGGTCGGTTATGCTGTCGTCAAACAGCGGCGAGCCCTCGTAGCACTGTGTTCCGTGGATATGATACTTCCCGTCCTCCTCCTTCACGAATTTATCGAGATAGAAGAGCGCCGTCTCTCGCATGACGGGCAGAGCTTTTTCGCGGAGAAATTCTTCGTCGCCTGTGAACTGATAATGTCTGTAAAGCATCATCGCGATCTGCGACCCGCAGGTGCAGTTGTCCCTCGTGTTATCTGAGTTCCGTCCGAAGCAGTCGCAGACGTCGGTTTAGAACGCTCCGCGGGTGTGTTTGTGCTTTTCCGCGTATTCCTTCGCGACCGGAAGCTGACGAGACCTGAAATCACAGTATGTGTTCATGAGTTCCGGGTGATTCGCCACGTCAAGAGGAAATGCCGCAAGCTGCATATTGTAATGAAAATAGCTGTTCCACGGGACAAAATCGTGGTAAAAGCTCCATATCCCGTTGCAGAAGTGTGCCGGATACGTTCCCCTCATCGAGCAGTTGGCGTAGTAAAGATTAAGATACCACAGATTCTCAATATAATCCTGATCCTCCGGCAGGCTGACGTATGACTTCTCCCAGAAGCCGCGCCACTCTTCCGCGTGCTTGTCGTATATTGCTTCGAAGCCCTTCGCCACGGCGTCTGACAGGAGTCTGACCGCGGCGTTTTCGCTCTCATCCGCGTCCTTCCCGACCGTGACAGTCATGTACAGTGTGAGTCTCAGCCGGGAAGCGGCGGAAAAATCACAGCCGACAGCGTGTGAACCCCTGACGGACAATATATGTTCCGCACCGCACACGGGCAGTAACGCCGCCGTGAAGCATCCGCCGTTCATTCTCTGCGTGACGAGCGCGCATCCGTCCCTGATATCAGTGCCGGTTCCGGTGAGCCCGGTCGGCGTTCCGGAGCAGAACCGCGAATACCAGTATGAAAACGTCCTGCTGCCCCAACGCTCGAGCTTTATCGCCGCCGGGATATCCTCGTTATATGAGATATCCGCCTCGACCACAGTCACACGGTTCTCTCTGGATGAGAAGATCTTCATGTCAGTGCCGCAGAACGGTGTCCTGCTCCTTATGCTCGCAATCGCGTCGTGAAGCCTCAGTCTCGCCTCAAAGTCATCCTGATATATATTCCCGAAAGCAGGACAACCGAGGTCGAGCGTCAGCCTGGCACCCCCACGGCAGGTCGTGAGATCCTCGCCAGACTCGGTTATCACCGTTCCGGAGCACTCCGACGCGTTGTCCCAGAGATCGGTCTTTCCGAGCTCGATCACGAGCCGATCCTCGAGAAACCACACGAGCGCTCCCGCGTCGCCGTCGCCGAGCGGCAGTCCGTATGTCGGGTCGCACACCGGCGACGCGAAAACGAGGTCATGATGTGAAAGCAGCTGCTCCATATCCAGTTTATCTGACATCACTCACACTCCAGAAAAACCGTCTCGAACGGGTCTATCCTGTCGATGTCGAACATTCTGTACGCCCCGTCGGCGTAAACGCTCCGGTGCGTCACCGGACTTCCGTCGGTACCATAGAACACCGCTGTGTCAGATTCCGTTCGGATCGCGACACGGACGTCTGTCTCTGCGTCGTTTGTCGTGTTGCAGATTGTCGGAACGACGCGCTTTCCGTCGGTGAAGACTATGCACCGCAATTTTGTATAACTGTCGACATAAGCGGGCAGTGTGTCGCGTGAGAGATATCTGAATATGCGTTTCAGCTGCACTGTTTTAGGATAGTCGGAAACCCAGTCAAATGGGTAATATGTCGAGACGCACACGCGCCCGCCGAGCTCGTTCTCATAAAGTCCGGTGCACGCCCCGGCGAGCACCCTGTCGTGATAATCGACAAGCCGACTCAGAATTTCGCACTTATCGTCAAGCGGTATGAGCTCATGACTCTCGCCATGGTTGAACGCCTGACGGCAGTTGCGCCGACAGCCTGTGATGCCGCGGTTCATCTCATGATTGACATATTCCTCTCTCGCGTCGACCGGAATGTCTCTCCCGGTGTCAAAGCCGAGATACTTCCCGAACCCGCGCCCGGTCAGGTACGCGGCGGCGGAAGCGCCGACATACACCCCGCCGGACAGGATTTTCTTCAATTCGTCATCCGTATACCCCTCGGCGGAGTTTTCGGTCAGCAGGAACACCTCGGCGCAGTCTGGTCTGAAGCACTCGGGAAGACCCGCCGAAAGAAGCTCACGGCCATACTGGCAGAACTTTGTGCTGTGCCATCCGCGCATATTTCCCCAGTCGCCAGCCGGAGTATACAGGAAATTGTCCGGTCTCCACGATGAGTGGATGCCGTGTACGCTGAGTCCGCGCGTGTGCTCCTCAAGCGCGTTGTAAATCGGGATATGCCTGTCGATTTCTTTGAGGTGGGGCAGAATATTCGTTATCGGCTCGCCGGTCTCGGACGGCAGCATATTGAACGCCGCGCCGGAGCAGCCGCTCTGGATGTACATAAGTCCCTCGCAGGCGGTCGAGAGCGGGGTTTTCTTGAGAAGCTGGTACGGGAAGTTCTCGACTTCCGAGTGTATGAGCTTCACGTAAGGCGGCAGCAGCGAGACCTGACCGGCGATTTCCCACGCCTTGTAGAGAATATCCTGATAGTTGGCGTCCGAGTAAGCGCCGCCTCCGGGTCTGAAGAATATCTCATATTTTCCGTTTTCAGAGAGCGCGTCGTTCAGAGCGTAAACGTTTATGCCCTCCATATAGTTGTCACCGATCATATGCCCGAGCTGAATTCCCGGATTCAGCGATCTCACCGTACGCGCGATGTGTCCGACGAGTCTTACCATCGAGTCGCTGTTGTGTTTCAGCCAGCGTCGCCTGATGTCCATATTCCGACCGTCGAGTTCCTTTTTCAGGCTCTCGCGGTCGAATGAGGTGCCGTTCTCACGGTTGAACAGGTCAACACAGCCGTCGCAGAAGCAGCCGTATCCGCTTCCCATGTGACCGGACCTCACGTCGTCGTCGATCCAGATGAAATCCGGTTCTGCCGCGACGAGCGTCTGATACGCCGGGTCTATGTATCCCGAGATGTATTTTCCGTCGTTCATGCAGTAGCAGCCTTCGCAGACGCTTCCGTCCATACCGGTCATGTTGCGGTATCCGAGACCGAGAGGGGAGTGAGCGAGATCCTCAGAGTGATGTCCGATTGTCGCAAGAATGTTTATCCCGGCGGAGAATCCGGCGGCTCTCGCGGACATCATCCGCTCCCGCATTATCTCCGCGCGGCGGCTCAGCTCATCGAGGGTCAGGGGAGAGTGAACCGCCGATGTGAACAGCGCGATCATTGTTATGCCGCACCGGTGTTTTCCGAGCATTCCGAGCAGCTCGTCGAACCGCTCACGCGGCATCCAGTTTTCATAAGCGACACGTATTGAGTTTTCCACGGTATCTGGTTTCCTTTCAGGATTAATAAATCAGTGCTTCCTTGATTGCTGATATATTGCTTATCAGACAATCTTTTGAAAATCAATAATTTACCATTTATTAAGATTGTTTGCAACTGTCTGACATTTATTGTTGCTATACTAATTATACCATACCAAAAACCCTGATTCAATATTGATGATCTGCACAAAACAATCAATTTCTGTAATAATCCATCAAAACAAACGGAGGTATCCGGATGAAGCTGTTTCAGACCAGCGTCGCGTATCTTAATGGAAGGAGTGTGTCATGCGATTTTTCAAAATGGTTTCCGAATGACGATTACCCGAACTCGGATACATATTGTTATCATGACTTCTTTGAGATAGAGATTTTCATGAACGGCTCCGGACTGCATTATATCGATTCGGTCCCGTACAAGGTCGACCGGAGGTATTTCTTCATTATGAAACCGGGCGAGTACCATAAATACGCGCTTGATCCATTGATTCAGTTCGAGATCTACAATATAAAATTCCGCCCGGAGCTGCCGGACGGAGTGATAATCGATGCACTGAACAGGTTCAGCGCGCCGTATTCAGGATTTCTCACAGAAGAGGACGCGGAGATCTGCGTGAATGAGGTGAGGCGGCTCGGTGAGATACAGGGCGCGGAGGATGAGTTTAGCGGGCTTATGTCGAAGAATATTGTTGAGCGGATACTTCTGACCATGATCTCCGCGCTTGACCGCGGCGGGGCTGGCGGTGAGCGCCCGGACGCGAAATATCTGAATATCATCACCGATTATATAGAGCGGCACTATGGCGAGAAGATAACGAAAGCGAGTCTCGCGAAGGTTGTCGGTCTGTCGGAGAATTATATCGGGACATATTTTGAGAGGCGCGTCGGAATGCACTTCGGAGAGTATATACAGAGGCTGCGCCTGAACCATGCCGTGGTTTTCCTGAAGACCACCGATATGTCGATAAAGGAAATAGCCGCCCGCTGCGGATTCTCCTCACAGGAGTACTTTTCGAGGGTTTTCAGGGAAAGGTACTCGGTCTCGCCGAACAGATACCGGTATGAATATGAAAATGAAAAAAACGGACGCTGAGCTGATTCACTGAAATCGATTCAGTATGCCACCCCGCGCGGCAGGGCAGCAATCTCAGAGATCGGCTGACCATAATTAAGGAAACGCTGATTTAAGGTTGTTTTCACGCGAAAAAGCCCATAAATTCAAGCCTTTTTCGCGTGAAAACTCCAATTATCCAGCTCATCCCTAAGATATATCATCCATATCGTGTCTGAATTGTAGGCACGATAGTATTTTTTCGCTTCAAAAGCGACGGTGAGCTTTCAGCTCCTGGATTTCTTTGAATATCAACACCAAAAACGGTTGAAAATATAATAAATCATTAAATACATCGGGAAATCAGAAAGTTTTTATGTTCTGACAAGAAAAATCTCTTGACATTCAGAAATCTTTATGGTATAATCTCAAAGAGAGGAGATGATAACATGATAAATCGTCCCGATTATATCGGGGAGATAACTCCATTTATCGACAAACCGCTTGTCAAAATCCTGTCCGGCGTCAGACGGTGCGGAAAGTCGACTATCTTCGAAATGCTCCATGATGAGCTGATCCGCGTCGGCGTTCCAGCTGATAGTATAATTGCAAAGCGGTACACCGAAATGGACATTCCGGAAGACCTGAGCGCAAAGCAGATGTATGACGAGCTGATCGCGGCTATGGGCGACCGTCCGCGCTGCTATCTGCTGCTCGATGAGATACAGGAGATAGACGGCTGGGAAAAAGCGGTCAACAGTCTGCTTGAATCCGGACGCGCCGATATATACGTAACCGGTTCAAACTCGAAGCTGATGTCAAGCGAAATCTCGACCTACCTTACCGGACGTTATGTGCAGATTTCGGTCTTCACGCTCTCGTTCAGGGAATATCTCGATTTCAAGGCAGGAAGTAATCTATCACAGAACGAGCTTTTGGACGAATACATCCGCTTCGGCGGCTTTCCGATAATCGCGCTCAGCGACTTCGACGAGCAGTCGGCGTATCAGATCGTGAACGGAATCTATCACACCGTGATCTCGCGCGATATTGTGAAGCGTCACCGGATAAACCGTCAGGATCTTTTCGACCGCGTCGTGAAGTATATCATTGAGAATATGGGCAAAACCTTTTCGGCGAATTCAATCTCAAGCTTCCTTAAAAGCGAGAAGCGAAAAGTCTCGGTCGAGAGCATCTACAACTATATCCGCTGGCTTGAGCAGGCGTTCATAATCTATCCATGCGAACGCTACGACCTTCAGGGCAAGAGCGTACTCAAGACGCAGGAAAAATATTATCTTTCCGACGTTTCCCTGAAATACGCGCTGCTCGGATACAACCGTAAGATGCTTGACGGCGCGATCGAGAATATCGTGTTTCTCGAACTGAAACGCCGCGGATATAATGTTTATATCGGAAAGAACGACACTAAAGAGATTGATTTCGTCGCTATACGCCGCGATGAGCGGATCTATGTTCAGGTCTGTGTGCAGATTCCAGCGGGTTCGGACCGTGAGGTCGGGAATCTGATGGAGGTCAGGGATCACTATCCGAAGTATGTCGTCACGCTGAACGAAATGGACACCGGAATCGAGAACGGGATTCGGATTGTACATCTGAGGGAGTTCTTGCTGGCTGAGAAGTGGTAAAGTTCTGATAAGTTCACCTAAATATTGTCTTTTTTGCCGCGCGTCGGACTGTTGTCCGACGCGTGGTTTTATTGTCACAAGCGTAATCTTACCTGCGAAATGATCGTGGCTGAGCCGCTTTGTTTTTTATATTCTGATGAGACGGGTTCGGTCGCCATTCCGGCCGTAAGCGCGCGGATCAGACCTGCCGCGGACGATATTACCGTTACACGGACGATTTTACGCTTACATTTGACGGTCTCATATGCTATAATTGATATAACGACGCTGACTCAATCCGTGTCGGGTCATTCACTCTTCGTATCTTCTGTACGGATAAGATGTTCCATACGGTACGTGTATGTCGAAGTTCCGACCTTTGTACTGAAAACTCTCTTGAAGTAATTGACATCATAATACCCGATCATGTAAGATATCTCACTGGCGGAATACTCGGTGTGCCACAAAAGATATTTCGCGCGCTCGATGCGCTTATTCATGACATGATCCGCGATACCGCCCGATATATAGGGAGACAGTATTTTGTACAGATTCGAACGCGATACCGAAAAGGCGTCACACAGCGCGCTGCTCGAAAGATCCTTATCAAGATTGTTATCTATGTATTCGAGTATACGGAACGCAATCCCATCCTTCTTGCTGGAGACGATATTTTCAAGGTAAACATATTTGGCGAACACATAGATGATCTCGGAGATGCCGGTTATTTCATCATCGTCCTTATACTGAACAAATTCAAGACTCCGCGCGAAATCATCCGTCGGGATGCCGGACTTTACTCCGTTTCCGGTCACCGTTTTCAGAAGCGCGTTACGATCTCTTTGATTTGTGAACTGTCCATACATCAGATACCCGATGATCGCCCCGTTCTCAAATATCGGCGCGACCGCCTCCGTAAGACCCATATGACAGGTATCGACTATCAGACTGCCGCGGGCGGCGCATTTGCGGCACATCATCTCGGCGCAGTGATCGCATGCCTCGCGCATTTTCGGAACGCCGTTGATCGATTCACATAACGCTCCGTATTTCCGCGGTATGGCGAACACCTCATGGAAATTCTCATCGAACACAACGATCCTTACATGGACGAGATTATAAAGTGACATGATGAGCTTTGTGAGCTTTTCGTTATCAATCGTCAGCGACATACCAGCGGTTCCTTTCATTTTCGTCAATCGGCGCGATCATCCGGATTGTCAAATCGGCATAATGGATAGTATATATTTACAAGTATATACATAATATATGAATTTTCTACACTATATAATTACAATTCCTTTCGCACATAACAAATCCGGTAAAAGGAGACAAACTCATGATAACAAAAAAACTGATGAACGAATTCTGGACACGGCACTGTTACGATTTCTTCGAAGTAAGGTGCCCCGGAAACGGCGGCTTCGAATGGATACAGGATGATTCCGTGTTCTCGTTCGGATCGGATAAGCTGAGGCTCGTGTCCGAAACACGGGTGAATGGCGACGGCGTGTATACACGAAAGGATTCCGTCCGCAATATCTCGAAGAAACCCGTAAGCCTTTCCGCGGCAAAATCAAAATTCATCCTCCCGGACGGTGATTATGGGGTCTACACACAGTTCAACAACTGGTTGCACGAGAGTTCCGGCGTGTGGCAGCCGCTCGTGACCGGAGTATATTCAAAGGTCAGCGGCGTCAGAACAATTGAAGGTGCCTCCCCATTATCGCGCTATGGAACACTCAGAGCAGCCGCGGAATCGTTTTTCATCTTACGGCGGTCCTTTCGTGGGAAATAAGCGTAAGACGCCGCAACATCGGCGGCGGAAAAAGCGAGGTGGAAGTCGTTATCGGATCTGACGCGGACAATTTCAATCTGAGTCTCGCTCCGGGCGAGAATGCCGGACTCTCTGAGATAATCTATTTCGGATTCCGGAACAAAACCGATCTCGACTGCCACAAGCTGCACAGATACATGGATGACATCGCGCCGAGACGGACAATGCCGGTCATATACAACACGTGGCTCTCAAATTTCGACTCGTTCACATTCGATTCTCTGCGTGATAAGGCGGTCATCGCGTCGAGGATCGGCGCGGAGTATTTCGTGGTTGACGCCGGATGGTTTGCCGACGCGATGAGCTGGTGGAACAGTGTCGGCGACTGGAAGGAGAATCAAAGCGGCGGTTTCTCCGGACGCATGAGGGAATTCTCCGATATCATCCACTCGCTCGGGATGAAATTCGGACTGTGGTTTGAGATCGAGCGCGCCACAAAGGCGTCAGAGTCAGTAAACCTTAACAGGGATTACTACATCGGATACGGAGGACAGTATTTCGTGGACTTCTCGAAGCCTGAGGCACGCGAGCATATCCTTGATCTTCTGAACGACCGTATAAAGCGATACATGATAGATTTCATCAAGTTCGATTTCAACGCGGATATCTCTGACGACCCGTATTGTGACGCGTTTATCAGCTATTACCGCGGGTATGAGAAATTCATAAAAGAGCTGAGAAGCGCGCACCCTGACATCTACCTTGAAAACTGCGCATCAGGCGGAATGAGAATGCAGCTGGCAAACGGATTCCTTTTTGACAGCTTCTGGCTCTCAGACAATCAGTCAGCGTTCGACGGGATCAGGATATACAAGGACACAATGCTGAGGATGCCTCCGCAGTGGATTGAAAAATGGGCGACGATCCGCTCCCTGACCGATTTCAGCCCCGTTTACGGAGGGAACAAGACGGATAAGCTCCTCACGACCTGCGACGCGGTATGGGGAAACGTCGCGAGCCTCGCTTATTCATGGATCAAGGGATTCCTCAGCGCAAGTCCGCTTGGAATAAGCTGCGACATGACAAAGCTGACAGATGGGGTTCTGGACCGCCTCGCGAAGCATATCTCGGAGTACAAGCGCGACCGCGGATTCTTCCTGAACGCCGATTGCATGATCATTACCGACACAAAGGAGATCACCTCGTTTGAATATTGCGACCGGGATATGTCCGCCATAAAGATACTGACTTTCATAAAAACTCCGCCGCAGAACGCGCTTGTGATATATCCGGCGGTCGACACCGCGAAAAATTACAACATCAACGGTCAGATCATAAGCGGAGCGGAGATTGACCGCTTCGGAATCAGACTTGAGATCGGCGAGAGCTTCGGGTTCATCAGAACGG
>URCP01000080.1 GCA_900546315.1 uncultured Eubacteriales bacterium
GGGGTCCCATGGGGGCGCCGCCACTTCACAAAGCCAAAAAAAATGGGGTTAATTTTATAAAAACCCTTTTTACGCGGGCCACATTGGGCCGCCCCTACGGGGTTGTACCACATACCAACATTTTTCACAAACAAACAAAGGATAAGGGCTGTCACAAAGCGTGGCAGCCCATTTTTATGTCGCGTGACCTATGTCACGTCGTCATGTGTGACCTGTGTCACATATTCCCGCACCCGCACCCGCAGCCGCTCTGACCGGTGACTCTCCGTCCGGGGGCGAATTCCTCTATCGGGAAAGCCATGCGGTTGAAGGCTTCGCAGGGGCTGGATTCGGCGGTCTGTTCGCATTCCTTTTCGGGGACGCTGGACTCGGATGCGCTGATGAGGTACTGTTCGGGTCTCTCAAGCCTTATGACCGAGAAGAAGCCGAGCGAGACCGCGAGGTATCTCTGTCCGCCGTCGACAAGTCCGTTTCCTATGCGGTCGCTGAGCCTTTCGGGTATCTCACCGCAGCAGCGGCAGCAGCAGCAGTGGCACTCGTGCGGTTCGACGACTCTTGTTCCGAGTATCACGGGCTCCGCGACCTCCACTACAGCGGTCGGGTTGTTGGTGCTCATTTCGCCGTCGCAGGGTACGGAGCAGAAGCTGTCGGACGCCTCGTTTGAACGGAAGATCCTGACTTCGCCCTCGCCGCCGTAAAGCACGACAGACTTTTCGCAGACAGCCAAGCCCTCAAAGCACTGGGTCTTGCCGGGGCATACGCAAGCCTCGCACTCGAGTCTCACATAATACCTGACGGTGACGCGGAAGAACCCGCGGCTGAGCTGTACAGGGTCTACGCTTATAGAGGACGAGCAGATCTCGGCGGTTCGTGTGCGTACCTGACCGGTGTGCTCGATGAGAGCCTGCGACGCCTCGTCGAGGAAGACCCTCGTGTCCTCGAAGCAGTCGCGGTCGCGGCAGGAGTCGAAGACCTGATTCACGTCGATGAGGACGCTTCCGTTCCCGATCTGTGTGCCGTTGCCTCCGCATCTTGTCAGCGTCGTGTCGCCACGGAGGGTTGAGGTATCGTTTCTGCCGCGGCAGGAGCAGCGTTCGTTATCATTCATAGCCGGTACCATCCTTTCTCTTTGATACATTACATATTATGCCGGAGGGCGGAAGTTGGCACAGACGATGGTTAACGCTTTTGTCAAAAAGTTTGATTTCGCGTATTT
This sequence comes from uncultured Eubacteriales bacterium, assembly GCA_900546315.1. Taxonomy (GTDB): domain Bacteria; phylum Bacillota; class Clostridia; order Oscillospirales; family CAG-272; genus Flemingiibacterium. The sequence continues at coordinate 1,217 of URCP01000080.1, forward strand.
TTAGTTTCATTTTGGATAGCATATCGCGTCAGGATGTGATAAAATAGAAGTAAAGACAAACGCACAGGAGTGTGAATACTGATGGAATACACAATAAGACCGAGAAGCGTCAGCCTTGACGACAGCTATGACGTTATCGTCGCGGGCGGCGGACCGGCAGGCGTCGCGGCGGCGTACTCGGCGGCGCGTGAGGGCGCGAAGGTGCTTCTTTTAGAGGCGACCGGGGCTCTCGGCGGAATGAGCACGATGGGAATGGTCCCCGCGTGGTGCCCCTACTCGGACGGTGAGAGAATCGTCTACGGAGGAATCGCGGAGAGAATGCTGATGGCGGGCAAGGACGAGACAAGGTTCGTCGACCCGAAGATGGTCAACTGGGTGCCGATAAACCCGGAGACGATGAAGCACTTATACGATGACCTGATGACTGAGGGAAAGGTTGACGTTCTCTTCGGCACAACCGTATCGGCGGTGGATCAGGAGCCCGGTAAAGTAGGAACTGTAATCGTGACGAACAAGTCCGGACTGACAGCGTATCAGGCGAAGATATGGGTAGACTGCACAGGCGACGGAGACCTCGCGGCGTATGCCGGAGCGAAGTTTGAGCTGGGCGTGGACAACGACCCGACCGAGGTTCAGATGGCGACCCACTGCTTCGAAATCGGCGGCGTGAACGACGAGACGTACTTGAAAGGCATAAGGCTGCACAACGGGAACCCGGCGTCCCCGATATTCAGGATAGTTGACGACGCGAAATATCCGGACGTGACCGACCCGCACTTCTGCAACAACAAGATAGGAAACGGAGCCGTGGGCTTCAACGCCGGTCATCTTCCCCCGTTCAACCCGATCAACCCGGAGTCGCTGTCAAAGGCTTATATCCTCGGAAGAAGGAAAGCGAGAGAGGTCACACAGGCGCTGAGAGAGTACTATCCGGAGGCGTTCGGAAATTCCTTCCTGCTGGCGACCGCGCCGCTGATGGGCATACGTGAGTCGAGAAGGATAGTCTGCCGCTACAGGCTGACGGCGGAGGATTACCTGTCAAGGGCGACCTTCAGGGATGAGATATCCCGCAACTGCTACTACCTCGACGTTCATAAAACAGAGAAGGAAAAGCAGAGGATGAAGGAATCGGGTATCGCCGAAAACACCTTCTGCGCGAGGTTCGGCAAGGGAGAATCGCATGGAATCCCCTACAGATGCCTGACGCCGGAGGGCTTCGACAACCTGCTCGTCGCCGGGAGAATGATAGACTGCGACAGACGGATACTCGGCTCGGTGAGAGTGATGCCGAACTGCTTCACAACCGGAGAGGCGGCGGGACTCGCCGCGGCGATCTGCGCGAAGAATGATATCAGCGTACATGATATAGATACGGACGAGCTGAGGGAGAAGCTCAGAGGCTACGGGGCGTATATAAAGTAAAGGCTGAGTTGGAGCTTCACAGTTTGTTCAAATACTATCGCAAATATGATGGAAGCGGCATAACATTTTTGTATACTATAAACAATAATATAAAGGAGACAAATACCCATGAACAAGAAACTCATATCACTGCTCCTGCTGGCGTCAATGGCGGCGGCATCCCTCGCGTCCTGCGGCGGAGACGGGAGCGGGACGAACAACGACACGACGGCATCCTCCGGCGAGACAACAACCGAGGCGGTTGACACAAACCTCGACTCACACGGCTTCCTGAAGGACGAGATACCCGCTGACGCGAAGTTCGGCGGCGCTGAGGTCAGTATGCTCATCCGCGAGGCAAAGGCGGACACTGAGTTCTTCGTCGAGGAGGCGACAGGCGACATCGTGGACGACGCGCTCGTGAGCCGCAACAACAAGGTTGAGGAGAGGCTCGGCGTGAAGCTGAACTTCATAACCATGCCCGGAGAGTGGGGAGACCGCGACAACTTCAACGGAGCGATAAAGCAGAGCGTCCTGGCGGGCGACGGAGCGTACGATATCTGCGCCGTGCTGTCGAATCAGCTGGCGACCCTGACGCTTGACGGACTGCTGACGAACCTGAACAAGCTGCAATATCTCGATTTCGAGAAGCCGTGGTGGGCGAAGGGACTGCTCGACGAGCTGGCGGTTGACGACAGGCTGTATTTCGCGTCGGGCGACGCGTCTCTCGGTCTGATAAACGGCATGATGTGCGTGTTCTACAACAAGAAGCTGTGCGAGGATTTCCAGGTACCGGATCTCTATGAGATAGTGAACAGCGGCGAGTGGACGATAGACAAGGCAGTCGAGCTGACGACCGGAGTGTATCAGGATCTGAACGGCGACGACAAGAAGGGACCCGAGGACAGGCTGGGCTTCGCGACCGGAAGCTACAATCAGCTGTACGGCTTTATCGACTCGTTCAACCTCCAGGTGCTCGAGAGAGACAGCGAGGGTCTGCCGTCAAAGGTGGTCTTTGATTCCGAGAAGGTTGTTAACGCGGTTGATAAGCTCGTGTCGCTGTTCAAGGACAACAACGAGTTCGCGACGCTGGACAAGGACGCGACGGATTATTCGGACGCTTTCAAGGCGGGCAACGTGCTGTTCTGCACCGGAGAGTTCAAGGACACGTCGGTGTATCGTGACATAAGCGTGTTCGACTACGGCGTAATCCCGTTCCCGAAGTATGACACGGCGCAGAAGGATTACAGAACGACGGCGAGAGCGACCTATTCGAGCTTCTGCATCCCGGTGACGGCGAACAACGCTGATATGTCGGCGGCTGTGCTTGAGTGCTTCGCGTCGGAGAGCTACCGTCAGGTGAGCCCGGCGTACTTTGAGACGGCGCTTAAGGTGAAGTATTCGAGAGACGACGAGACCTCGCAGATGTTTGATCTCATCAAGTCTTCTGTCACGTTCAGCTTCGCGACCTCGTTCACGATGGCGATAAACGACCCGCAGAACACGTTCAAGCAGAGAGTATCCGATCTTGAGTCCGACTGGGCGTCCTACATGGCGACCTGGAAGCCCGCGGCTGAGGAGAAGCTCGCGAAGACGCTGGAGACGATAAAGGAACTGCCGTAAGGACGCTGTTCATAAATAATTTACAGTATTACCTGTGAATGGCGCGCAGATATGGTTGACAATCCGGGCGGTTTGGTGTATACTATAGATAGGATAGGGATATCCTGACGGCGGCATCGAACGCCGGGTGCGGTTGGCACCGAAAATCCGAAACTAATGCCGGGCGTACGGACCGGAGCGTCGGCGGGCGACAGAAAAACCCGAAGCAATACCGGACTTTGAGCCGGAGCGTTGGCGGACAACAGAAAAACCAGCCATATTGGGGGAGGTAGGTGATACTTCCCCTTTTTGTTATTGTGTAGTATGCTATTGACAAACAGATCATGATGTGATATAATATTATCGGAGGTGATAACATGGCGACATCAAGCATATTTACGAACGTCAGGATAACCGACCCGAAGAAAGCGGAGGCGTTAATCGCCGCGTTTGAGGCATCGGAGGCTGATATGAAGAACCACAAACCGGAGAATCCGACCGGTATAAGGTATGTCGACGATCCGGAGGAAATCAGAAAAATATTCGCGAACAGGTTTAAGAAATGAATAATGACTTTTCAATACAGAACATACTTCGCCTTATTGAAACTTTAGGAGAAGAAAAGGTAGGACAACTGCTGTCCGAATTTTCCTGCCCGATAAATCCTGAGATTGAAGATTTTGTAAGAAACAAATCGATAGACTTCGCGAAAAAGAAAATTTCAATAACCTATTTTCTTATCGGAGACAATGGGAAGATTATCGCGATATTTACACTGACACATAAAGCAATTGATATATCCGCTGACAGCCTTTCGGCATCGTCAAAGAAAAAACTCTCAAGGTTCGCAGAGATCGATGAAGCTACCGGTAAATATACTGTTTCGGCATTTTTGATCGCGCAGTTCGGAAAAAACCTCAATCCGGATATCGAATGCTGTCCGCCCGACGGAAATACTCTGATGAACTGTGTTATCGAGTTCCTTAAAACTGTACAGCGGATGGTCGGCGGCGGCGTGGTATATCTTGAATGTGAAGACAAACCGGCTTTGCTGAATTTTTATCAGAATGACAGCAACAGATTCCATAAGTTTGACACCCGTCTCTCCGCCTCAGACAACACAAGCTACATACAACTCCTACGCTTCTTCTGAAAAGGACGCCCATCCCCGGACGTCCTTTTTCATATCCTATAACCTTTTCAGCACCTTCAGAATCCCCGCGATTATCGGTGAGGCGTTCAGCGCGAAGATTATCATTATCCCGAGTACCTGCGTCAGTATCCAGCCGGGGGCGTCCGACATCATTGTCACCGCCTGTACACTCAGGATGATCGTGTTGACGGCGAGCTTGCGTGTGTGGAGCGGGAACCTGATCAGGTGTCTTGTGTCCTTCGCGCGTATGATGAACACTACAAAATACGAGAAAAACGTCGCGATGGCGGCACCGATCGCCCCGAGCTCTGTCGGTATCAGGATCAGGTTCAGTATGACGTTGATTCCCGCGCCGATCATCGAGGTCACGAGCGACTGAACGCTCTTCTTATCAACGAGATACACGCTGCCCATGAAGGTCACAAGCCCCGAATAAACCGTCGCGATGATCAGTATCGGCATATACATCCACGCCGTGTAATAATCCTCCGCGAAGAGTATCCGCGAGAAGATCTTCGAGAACGCGATAAGCCCCGCGCCCGAAATGAACAGCAGTCCCTGATAGCTGTCAAAAACCTTGCCGAAGAAGGCGGCGTGCGCCCTTTTCGTGCTCTCGTCCCTCTCGGATATCGCCGAGAACTGCCACGCCTCGATGAATATTCCGGACAGCAGTATCAGCATCGTCGGTATCCTGAACGCCGCGCTGTAAAGCCCGTTCACGTCGTCGCCTATCATGCCCTTTATCATGTACCGGTCGGACACGTTCGTCACCCACCAGAACACCGTCGTCGGCATCAGAGGCACGCAGTACCGGAGCATCCTTTTCGTCAGCACCCGATCAAAAAACCTCGGCCGTATCGCATAGTCAAGCCGTACTACAGCTGTCATGAACAGCGCCATGGCAGCGTCCGCAATGACGATACTGAGCACATAACCGGTGACGCCGAACCTGAACACGACGAGAAACAGAATATTCAGCGTGACAGTTATAGCGGTAGCGAGTATCCCCTGCACCGCGAAAAGCGTCGTCATCCCCCGCGCCCGCACATACTGAGCGAAGAGCGAGTGAATATTCGCGACGAAGGTATAGAGAATGATGAGCCACATATACCCGTCGAAATACGCGATGGAACCCAGCAGAGGATAGACCGCGAGAATCACCGCCGCGCAGGCGATATTGACGAAGAAACCGGTCGTCAGCACTTTTCGTCTGTCGACCGTCTTGTCGAGCGTGTACCTGAACACCGCGTCGCTGATTCCGAGCGACATTATCGGCATAAGAAAGTTCGCGCTCTGCGTGATGATGTCGGATATACCGTATTCCGCTTTTGTCAGGCACCGCGTGTAGAGCGGCAATAAAAGGAAAACGAGCAGCTTCGAGCCAATCGTCCCGAGCGCCAGTATCGCGGTATTCGACAGCAGACGCCTGTATTTTTTATCCATAGTTTTTGTCCGTTATTTCAGTATTTCAGAACAGCGGCGCGAGGACCCGCAGGACGCTCATTAAAAGCCCGCTCCTCTTCCGCATCTTCAGGTATTTCTCTTTCGTTATCTCCTCGGAACGCGACATGGTGTCCATGAAATCCCGCTTCACGTCCGCGACCGCCGGGCAGTCGTAGATGAGCGCCGCGTCCTCGAAATGCAGATAGAGACTCCTGTAATCGAGATTTATCGACCCGACGACCGCGATCGAGTCGTCCGACACGCAGATCTTCCCGTGGATGAATCCCGGCGTGTACTCATATATTTTCACCCCGCTGTCGATAAGCTCGCCGTAGAACGACCTTGTCACCTCGAAGACGTACCATTTATCCGGTATGTGCGGAGTGATGATTCTCACGTCGATTCCGCTCTTAGCCGCGAAGCAGAGCGCCGTCACAAGCTCGTTGTCGGGTATCAGGTACGGGGTGGTCAGCCAGATATAATCCTTCGCCTTGTTGATGAGGTTGAAATACACAAGCTCACCGACGCACTCGCCGTCAAGCGGAGTGTCCGCGTAAGGCTGGACATAACCCTCCGCCCCCGCCGGGTACGCGAAATCGTTCGGCAGAGGTCTGTATATGAACCGTCCGGGATCCGGATCCGCGGGCTTATACATATACCACGACTCGAGGAAAGTCATGGTCATGCTCATCACCGCGTCCCCGCGCAGCAGTATCGCGGAGTCCTTCCAGTGTCCGAAGCGGTCGTAGGCGTTTATATACTCGTCGGCGAGGTTGACGCCGCCGGTGAGACCGGTCAGACCGTCGATGACTATGATCTTTCTGTGGTCGCGGTTATTCTGTATGACCGTCGCGATCGGCATGAACGGGTTGAACACGCAGGTCTTTATCCCGAGCGCCTCGAGCGTTTTGTCGTAGTTCTTCGGCAGCGTCCCCATGCAGCCGACGCCGTCCCACATGACGCGCACGTCGACCCCTTCCCTCGCCTTCTTGATCAGCACCTTGAAGATCGAGTCCCACATGAGCCCCTCCTGAATGATGAAAGACTCAATGAAGATGAATTTTCTCGCCCGCTCAAACTCCGGCAGCAGCCACTCGAACATATCCTCGCCGCTCGGGAAATAGACAGCTGTAGTATTTGCGTAGACCGGATAGTCCGCCTTATTCGCGAGATAAGTCGCGTGGTTAGCCTTAGTCCGGCTCTCTGCGCGCATCGCGTCAAGTATCGCCGGGTTCTGCTTCATATACGGTCGTATGATTTTCTTCGCCGATGCCGCCTTTTTTCTGAATCTTATAGTCGACGATTGCAGCGCCGCCACGAAATACATCAGCCCGCCGAACAGCGGCATTCCGAGTATCAGCAGCGCCCACGCGAGCTTATATGCCGGGTTTCTTCTCGTGTTTATTATGACGACGACGACAATGACGCTGAGCACATTGAAAACCGCGCTGACCGCGTTCCACCTGTTCCCGAGCGCCGCGATGCCCGCCATGAACACAACGACCTGCAAAACCGCGAAGAAAGCGGCAGTTATAAGCCGCCCGGTAAAACTCTTCAGGTACCTCTTCTTCAGACCGCTCCCCCCTTGCTTCATATATTATACCACATATGAGAGTAAATTTCAACCATCAGAATAACAAAATATTTTTTCTTTTTTCAGAAAACCGGTTGACTTTTGGGAATTTTTGTGTCATAATATATGTGGTCAGAAAAATGACCGCGGCAAGACGCGGTAATCCCGCGCGCGCTGAACGCACGACGCCGCAATATGAACGAACATATTATGATCAAAGAGGTAAAAAATCATGGCTGAAAAGATCAAAGTAACAGTATGGAACGAAGGACGCCACGAAAAGTCCGACGCCGACGCCAAAGCGATGTACCCGAACGGCATCCACGGCGCCAACAAGGAATTTCTCGACAAGAACGAGGATATGGAAGTCCGCGCCGTAACGCTCGACGACCCGGATCAGGGTCTGCCGGACTCCCTCCTGAACGACACCGACGTCCTCCTCTGGTGGGGTCATATGTGCCACCACGAAGTAAAGGACGAACTCGCCGAGAAAGTAAGAAACCGCGTCTGGAACGAAGGCATGGGCTTCATAGGTCTCCACTCCGCCCACATGTCCAAGCCCTTCAGAAACATAGTCGGCACCTCCGGTCAGCTCTCCTGGGGCGACGATCAGCGCGAAATCGTCTGGAACATCATGCCCCAGCACCCGATAGCTCAGGGTATCCCGGAGTACTTCGACCTCGGTATAGAGGAAATGTACGGCGAACCCTTCCGCATCCCTCAGCCCGATGAGCTTGTCTTCACAAGCTGGTTTGAGCACGGCAACATCTTCCGCAGCGGCTGCACCTTCTTCCGCGGCGTCGGCAAAGTATTCTACTTCCAGCCCGGCCACGAAACCTACGGCGCTTTCCACAACCCCTACGTCCAGAAGATAATCACCAACGCCGTCCGCTGGGCAAAGACCGATCTCGTAATCCCCACCCCGACGAACTGCCCGCACAGATTCAACCCTGTCGACGAACTCGCAAAGGGTGGCAACGGTAATCCCATAAACAGATAAACACCTTAGTTTCGCAGGGGAAGAACTTTTTCGGAGAAAAAGTTCCTCCCCTGCACCCCTCTTCAAAAAGCTTTATAACACTTACGAAAGGACACGCACACCATGATCAAACTGCAAGGATTCCACGAGTCCCCCGCAACGCTTCACGTGAACTGCGAAGAGCCCCGCTCCTACTTCGTCCCCGCCGAGACAAAAGAAAAAGCGATGGACGACAACCGCGCCGCGAGCGCATACTTCAAATCCCTCTGCGGCGACTGGGATTTCAAGTTCTTCAGCTCTGTAGCCGACGTGCCGGACTTCACCGCCCCGGATTTCACGATGGACGACGCCGACAAGCTCACCGTTCCCATGAACTGGCAGAACACCCTGAAATACGACAAGCCACAGTACACCAACGTAAACTATCCCTTCCCGACAGACCCGCCCCACGTCCCGAACGAAAACCCCTGCGGTCTCTACAGCCGCGACTTCACGGTTCCGGCAAACGTTCTCGACACGAAGAAAATCTATATCAATTTTGAGGGCGTCGACTCCTGCTTCTACCTCTACATAAACGGAACCTTCGCGGCGTACAGCCAGGTCTCGCACATGACGAGCGAAATCGACATAACGAAGTACCTCCGCGCCGGCAGAAACAACATAAAGGTTCTCGTCCTCAAGTGGTGCGACGGCTCCTACCTCGAGGATCAGGATATGTGGCGCTCCTCCGGAATCTTCCGCGAGGTCTACCTGCTTTACCGCGACCCGGTGCACATAGTAGATATCTTCGCGAAGCCTTCGCTGAACATTGACTTTACAAAAGGCAAGCTTAACGTCGAGATAACGACAACAGATAAGACCGACATCGCGTACTCCCTCGAGTGCTCCTGCGGCAAGGTCGTCGCGGAGGGCGTCGTCTCAGACGGGAATATTCACGCGGACATCGACTCCCCGCTTCTCTGGAGCGACGAGGAGCCGAACCTCTATAACCTCATCCTCACCTGCGGCAGTGAGATCATCTGTATTCCTGTAGGCTTCCGCCGGATCGAGGTCATCGACAAGGTCGTCTACATAAACGGCAAAAAGGTCAAGGCGAAGGGCGTCAACCGCCACGACAGCCACCCGCTGCTCGGTCACGCGACCCCGCTCGACCACATGAAGCGCGACCTGATGATCATGAAGGCTCACAACGTCAACATGATAAGAACCTCGCACTACCCGAACGACCCGCGCCTTACCCTTCTCTGTGACAGATACGGAATTTACGTCTGCGACGAGTCGGACATCGAGACGCACGGAATGGGCGTCGGCTACGGATGGGACTGGGACAGGATAGAGAACGCCCCGTGGTCGCAGCTCTCCGACAGCCCCGAGTGGACAGAGGCATACGTCGACCGCGCGAGAAGAATGCTTGAGCGCGACAAGAACCACGCGTCGGTGATCTTCTGGTCGCTCGGAAACGAGTCCGGCTTCGGACGCAACCACAAAGCGATGAGCGCGTACATAAAGAGCCGCGACCTCTCAAGGCTCGTACACTACGAAGGCGCGCACAAGGACTACCAGAAGGGCGTACAGGACACCGAGACGGTCGACATCGAGAGCCATATGTACCCGAATCCCGAGTGGTGCAAGAACTACTGTGAGGACGAGAAGTTCACCCAGCCGCTCTTCCTCTGCGAGTACTGCCACGCGATGGGCAACGGCCCCGGCGATCTCAGGGAATACTGGGAGCAGATATATTCGCACGACAGCTTCTTCGGCGGCTGTGTGTGGGAGTTCATCGACCACTCGACGGCGATAACCGACGACAATCTGAACTATCGGTACACCTACGGCGGAGATTTCGGCGATTACCCGAACGACGGCAACTTCTGCGTCGACGGTCTCGTCTACCCCGACAGACGCCCGCACACAGGTCTTCTCGAGCTCAAGCAGGCAATCAAGCCGATGAGCGCCCGCCTTGTCTCCAACGGCAAGATAGCGGTGAAGAACCTCCGCTACTTCAAGTCGCTCGACGACGTGAACCTCGTCTGGTCGCTCGAAAAGAACGGCAAGGAAGTCTATGGCGGCACGATCCGCGCTCTCGGCGTCGCTCCGCAGGAAGAGAAGGAATTCGACCTTGACTACAAGGTTGACGGCGAGGGCTGGTACTACCTGAACCTCTCGTTCCGTCAGAACCGCAGAACAGAGTGGGCTGACGTCGGCTATGAGATCGGTTTCGTACAGATACCGGTTGAATCGAAGAAGCCGGAGATAACCTGCACCTGCGAATCGATCCCGGCGGGCGTGACAATCACCGCCGCTGAATGCGACAGGTACATAGAGATAACCGCCGACGAGACAGTCTACACCTTCGACAAGGCATACGGCGAGATAAAGTCCATCCGTGACAACGGCAGAGAGCTCCTCACAAAGCCCGCGAAGCTCACCGTGTGGCGTGCCCCGATGGACAACGACCGCAACATAAAGAACCAGTGGATGAGCATGGGCTTCGACAAAGCGACCGTACACTGCTATTCGACGCGCCTCGCCTCCGCCGACGAAAAGACCGCTGTGGTCGAGTCCGAGATCTCCCTCGCCGCGGCTCCGTCAAGACCGATCCTCCGCGCGACTGTGAAGTATGTGGTCTTCGCGACCGGAGAGCTGAGAATCACCTATGACGTAAAGGTCAACGAAAAAGCCCCGTTCCTCCCGCGCTTCGGCCTCGAGCTGACAATGCCCGAAATGACCGAAAACGTCAGATACTACGGATACGGTCCGGTCGAGTCCTATCAGGACAAGAACCTCGCCGCGCGTATGGGCGAATTCACGACAACCGTCAAAGACAACTTCGAGCACTACGTCCGCCCGCAGGAAAACAGCGCCCACTACGGAACAAAATGGACAATCGTCTCCTCCGTCGCGGGTCAGGGACTCCTCGTCACCAGCGGAACCGACGACTTCTCCTTCAACGCGATGCACTTCTCCCCGGAGCAGCTCACAAACACCGCTCACGACTTTGAGCTCATCCCGATGAAAGAAACCGTCCTGAGCATCGACTACGCCCAGAGCGGCTCAGGCTCAAACTCCTGCGGCCCCTCCCTCGACCCGGTATACCAGCTGAACGAAAAGGAATTCTCCTGGACAGTCAGAATCAAACCGGTATTCGCGAACAATGTCGATCCTTATGAGGAAATGACAAAGAGATAATATTCCGCAAGGGAAAACTTTTTCGGAGAAAAAGTTTTCCCCTGCACCCCTTTCAAAAAGCTTCAAAAAAACACACTTTTTATGGAACTTTCCGCGAAACAGAGCGTCTTATCACCAAACGGCAGAATGTCCGTTATTGTTCGTAAAGGAGCATCATCATGAAAAAGAAGATCACAGCTGGCATCCTCTCCGCGATAATGATCGCGGGCGCACTCTCAACCGGCATGGCAGTCCACGCCGCCGAACCGCGCTCAAACTTCATCTCAGGCTCGCTGATCGCCGCCGCGAGAAAGGAACTCGAAGCCAAAAAAGCCGCGTACAAGGCCATGTGCGACACCATCGACAAAACCATCGACAAAATAACGCAGGTCAAAAACGAAACCGGCAAAAAGCCCCAAACCATCGGCGAATACATCACCCTCTGCAAAGAAGACTTCGACGTCATAACCGCCTACGGTAAGGACGCCCTCCCCTATCTCGCGAAAATGAAGGACGATTCAAAAAAAGCCCTCCGCACGTGGATGATAATGGTTGCACAATACCAGATCGACCCGTCGATATACGACCCGACCGTAGTCTCCCCGGACGGACAATACACATTCGTCGCGCACTCGAACCTCACCGAATACGCCGGAACCTTGTGGAACGGTGACATAAAGCTCATCTACCCGTCTATAAGCGTCTATGAAAACGGAACCGGAAAGGAACTCAAAACCTTCACCGGCATGAGCTGGGAAAAAGTCAACGTGCTCTGGTCGCCGGACAGCCGCTTTGTCGCGATGAACTGCGGATATGTTGGCTCGCCCTTCAGCTACCCGATCATGTTCGACATCGGCGGCATTGGAAGACATACGCTTTACCTGCCGTTCAAAGAAGTGTTCGAATACATCGCGGAGGACAGCGGAAAAGACCTGTCCCGCTACGTACGCATAATGAAAATCAAAGATTACGCCGATTACGAGGAAGACGGAACCGTGCGCATAGACTTCGCACTGTCCAGTATAAATTCCGGCGAACGGAAGGATTACCTGACCGGTTACTACTACTATGACCCGGCGCAGAGAACGTCGAGCGAACCGGTTTATGAGTTTGTGGATTAAGGCAGCGTGAATACAAAAACGGTACACTCAGTGTACCGTTTTTGAGTTCCGAAAAATAAACCGTGTAAACGCATAACACATACAGCAGCGTCAAGACTTGGTAAGCAGCCCAATAAGGCA
>URCP01000081.1 GCA_900546315.1 uncultured Eubacteriales bacterium
CAAGCCGACTTTCAAAACCGCCTCAAAACTGTAAGTTTGTACGAAAGGTATGGTCGTAAAATGTCAGATAAATTCGAACCTTTGAAGCTCGCCGCGAAACGCGCCGCGGACGCCGCCGGAATCGACGAGTATGAGCTTTATTATATCGAGAACGGAAGCATTTCCGCGGAGACTTTCCGCGACGAGATCTCGTCGTTTTCATCGAGCGTTGGCGGTAAGCTGATGTTCAGGTGCGTGTCGGGCGGCAAGCTCGGATACGCCTCAACCGAGCTTCTGACCGAGGATGAGGTCGAGGCTCTTGTCGCCCGCGCGGTCGAGAACGCGGGTGTGTCCGAGAAGGACGAGGAGGCGATAATCTTCGGAGGCGCGAAGCCGGAGGACTATCTCCCGACCGAAAAGCACGAGTTCGCTATGCCGGACGGCGCGACGATCAAGAAGGTCGTCATGGACTGCCGGAACACCCTCTACGCCGCAGACGAGCGGATCGCGGACGGCACTGAGTGCGCGGTGGAAGCCGGAGAGAGCACGATATATCTCAGCAACTCAAAGGGGCTCAACCTGTCGAACCATGTCGGAAACACTCTCGCGTATATGTTCGCCGTTATCGACGACGGCAAGGAGAAGGTCTTCGATTACGACATGGACTTCAATAACATCGAGAACTTCGACCGCGAAAAGCTCGCGAAGAAGGTCGTTGACGGCGCGAAGGCAAAGCTCGGCGCGGGCGCTGTCAAGACCGGAAAGTACGACATAATCTTCGACACGAGCGAGGCTTCAAGCATCCTCTCAACCTTCTTCAGCGTCTTTGTCGCGGAGAACGCGCAGAAGGGGCTGTCGCTCCTGAAGGGCAGGACCGGTGAGAAGATCGCCGCCGACAGCGTGACGATTGTCGACGACCCGTTCTATCCCGGAAACACGATGCAGATTAATTTCGACGGCGAGGGCGTCCCGACCAGAACGAAGAACGTCGTCGAGGACGGCACGCTTAAAACTCTCCTCTACAATCTCTCGAGCGCGAAGAAGGACGGCGTTCAGTCGACCGGAAACGCGGCGAGAGTCGGCTCGTCGATCAGCACGAAGCCTTATGTCTTCTACATAAAGCCCGGCGAGACCTCCCGCGAGGATCTCTTCGCGAAGGTCGGAAACGGCATCTATGTCACCGAGATGAAGGGCTTCCACGCCGGAGCGAACGCCGTCACGGGCGACTTCTCGATCGAGAGCGCCGGATTCATGATCGAGGACGGAAAGAAGGGCAGACCGGTCAAATCCTTCACGGTCGCGGGAAACTTCTTTGAGCTTCTGAAGAGCATCGACACGATCGGAAGCGAGATCGACCTCAGACGTCCCGGATACACGAACATCGCCGCGCCGGATATACTTGTCCGCGGAATGTCGGTCGCCGGTGAATAAAGGTTTTCCGCAGGCAAAAAAACTCCCCGCCGGGGAGTTTTTTTGCACCTCCGGGGTTTGATTGAAAATTGACGGACGATATAATGGTTCAAGGTTACGAACAGTTCACATAAGTTTGCCGCGGATATTGCTTTTTTGGCTGTATACGACATATAATTTGATGAGGTGATTGACATTTTCTCCGTAATACGCTATAATTGACTTACACGGCTGCCGCAGTTATCATTCAGGAGAAACAGAAAATGAACACAGAAATAACATCCGGCGCGCTCACTGTCGCGCTCACCCCCGACGCGAGACGGCTCGCGTCCGTCAGACTCTTCGGAAAGGAAACTCTCGCTGAAAAACAGAGACCGCTTCTCGCCGTCGGACTCAGAGGAGAGGACGGAAAGATCACACGGCTCGACACCGACTCGAAAAAGCTCGACATCTACATCGGCGACGAAATCATTGAGTACACCTTCGACCTCGGAGTCAGGGTCTTCCTGAAGCCCGAAGTCTCGGACGGAAAGATTGTCTGGAACGCGAAAGTCTCCGGAATCAGGGGATACGCCGTCGAGTACATTGAGCTTCCGTCAGTCGATTTCGCGGGCGCGCTCGAGGACAACGGCTGGGACGCGTCTGTCCTCTGGCCTTACAATGAGGGCGTGCTTATCACCGACTCGCGCGTCAGGAAATCGTTCGTTGAGCCGGAATACCCGTCCGACGCGAGATATCCGCTCTTCCCGAACATCATGCTGACCCAGTTCATGGCGTACATGACGGCGGGCAAGGGAATCTACATGGGGCTCGAGGACCTGTCGCGCGCGCTCAAGGCGCTCGATTTCAGGTGTGTCGAGGATAACGGCGGCTGGTCGACCGGTTTCCGCACACGCGTCTATCTCGGGGCAGAGTTCGGCGAGGACGCGGCGCCGGGGTTCGGAATTGTCTGGAAGGCGTTCTCCGGCGACTGGATGACCGCGGCGGAAATATACCGCCGGTGGTTTGAGGAGAACCTTCCCGCGGGACTGAAAAAGCTCTCAGAAACGCCGTTGCCCGATTGGTATACAAAGGATATGCCGCTCGTCGTCACCTACCCGGTGCGCGGAAGGCACGACATGGACATAATGGAGCCGAACACGCTCTTCCCGTATAATAACGTCCTTCCGTACATAGATGAGTTCGCGGAAAAGACCGGGATGAAAATCATGGTTCTCCTGATGCACTGGGAGGGCACGGCTCCGCGGGCGCCGCCGTATGTCTGGCCTCCGTTCGGCGGAGAGGAGATGTTCCATGACTTCGCGGAGGAGCTTCATCGTCGCGGCGACCTCCTCGGCGTATATTGCAGCGGGTTCGATTTCACGGCGAAGTCCAATCTGAACGACTTCGATATGCGGGAGAAGATCGGGAAAGAGGATCTGAAGCGCTTCTTCTGCGCCGGTCCGGACGGAGAAGTTCAGATCTGCCGCATCTGCACCGGTCAGCGCTCCGGCTACGATATCTGTCCGGCGTGCGACGGCGGAAAGGATATTCTCGATGAGGCGCTGGAGCCGCTTCTGAAATCCGGCGTCGATTATGTTCAGGTGCTCGACCAGAACCACGGCGGAAATATGTACCTCTGCTATTCCCGTGAGCACGGACACCCGCCGGTTCCGGGAAAATGGATGAGCGAAGCCGTCAACAGGCTCCTGTCCGGATGGAGAAGGATGGCGCCGGACGTGCTCCTTGGCTGTGAGTCGGCGGCGTCAGAGGCGTTCATCGGGAATCTCAGGCTTTCCGACACGCGCTTCGAGTTCTGCTACGACTACGGAAAAGCCGTGCCGGTCTACAGCTTCATTTATCACGAGTACCTGCACAATTTTATGGGCAATCAGGGAGGAAGCCCGCTCGAGTGGACTACCGAGGCGTTCAATTACCGCGCGGCGTACGCCTTCCTCGCGGGCGATATGCTGACCCTCATCATCGGCGATAACGGCGACCTCATGTACCAGTGGGGCGTGCGCGACTATTCGAAGCATCCCGACCGTGAGAGTGTTCTCGGGTTCTATTCTGAGCTAGCGAAGGTATATCGTGAGTACCCGGAGATTTTCGGCGGTTCGAAGATTCTCCGCGCGCCGGAATACACCTGTGACGACTTCACGATAAGGTGCGGGAACCGGGACATGGTCGTGCCCGCCGTGCCCGCGTCGTCCTACTCGACCGGGAGGGGGATACGCACGGTCTTCGTGAACTTCACCGATTCGGAGCGCGCGGTGACGCTCGACGGCGAGACCTTCACGATGCCGCCGAGATCGGTTAAGGTTATCTGACAAAAAAACGCTCCGATGAACGATTGATTCATCGGGGCGTTTTCATTAATTTCACCTTTCAGACAAACAGGCAAAGCGCTTTCAGCTGCACTGTAACGAAAAGTGTATTTTATCGAATTTTCTCGCCGCGAGATCGTCTTTTCTGATATAGAAATAAAGCATGCCGCAATCGCCGAACATCAATTCAAAACCGCCTTTCGTAACGGTAGAGAGCTGAAGAAGCAGCATCCAATCGCCCGCGTGCTTTTCGATATCCGCTTTCACTTCATCCGGCGTATTTTCGTAGCTTTCCGCATCGCCGCAATAAAGTCCGCGGCTCACCCGTTCGCATTCGGTAAGCATCTCGCCCTGTATTGTATCGGCATATCCGAGAAGCTTATGCTCTCCGGCGCCGCAATCCGTATCTACGCCGAGCTTTTTAAGCTCATCGTCATAATCGTTCCAGTCACAATCAAGATCGCTGTGATTTTCAAATTCTTCAAAGCACGGACAGGATATTTGCGATCTGAATTTCACCGCGATTTCCGGAATAGCGTAATCCTTTGCAAGATTTTCCGGCAGATCGAGCGGCGCAAATCCGTCGGTATTTTCAAAATAAAATACCCTTGCCGCACCATTATCCGCGGGATCAAATCCCCATGTCGATGACTCGCATTCATAGAAGAAATAAAGCATACCGCTTTCCGGCAATACGTTATCCTTGTCATACGGTTTCATCTGCGCGAGGTTGATCTGACAGAAGAAAGACAGCGGCCGCGTGATGCCGTCATCCGCGCTCCTGAATGCAGGCCATTCAAAATCCGCGGGAAGATACGGCTTGCCTCCGAGCTTGCAATCATCAGGCGCGGAAACCTTTATGTTCTCCATTGGTTTCATTATGATCTCGTTTTTCTCCAGCAACTTAATCACATCGCGAAGATTTTTCGGTGTTACCGGAGCTTTTTTCCTGAACTTATCAAAAACAGACATATTAATTCCTCTTTGCCGGATCGCCGTACTTAAAAAAATCATACGGCGTAGCTCCGGTCTCGCGCTTGAAGAGCCTCGCGAACGACTCCGCGTCGGTGAAGCCCACTATCTTCGCGGTCTCGGCGACGCCCGTCTGGTTCTCGAGAAGATCCTTCGCGGCGCTTATCCTGACCGAGATGATATATCTCCTCGGCGGGACGATATATATCTTCTCGAACAGCCGCCTGAACTGCGCCTCGCTGAGCCCTGACGCGGCGGCGAGCCTCGCGGTGTCGAGCGAAGGGTCGCTGATGTGCGAATGAAGGTACTCGAGCGACGGGGCGATTCTCCGCCTTGTCGCAGCGTCCGAGCCGTCCAGCGCCCTCGCCATCAGAGCCAGTATCTTGTAGACATACGACTTGCAGGAGAGAATATGCGCCGAGTCCTTGAACAGCCACTCCTCAGCGCACTTCGAGAAGAGGGAATACAGATTCGAGTGGTTCTCGAAGGAGGCGGCGAAGATGTCCTCCGCCGGGTACCCGTCCGCGGTCTCGAAGTTGATTATGATATACCGCCCCTCGGATTTCAGGCGGGAGCGGTAGGTCATTCCCTTCGGGATGTAGACTATGTCGTTCTTCGAGAACTCAAGCTCCTTCGGCTTTCCGGTCGCCGCGTCATTGTAGTAGCAGACCATCGTTCCGGAGACCTTGTAGATCAGCGCGTGTGTCGGGCGGGAATAGAAATAGTTCGTGTCGAGCCGCGATTCCTCGCTTGTCACGCTTATTATCCTCGTGACATTTATGTCGGACGAGAAGAACAGCGGAACAGAGAGCGGAGCCCCGCCGACTGACGGGGCTCCGGAAATCTCCGCGCCGGTTTCGTCCGGGCGGAATTTTTTTGTTTCGCTCATACGCTCACTTCGCCGCGACGGGTTTCGCGGTCGCGAGCGCGGGCTTCTCGCCGGACTGCTCCGCGATGCCCTGCTGGTCTATGACCGACTGAGCCATCTTTCTCTGCGCCATGACGAGCTTATAGTAGATCGACTTGTGCTCGAGAAGCTCTGTGTGCGTGCCGAACTCCGCGACGCGTCCCTTGTCGAGGACGAGCAGCTTGTCGGCGTTTCTCAGCGTCGAGAGGCGGTGCGCTATCGCGAAGACGGTTCTGCCCTCTGTCAGCTTTCCGATCGAGTCCTGGATCATCTTCTCGGTCTCGGTGTCGAGCGCCGCGGTCGCCTCGTCGAGGATAAGTATGCGCGGGTTGTGGATGACAGCGCGCGCTATCGCGATTCTCTGGCGCTCGCCGCCGGAGAGGGAATAGCCCTTCTCGCCGACCATCGTGTTGTAGCCCTCGGGGAGGTTCAGGATGAAGTCATGCGCGTTCGCGATTCTCGCGGCGGCTATGACCTGCTCGTCGGTCGCGTGCGGCATCGCGTAGCGGATGTTGTCGCGTATCGTTCCGGAGAACAGGAAGGTCTCCTGAAGCACGACGCCTATCTGCGTTCTCAGCGCGTTCTGAGAGATGTCCTTTATGTTGACGTCGTCTATCTCTATCGCGCCCTCGTTGACGTCGTAGAGGCGCATGAGGAGGTTTATGAGAGTCGTCTTGCCGGAGCCGGAGTGACCGACGATGCCGATCATCTCGCCCGGGTTCACGTGGAAGGAGACGTTCTCGAGGACAGGGTTGTAGCTCTCGTAGCCGAAGGTCACGTTCTTCACGTTGACCTCGCCCTCGATGCGGATATCGATCGGGAGCTTGATATCCTGCACTTCCGGGTTCTCCTCGAGTATCTCGAATATCTTCGAGAGGCTCGTTAAGAAGTTCGAGATGTTTCTCGGAATGAAGGTTATCCAGAGCAGCGGCGCATAGATGATGTTCGCGTAGGAGTTAATCTGGTGCAGAGTACCGACCGACATAACGCCCTCGAACAGCCTGAGGTTTCCGTACCATAGTATCAGGTAGCTTCCGAGCCTGACCGCGAAGCCGAGCAGCGGGAAGATCGTGTCGAAGATCTTCGCGTTCGCCTCGTTCTGGTCGGCGTGCTTGACCGACGCCGCCTTGAAGCGCTCGATCTCGGCTTTTTCACGACCGAAGCACTTGACGACGCGGATACCGTTCAGGATATCCTGGAGCAGGTGGTTCGTGCGCTGACCGAGCACCCACAGGCGGCGGTTGCGCATCTGGACGTGCGCCCAGAACTTCGCTATCAGGAAGACGACGAAGGGTATCGGGACGAACACGAACAGCGCCATCAGCGGGCTGAGGGCAAGCATGACGACAAGTCCGACGATGAACGAGAACGCCTGAATGAACAGGTTCGGCAGCTGGTTGACGATGAAGTCCTGCGCCACGTTGACGTCGCCGTTGATACGTCCCATGAGGTCGCCGGTCGACTTTCTCTGTATGCTCGAGAGGGACAGCGACTGTATCTTCTCGTAGAGCAGCGCGCGCATCATCAGCGTGAACTTATTGCCGGTGATGGCGGAAAGTCTCGATTGCAGCACGGCGAGAGCGCGGTGCAGCAGGTCAAGCGAGATGATCGCCACGACGATAAGCGTGAACTTCGTCATCTCACCGACCTGGCCGTGAGCCGACTCGTTGAGTATGTAGTTGTTGAGCGCTATCTTCTGGATCTGCGGCACGACGAACTGGAATATGACCGTGAATATCGCCACGACGAACGGGAAGCACATCATCAGCCTGAGACCCTTCGTCATAGCGAAGATCTTCCTGTAGACCTCCATGTGGTCGAGGCAGTACGGGCAGATATTCGTTCCGCGCACGAACGGTCTGCCGCACTTCGGGCAGAAGCGCTCCTTCTCGCTGTTGGTTATCGGCTCGGTCTTCGAGTGATCCTCTGACAGTATCTCGCACGCCTTCACAAGCACCGCGTAGCGCGGCAGGTGGCGTCCGGACACGAACTGACAGATAAGAACCGTACCCTCGCCAAAGTCCGCGTAGAAGCCGCAGGAGCCGTACATGACCTCGGTCTTGAACCCGGTCGCCCCCTTGATCGTGTACGCGGCGAGCAGCTTGTCGTCAAGTATCTTGTATATCTTTTCGTTTGTGATCGCGATGAAGCCGGAGACGAACTTGTCCTCGAGTATATTGAACGGCACGCAGTACATCAGCTTTTCAGCCGGCTGCATCGCCGAGTCGAGGACCTTCTTTTCGGTCTCGGGCAGGTCGAACATTAATCTCATTGGATTATCTCCGTTACAGGGATATATCCGGACAGGACATATCCGTTTTTGTTAGTGTCTGCGTGGCAGACTGTGTGTCAGTTTTACAGATATATCTCTATCTTTTTCAGGCTGGAGGGTTCGAGCTTCTGCGGCTCGAGAATCTCGAAGACGTTTCCGTCGATATCGTTGATGAGTATGCGTCCGTCCTCGAGTATGCGTATGTTCGAGAAAGGATTGTTGAGAACGAAGGTGACGTTTCCGGCGGTCGTGTTGACGTCCCAGTAGAGGTAGCCGAATTTGTCCTTGACCGAGTTGATCTTCAGTATCTCCGGCGTGAAGTAGCGGCGGTCGAGCTCCTCCGCGAAGAGCTTCTGAGTCTCCCCGTCGAAGTCGGACATATGTCGGATCATGCCTATCTCCCTGCCGCGCCCCTGCTTCTTCGAGTCCGGCTCCCTGACCGAGAGGAACTCGTCCGGGTTCGTGACCGGGAAGGAGCGGAGGATGACGACCCGCTCGAAGGACTCCGGCTCGCCCTTGTCATTTATGATGTCAAGCGAGATCAGTCCGCCGCCCGAGCGCCTGAATTTCGCGTTCTCAGGCGTCAGGGCTATCGAGACGCGCTCGTCCTCGAGGATCAGGTCGCCGTCGTCGGAGCCGTCGCCCATTATGTCGTTCTTCGGCTTCTTTGTCTCCGGTTTTGCCCCGGGCTTCTTTTCCTCGGTCTTTTCGTTTTTTTCAGCCGGCTTTTCAGCGGGCTTCGCTTCCTGACCGGTCTTTATGTTATCTGCCATGATATTGACCATTCCTTTTCATAAGAGTTGTGGTTTTATTTGTGCCGAGTCCGTCGAAGTTTATCCGCCCCTGCGGATAAACTTCTTTGGAAACCGCCGCGCGGTTTCCTACATACCGGCGATTATCTTCTTGTTCGCCTCGTTCTGGAGCATATACAGCCGGTAGAACGTGCCCTTCTTCGCGAGCAGCTCGGCGTGAGTGCCTTCCTCGGCTATCTCTCCGTTCTCTATGACGAAGAGGTGGTTGCAGTCCTTCAGGGTCGAGAGACGGTGCGCTATCGTTATCGTCGTCCTGCCCTCGATGAGCGCGGAGAGCGCGTCCTGTATCAGGCGCTCGGTCTCGGTGTCCATCGCCGCCGTCGCCTCGTCGAGAATCAGTATCGACGGAGCGAGAAGGAGCGCGCGCGCTATCGATATGCGCTGCTGCTCACCGCCGGAGAGCGAACGGCTTCCGGTTCCGACCACGGTCTCGTAGCCCTCGGGTAGGCGCAGGATGAAGTCGTGCGCGTTCGCGTTCTTCGCCGCCTGAATGACCTCCTCCATCGTCGCGTCCGGGCGGGCGTAGCGGATGTTGTCGGCTATCGTGCCCTTGAAGAGGAATATCTCCTGCGAGACGATCGAGATGTTCTTTCTGAGCGTCGCGGTCTCTATCTTCTTGATCTCGGTGTCGTCTATCTCAATCTTTCCGCTTATCGTGTCGTAGAGACGGTTTATCAGGTTCGCGATTGTCGATTTTCCGGAGCCGGTGTGTCCGACAAGCCCCACGTGATCGCCCGGCTTTATGTGCATCGAGACATTCTTCAGTATCGGGCGGTTCGGAGCGTAGTGGAAGCAGACGTTCTCGAACTTTATGTCGCCCTTCAGACGGTCGAAGTGAACCGCGTCCGGAGCGTCGGTGATCTCCGGGATGGCGTCGGTTATCTCAAACATACGCTGAGCGCAGTTCGCCGTGTCGGTGATCATGTTCGTGAACTGAGTGAAGAAGTTAAGCGGACCGAAGATCATTCCGATATATCCGAGATATGTCGCGAAATCACCGTAGGTCATATGCTTGTTCATGACCTCGAGACCGCCGAAGCCCCAGATCGCCTGCGACGACAGACCGATCAGCAGTCCGACGAGCGGGAATATCGTTATCGACACGAGGTTAGTCTGGAGGTTAGCCTTCATGAGTCTCTCGGCGTAGCCGTAGAAGCGGTTGGTCTCCTCTGCCTCCTTCGAGAACGCCTTGACGACGCGGATACCGGTCAGCGAGTCGCCGAGCATCGCGTTCAGGCTCGAGGAACGCCTCCACTGCTTCGAGTACATCCTCCACAGCTTCGGCAGCGCGAACTTGAATATGCAGACGATTATCGGCACCGGAATGAACACGATCAGCGTCAACTTCCAGTTCAGCAGGAACAGGAATATCGTAAGACCGATGAAGTTCAGCGCGTTTATGACGAAGTTCGGCACACCGTCGATGAAGAACGCGCGCACACGATCGGCGTCATAGTTGACGCGCGTGATGAGACGTCCCGTCTGGTTGTTGTTGAAGAACGAGAGAGACAGGCTCTGGAGCGCCGTGAAGATGTCCATCTTCATGTTGAGCGTCACTCGGGTCGACATCGTCGCGTTCGCACGGTTCTGGATTATCTGTACGCCGAGCGACAGCAGAGCTATGCCGAACACCACGCCGATCATTATGTACAGCCAGTTCTCCGAGTGCATCGTACCGACAGCCTTCCCGGCGATGACGCCCGGCTGCGAGATGACCTGGTCGTAGAGGATCTGGTTCGAGATTATCGGGTTGACAAGCTGTATAGCCGACGTCGCTATCATGCAGATGAGCACCGTCGCGAGCTGGAGCTTGAACGGCTTGAAATACCGGAGCAGTCTCACGAAGACCGCGGACTGGTTCGTGCAGTGCTCGCAGATCTTCCGGTCCTGATCGGTATAGACCCTGCCGCACTTCGGACAGCGCGCGTTGAACTGGTCGAAGATCGGGTCGTCCGGCTTCACATCCTCGCCGCGCACAAGGCGGTTCATTATGTCAAGGAAGGCGAACAGCTTGCGCTTCTTGGCGTTCGTCGTGAAGGCGATGACAATCGTGGTCGCGTCCGCGTCGCGCTCCTTCTGTTTCTTCTTCTCCTCGTCAAGGTCGAGGTGGACGTCTGACGGGGTGATCTCGATATCGTGCGGATGGCTCTTCGCCAGCAGCCGGTTCGATGAGACGAAGTTGTCGACATACGCGTCGGATACGCGACGCATATTATAAGAGGCGAAATCGCACCCTTTGAAAAGGTCGGGAATGAACACCTTCTTCGGCGTCTTCGAGCCCTTTTTCGCGGAATCCTCAGCGGCCTTTCTCGCCTTTTTCCGTTTCTGCTCGGTCTCGTTGTCGGAGGATATCGAGATGACGTAAAGGCGCATTTCCTTTTTGGAGTAGCCGAGCCAGCTCTCGCCGAAGTTGCCCTCGGTGTCAAGGTCGAGCTCAAGCGCCAGGTCGAGGCTGTCCGGGTCCACCCCGTTCTCGCGGAAGCCCGCCGCTGCCTCTTCGGTCAGCTTTTCAAGTGGAAGCATAAAGAGATACACAGTTTCCGCGCTTTGCTGTACCATAAATGACGCGGAACCTTCTCCTTTCATTTTTTCAACCACCGACGGAACAAGAAATTAATAGAAAAATATTGAATGCTCCGTTCGGATGTGTTATAATAAGTATAGCGAAATATTTCCAAGTTTCAAGGGGTATTCGGAAATTTGTTAAAATTTAGATGGTTGCACAAATACGAATGCCTGAAAACTGCGGATATATACACAATTACATCACTTATCATTACCAGTAAAATCACGATATGGATCAAATGGCAATAAACGGCAACGTGGGCGAAAAATCGTGAACAAATGTCAGTGATGGTCAGAACGAGAGGATCATTTTCATGGGGATACTGAAGAGGCTGTTCAGAAACAAGAACGAGAACTCGGTCGCTTTCAGACGGGATATGGCGAAGCACCTGTCGGGGAGAGCGATAAAATACTGCACCGAGCGCGCGCCGGACGGAGGTGACACCGTCATCGGGCACGCGGGGTCGCTGTCGATCAAGGACGACGAGTTCATTGTGCTCTCGAGCGCGGATATCGTGTTCAGATGCAAGGTCGACGAGCTGCGCGCGTGGGAGCTTATGTCGAACGACGGGGCGATGCTGACCGGTCCGGACATAACTCAGGGAGGCAAAGAGCGGACGGTCATCGTATACTACACGTATTATATAAAATAAGGTAAGAAAACCGTTCGCAGAGTGAACAAAAATATCAGACACGTTTGTGCATAACGCTGATATATTGATAAATCTGAAAAATTTTCGGAAAACGTCTTGCAATTTGCGCGGAAAGAGTTTATTATATATTTGTGCGGAAAACGCCGGACAGGCGTGAAAGACCGTCACGGTATATGGGCGGCAGAATTCCGCCGTCGAAATGTTTTAATTTTGGAGGTAGTTGAAAATGACTACAATTGGTGCAAACGATAAGGTAAGAGTCGGTATAATCGGCTGCGGCGGTATCGCCAACGGCAAGCATATGCCCGCACTCAAGAAGGTACCGAACGTCGAGATGGTCGCGTTCTGCGATATCATCGTCGAGAGAGCGGAGAAGGCGAAGAAGGACTTCGGAACTCCGGACGCTAAGGTCTATGAGGACTACAAGCAGCTTCTCGAGGACAAGTCGATCGACGTCGTTCACGTTCTGACTCCGAACCGCTGCCATAGCTTCATCACTGTCGACGCTCTTGACGCCGGCAAGCATGTTATGTGCGAGAAGCCGATGGCTATAAACTCCGCCGAGGCACAGAAGATGCTCGACGCCGCAAAGAGAAGCGGAAAGAAGCTCACCATCGGTTATCAGAACCGTCAGAGACCGGATTCCCAGTTCCTCAAGGCTGAGGCGCTCAAGGGCACTTTCGGCGATATATACTACGCAAAGGCTACCGCGCTCCGCAGACGCGCTGTCCCGACCTGGGGCGTGTTCCTCAATGAGTACGAGCAGGGCGGCGGTCCTCTGATCGATATCGGAACCCACGCTCTCGACCTGACTCTCTGGACTATGGACAACTATAAGCCGAAGTACTGCGTCGGTACTACATATCACAAGCTCAACAACGATACCGAGACCGGCAACGCCTGGGGCGACTGGGATCCGGCGAAGTTCACCGTTGAGGATTCCGCGTTCGGCTTCATCGTGATGGAGAACGGCGCTACCATCGTTCTTGAGTCCGCATGGGCACTCAACACTCTTGATGTCCGCGAGGCTGTCACCACCGTCTGCGGAACCAAGGCAGGCGGCGACATGAACGACGGCGTCCGCATCAACTCGATCATCAACGGCCGTCAGTCCGTGACCACCGCTAACCTGAGCGCCGGCGGAGTCGCGTTCTATGCGGGCGCTTCGAACGATCCGGCATATCTCGAGGCACAGCAGTGGATCAACGCTATCGTCGAGGATAAGAACCCGTGCGTTCTTCCTGAGCAGGCGTTCTGCGTGACGAAGATCCTCGAGGGCATCTACACGTCCGCGAAGACCGGCGATATCTACAGATTCTGATTGAATAAACCCTCAGCCCTCCAACCCAAATTATAAAGTTTTTGCGGGAGGGGGGCGGGGGGGGGGGGGGGGTTTTTTTAAAAAAAAAAAACCCCCCCCCCCCCCCCCAAAAAGATAAAAAAAAAAAAATAAAAATTATGTTTTTGTTAAGAATAAAATACACGATCAGTGTAGGCAGGATCGATATTACGATCGCCGCAAATGTACTTCCCCAGTCCACTCTTCCGAACTGCCCCACAAAGTCATTCAGGCCAATTGGCAGAGTTTTCATATCAGAAGATGAGATAAATGTATTGGCATAGGTAAATTCATTCCATACAAAAACAAAATTGTATGTAAGAACTGTCATTGTAGTATTTTTAGCCATAGGTACCACGATCTTGCGGAATGTGGTTCCCATTGTGGCACCGTCAATAACTGCTGCTTCCAGAAGAGAATCCGGCATAAATTTAAAAAATCCGGTGTAAAGATAGATACACATTGGAAGTCCGAA
>URCP01000082.1 GCA_900546315.1 uncultured Eubacteriales bacterium
AAGAACTTTTTCAAAAGTTCTTCTCTCCCCCTCGCATTAACTCTTATTCTTCGTCGTCAGCCTGAGCAGCCTTGATCGAAAGGGAGATCTTGTGGGTCTCGGGATCGATTTTGGTGATCTTGGCGTCGACTTCGTCACCGACTTTGAGGACGTCGGAGGGTTTGCCGATCTTTTCGCGGGAGATCTGGGAGACGTGGATGAGGCCGTCTGCGCCGGGGACGACTTCGGCGAAAGCGCCGAAATCGGTGAGGGAGACGATCTTGACGTGAGCGATGTCGCCTTCCTGGTACTTGTCGGTGAAGATCTTCCACGGATCCTCTTCCGGATTCTTGCAGGTGAGGGAGATGCGCTTTGCGTCTTTGTCGACATCCTTTACGATTACGTCGATCATGTCGCCGATCTTGAGGACGTCGGACGGGTGTCTGAGTCTCTTCCAGCTGAGTTCGGTGATGTGGACCATGCCGTCAACGCCGCCGAGATCGACGAACGCGCCGTAGGGCATGAAAGACTTGACTTCGCCGTGGTAGACTTGACCGGGTTCGATCTGGGACCAGAAAGCTTCGCGCTGAGCTTTTCTCTGCTCTCTTTCGACGGAGCGGATGGACGCGACTACGCGCTTTCTCTGTTCGTTGAGGTCGATGACTCTGACCTGCTTTGTCTGACCCTTGAGTTCGCTGAGGTCAGCGTCCTTGGGGAGACCGGACTGGGAAGCGGGGATGAAGACGCGGACGCCGCCGACGAGGCCGATCACGCCGCCCTTGACGACGTCGATGATCTTTGCGTCGAGGACTTCCTGGTTGTTAAACGCGTCGACGACTGCCTGCCAGTTCTTGTCGACGTCGATTTTCTTCTTGGAGAGCTGTGCGATGCCTTCAGCGTCGTTGACTTTGATGACGACTGCTTCGATTTCATCGCCGGGCTTGTAGACTTCGGTGAGCTTTACGGACGGATCGTCGGTGATCTCGCCGTATGTAATGATGCCGGTGAACTTGCCGCCGATATCAACGTGGATTTCGTTGTCTGCCACGGACGTGACAATACCCTTCACGTGGCTGCCGTTGCGGATCGGCTTCAAGGACTCCTCTACCATCTGCGCGAAATCTTCTTCCGCAGCGGTATTCATGTTTTCAATGTTCTCGCTCATAATATTTTGAACCTCCTGAATAATTTCGCCCGGCGTCGAGGCGCCCGCGGCGATACCCACCTTCATATGGGGTTTAACATACTCGAGCGGAATGGAGGAAGCATCTTCTATCAAAAATGTCAATTGCAAATTTTCCAAACTGGTCTGGTACAGCTTCTGGGTGTTGGAACTGTCCTGACCGCCTATAATAATCATCATATCCATTTTTCGGGATAGCTTCGAGACTTCATTCTGCCTATTTTCTGTTACACTACATATTGTATCATAAATTTGTGAATTCCCATAAGAGATTTTGCAAATTTTCTGAATTTTCTCCCACTCGGAAAGCTTTTGCGTGGTCTGGGCGACGAGGACTATCCGGCGCCTGTTTTTCAGGTCGTCGGAGTATAGGTTTTCGACCTTTTTTATGAGCTCGTCGGCGGTGGGAGCGACGACGGCGACGGCGTCGGTTTCGCTGACGAAGCCTTTGACTTCCGGGTGATCCGGGTCGCCGAGAACGCAGAAGATCGCGTTCTTCGGGCATTCGCGCGCGATTTTGTGTATCTTCGCGACGTAAGGACAGGTGCAGTCGACGACCTTGAAAAAGCTGTTTTTCGCCGCCATTCCTGACAATTTCGCGGATATATCCCGAGTGATCCCGTGCGCGCGCGTGCAGACTGTCACCTGGTGCTTTTCGTCCGCCGACGCGAAAATTTCGTCGAGCATGGAATCGTCGATGACTCTGACGCCCTTCTCCTCAAGCTTTTTTATAAACGTAGGATTATGTATGAGCTTTCCGAGAGTATAGATTTCCGACCTCCCGTCGATGGCCTTTTCGACGCTCTCGACGGCGCGGCTGACTCCGAAGCAGAACCCGGCGAGCTTCGCGACGACGACGTCACCCATTCTTTTTGTCCTCGGTGTATACAGTATTCGCTTTATTGTCGGAAAGCAATTTGTGCTGATCGACAGTTCCGCTCCCGAGCGCCGCGTCGCGCGAGAGCTCTATAACTTTCGAAAATGCGATTTTCGCGGCGTTCTCATACTCGTTCGTGCCGCCCCCCACAAACCCGAGCTCGTCATACGCGACCGGTTTTCCTACATATATAGTAATCGGTCTGAACAATTTGACATGATCGTTTTTCGTCGAAATGTACAAAGGAAGCATCGGCGCCTTCGCGTGGTAAGCCGCCATACCTACGCCGCCTTTGACTTCATCCAGCGTTTTTTCGACCGGAACATCGCGGAATCTGTGCCCGGTCGGGAACATTCCGACGATATCTCCCTCTTTGAGCAGCGAGATCGCCTTCTTCATGCTCCCCGCGACGCTTCCCTTCCGGTCGACCGGGAACGCGCCGAGCGATTTTATCAGTCCGCCGAGCAGAGGGATGCCAAAAAGTTCCTTCTTTGCCATAAAACGTATCTGCCTTTTGAGCGCGACAGCCATGACGATGACGTCGAGGAACGAAATATGGTTCGAAACGGCGATGAGCCCGCCCTCGTCCGGCTGGTTCTCAGCGCCGATTATGGTGATCCGGAACATCCGGATGAGAAGCTTCGAGAGGTGCTCGTGCGCCCACTCGTAGAAATTCTGCTTTTTCTTATTTCCCATGCTGTCAGCCTTTCTTAACATTTAAGTCAATAATTCGCAAAGCTTCATCGATCGTTCCGGCGAAATCGAGCGCCGAATTGTCTAAAATGACGGCGTCCTCCGCGGGAACGGCGGGAGCGATCTTCCGTGTCCGGTCGTTCTCGTCGCGCTTTCTCATGTCGGAGAGGACGTCCTCGAAGGTTGTCGAGATTCCTTTCGCGGTGAGCTCGTCGAGCCGTCTTTTCGCCCTGACCTCGTCGCTGGCGGTGAGGAAAATCTTGACGTCGGCGTCCGGCAGGATGACGGTGCCGATGTCACGTCCGTCCATAATGACCGAGTTCTTTTTCGCGAAGTCGCGCTGAACGTCGAGCAGAAAGTCCCGCACAGCCTGAATTCTCGAGACTGCGGACGCGAAGAGCGACATTTCCGGCGTGCGTATCGAGTCACCGACGTCCATACCGTCGAGTATCACGTGCTGAGCGCCGCCGACGAGCTTCACGTCGATAGACGGCTTGTCCGCGCCGCCCAGTATCCCCGCGAGCCGTTCCGCGTCGCCCTCCGGAAGCTTCCCGTCAGCGCCGAGAGCGAGCCCGGATTTTTTAGCGAAAAGTCCGACCGTGCGGTAGAGCGCGCCGGTGTCGAGGTAGACGATCCCGAGCCGTTTCGCGATCTCTTTCGCGAGGGTGGACTTCCCCGCTCCGCTCGGCCCGTCGAGTGCGATTCTGATCATAATGTTACCCTTTCCTGACATATAATGGCAGGCTCGTTTCTGACGAGCCTTTCGTCATTATGACGAATTATATATAGCTTATCCGATCTCAAAACACCGTTCAACCGCCGCCATCGCCGCCGCGTAAGCGGTCGAGAACGCGATTTGCAGGTTGAACCCGCCGGTGCAGGCGTCGACGTCGATGACCTCCCCGGCGAAATACAGACCGGAAACTTTCTTCGATTCCATGGTTTTCGGCGAAATTTCCCTGACCGAAACGCCGCCGGAGGTGATTATCGCCTCGTCGATCGGCCTTTTCCTGACCGCCGTCACCGGGAAATTCCTGATGAGTTCTACAAGCTTCATTCTTTCGGATTTTGTGATGAGGTTGACCTTTTTCCGCGGGTCAATCCCGGAGAGCTGAATTATCACCGGAATCAGCTTGAGCGGCAGGAGATCGCCGAGCGAATTTGTAAAATCTTTGTTGGAATATTTTGAAAAATCCCCCTGAACGCGCCTGTCCAGCTCTTCCTCGGAAAGCGCGGGCTTGAGATCGACGCTCAGTTTATACTTTTTCGCCGGAAGCTCCTTCATGAACCCGGACGCCGTGAGAACGAGAGGTCCGGAAACGCCGAAGTGCGTGAACAGCATCTCCCCCTGCTCCGAGTAAATATCCCGTCCCTTCGAGTCAAAAACCGAAAGCCGGACGTTTCTCAGCGACAGCCCCATCAGCTCCCTGACATATTTTTCCTCACATTCGAGCGGAACGAGCGACGCGGTCGGCTGAATTATCGTGTGCCCGACCTCTTCCGCCATCCTGTACCCGTCCCCGGTCGACCCGGTGAGCGGATAGCTCAGACCTCCGGACGCGAGTATGACGGCGTCGGCTGAGAAGTCACCGTTGTTCGTCGAAATGCCGACAGCTTTCGGCTCATCGTCATTTTGCACAAGTATCTTGTCGACCGCCGCATGGACAATCGGAACTCCGAGCCGGTCAAGGTGATTTTTCAGCGCGCCGACGATATCGTTCGCGTTGTCCGAGACCGGGAAGACTCTCTGCCCTCTTTCGGTCTTGAGCGGCACGCCGAGACGCTCGAAAAACGCCATCGTGTCCGCGGGCGTGAAGTTCGACAGCGGACCGTACATGAACCGCGGGTTCGTCAATGTGTTCGCGATATGCGTGTTGACATCGCTGTTATTGGTCACATTGCACCTGCCGTTGCCGGTGATGCGCAGTTTTTTGCCGATGCGGTCGTTCGTGATTTCGATTCTCTGGATGGTCGTGAGCTTCGAGCGGATCATTTCCTGAAGCGAGTGCTGGAGCTCCGGGTAGCCCGCGAAACCGAGCTCGTTGGCGAATCTGACGACGGTCGACTCGGAGACGCCGACAAGCGCGCCGAGTTTCGCGGCGGTCATGTACGCCGCTTTGTCGTAGTGCGCGAGGATGAAGGACGAGATCTGCTTCTGCCCCTTTGAGAAGGTGCTCTGCTTTTCCTGTATAATCTTCAGAAGGTCGGTGGTTTTTTGTCCGTTCATTATAAATTCACGAGGGGGAGAGATCCGGACTGTCCGGATCTCTTGCCCTGTGCTCCTTTATTTTATGCCGATGTCGCGGCGGAAGTGCATATCCTTGAAGTGTACGTGCCTGGTGGCGTCATATGCCTTCTTTATCGCCTCGTCGAGATCCTTCCCGATAGCGGTGACGCCGAGGACTCTTCCGCCGGCCGTGACGAGCTTGCCGTCCTTGATGGCTGTGCCGGCGTGGTAGACCTTGAGGTCGTCCTTCCCGTCGAACCAGTCGAGCCCGGTGATCTCGTATCCCTTTTCGTACTTGACCGGATATCCGCCGGAAGCGGCGACGACGCAGACGCAGGCGTTGTCGTCCCACTCGATATCTATAGTATCGAGCTTTTCGTCGATGACGGCGTTGATGATCTTTATGAAATCGGTCCTGAGCCTCGGGAGAACGACCTGCGTCTCCGGGTCGCCGAAGCGGCAGTTGTACTCGATGACCTTCGGCCCGTTCTTCGTGATCATCAGCCCGAAGTAGAGGACGCCCTTGAAGGGTCTGCCCTCGCGTCTCATGGCGTCGATGGTCGGCTCGAAGATCAGCCGGTCGCAGATTTTCGCGAGATCGTCGCTTGCGGTATAGACGCGGCTCGGCGAGAAGGTGCCCATTCCGCCGGTGTTCGGACCTTTGTCGTGGTCATAGGCGCGCTTGTGATCCTGCGCGGAGACCATCGGCTTGACAGTTTTCCCGTCGGTGAACGCGAGGACGGAGACTTCGGGGCCGGTGAGGAATTCCTCGATAACCACGCGGTTTCCGGCGTCGCCGAAGACTTTGTCGTCCATTATCTCGTGAACGCCGGCGATTGCGTCCTCGAGGTTCTCGGCGATGATGACGCCCTTTCCGAGCGCGAGCCCTTCCGCTTTTATGACGGTCGGGAAGGTGTTCTGGGCTTTGATGTAGTTTATCGCGTCCTCCGACTTGTCAAAGACCTCGTAAGCGGCGGTGGGGATACCGTATTTCTTCATGAGCTCCTTCGAGAAGACCTTGCTGCCCTCGATGATGGCGGCGTTCTGCCTCGGACCGAAGGCGCGGAAGCCCTCTTCCTCGAGCCGGTCGACCATGCCGAGCATCAGCGGGTCGTCGGGCGCGACGAAGACGATGTCCGGCTTCAGCTCCTTAGCGGCTTTGACGATGCCTTCGACGTCGGTCGCTTTGATCGGAAGGTTCTCGCAGATGGCGGCTGTACCGCCGTTGCCGGGCGCGCACCAGAGCTTGCCGCAGTCGGGGCTTTTTTTGAGGCAGTCGGCGATGGCGTGTTCGCGTCCTCCGCCGCCCACTATCAGTATGTTCTGTTTCATTTCGTGAGATACCCCTCTCTGTAGAGAAGCTCGGCGATTTCAACCGCGCCGCCCGCCGCGCCTCTCAGCGTGTTGTGCGACAGACCGACAAACTTGTAGTCGAACAGCGTGTCTTCTCTCAGGCGTCCGAGCGAGATTGCCATGCCGCCCTCAAGGTCGCGGTCGAGCCTCGTCTGAGGTCTGTCCGGCTCCTCGAAGTAGTGGATGAACTGCTTCGGGGCGTGCGGGAGACCGAGCTCCTGCGGACGGCCGGAGTAGTTCGCCCAAGCCTCGAGAATTTCCTCTTTGGTCGGCTTGTTCTCGAATTTTACAAATACAGCGGCGGTGTGACCGTCGGTGACCGGAACGCGGATGCACTGGGTGGTGATGAGCGGCGCGTCGGCCTTGACGATCTCTCCGTTCTCGATGTGACCCCAGATGCGGAGGGGCTCCTGCTCAGACTTCTCTTCCTCGCCGCCTATGTACGGGATGACGTTGTCGATCATTTCGGGCCACTCGCGGAAGGTCTTTCCTGCGCCGGAGATTGCCTGATAGGTGGTCGCGACGACCTGTGTGGGCTTCCACTTGAGGAGCGGCGTGAGCGCGGGGACGTAGGACTGAATCGAGCAGTTCGGCTTGACGGCGATGAAGCCCTTCTTTGTGCCGAGACGCTTTCTCTGGAATTCGATGACCTTTATGTGCTCCGGGTTGAGCTCCGGCACGACCATCGGGACGTCGGGCGTCCAGCGGTTGGCGGAGTTGTTGGAGACGACCGGGATTTCCGCCTTCGCGTACGCTTCCTCGAGAGCCTTGATTTCGTCCTTTTTCATGTCGACGGCGCAGAATACGAAGTCGACGAGCGGACGAATCTCGTCAATTTTCGACGAGTCCATGACGATCATGTTTTTTACGGATTCGGGCATCGGCGCGGTGAGCTTCCACCTGCCGCCGAGCGCCTCCTCGTAGGTCTTTCCCGCCGAGCGCGGGCTCGCGACGAGCGCGGTGATCTCAAAATACGGGTGATCCTGCAAAAGTGTGATGAATCTCTGCCCGACCATACCGGTTGCGCCGACGATGCCGACGCGTAACTTTTCTGCCATCTGAAATATCCTCCGTGGATTTTTATTTTATAATATTATATCAAATCGCGGGAGAAAAGTCAACTGTTATCTTGTTAAATTTCGGGCTTTCTGCAAGGCAACAAGCAACAACTTGCAAAAAAAACAGGGCGCCATTGAAGACGCCCTGCGAAAATATAAGATTTTTTTCGACGCACTATGTTTGATGTGGCAGAACCTTCATCCTGGGAGACCTCTGGTCTCCTCTGTAGCCGAATCATTGACTATAGGGTGGATTTATCCACCTGTCCAGGGACTGGTCCCTGGTCGAATATCGCGGGATTTATTTTTCTGTCCCTGAAATAGTATTCCCGGTCGTGCTGACCGATTTTCCTTAAGACGCGGCAGGGGGAACCGAGCGCGACCACGTTCGCGGGGATGTCCCTTGTCACGACGCTTCCGGCGCCGATTACCGAGTTGTCGCCTATCGTCACTCCGGGGAGGATGATCGCTCCCGCGCCTATCCATACGCCGTTTCCGATTCGCACCGGGATGTTGAACTGTCCGACGCGGCGTCTGAGCGACGGGTCTATCGGGTGTCCCGCTGTCGATATCGTCACGTTCGGACCTATCATCACGTCGTCGCCTATGAATATATCGCCGTCGTCCACAAGCGTCAGGTTGAAGTTCGCGTAGAAATTGTTTCCGAGACGCGTGTGGATGCCCCAGTTCGCGTGGAGCGGCGGCTCTATGTAGCAGTTCTCACCGATATGTCCGAGCACCTTCTTCATCAGCGCCTCGCGCTTCTCTGCCTCGGACGGGCGGGTCATGTTGAAATCGTAAAGGTTGTCGAGGCACTCCTGCTGGTGCTTCGCGAGATTTTCGTCGGTCATGAAATATATTTCTCCCGACTTCATTTCTTCGTAGGGGGTCATCTGGTATTGCCTTTCTTTTCAGAGTACTCGCTCATATCTGCCGCCGCGGATACGGAAGACCAGTCTTCCCTTCGCGGGAACGCTCACCTTCAGCTTCTCATTGCCAAGGGTTATCTCCCCGTCGAACCCTTCCTTCGGGAAGAAGCCTGCGACACGGTTGTCCGCGAAGACCGCGCAGTCGGACGGACACATTATCGTCACCCCGGCGCGGCGCGCGAACTCACGGAAATCATCCGCCTTAAGCGACGGGCAGGCGCACACCACGGTATCCCCGCGGACACAGCACATCGGGTCGCCGTTCGGGTAGACCGAATACACCTCTGCGCCGTCCGGGTCGGGAGAGAACAGCGGGAAATCGCCCGGCTTTCTGAAATTGCCGTTGCTGTAGCCGGACGAATAGCCGCAAAACACGTCGTCCCACCGCTCAATCTCACGCATCCCGAACCCGGTCAGCCTCGTGTAATTGTCCGGAGAACAGCCCGGCGCCATTATCCCGGCGGCGTAGTGCCAGATGACGAGCTTTCCGCTCACTTTCCCGAGTATCCGTTCCCTCTCTCCCTCGTCGAACCTGAAGCAGTTCGCGAAGACTATCATCTTGTACCTTGAGAGGTCAGTCGTCAGCATATCGTCGAGCAGCAGCGTGTCGACCGGCGCTCCGCAGAGCTTCAGCTCCGAGTGCAGCTGATACATCAGTCCGAAGTTCAGCCCGTAGGATACAGATGTCGCCGCGAGCGAGCCGTCGTCAACCACAAGCAGTATCTCCGCCGCGCCGCGCGACGGTATATCCGAAATCTCGCTCTGGAGCGAGGTTATCCGCGATATCGCGCCCATCAGACGGGTCGAGTCATACCAGCCCTCCCCGAGATCCATCCACCAGAAGCCCTGATCATGCGTGATGTTCTTGACCGCCTCACGCCAGAGAAGGGTCAGCGACTCGTCCTCATTTGCCGCTCTGCCCTCCGGACGGCGGTCGAGGTGGGTGTGGTCGTCTATCTCGTCGAGCCACGCCTTCTTTCTCGCGACGG
Organism: uncultured Eubacteriales bacterium; assembly: GCA_900546315.1. Lineage (GTDB taxonomy): Bacteria > Bacillota > Clostridia > Oscillospirales > CAG-272 > Flemingiibacterium. The sequence continues at coordinate 9,289 of URCP01000082.1, forward strand.
ATTCGCTCGGCCCCTGCTCTCCGCCCGGGTCGCCCGCGAGACAGCGGAAATATCCCTTCGGGCTCGAGAGAAAGTCGACATATTCCGAGTCGATTATCCGCCGCAGGGCGAGATGCCCGGTGTTCGCCGCCTGCGGGAGGTACATATAGCCGTAGAACACCCCCGCGCAGAGCTCATGCCCGAACAGCGGCGACGATTCCTTGACAATCCTGCAATACGTCTCGATGGCGTCCGCGTTCGTCTCCGAGACGAACTCGAAATAGTCCCGCTCCTTCGAGCCCTCTGGGAAGAACATCCCGTCAAGAGAGTCCCTGACTTCCTCGCGCGCCAGCGGGGTCGGCGGCTCCGGGTCGCCCCATTTTTCAAGCATTCCGCTCTCGCTTTTGTACTTTTGTATTCCGTATTCCCTGAACCGGCGGCGGTTGGTTATGCCGAAATCCCCGCGGTGGCCGCACAGCCCGGTTCTCTCGCTGTCAAGCGGAGACCACGAGCCCCAGAGGTTCGTCTCCCCGCACATACCGTAAGCGACATGAACGCCGATTATCCTGTCCGCGTACCGGGACTCCGAGAGGTGAACGAGAAGCCGCCGCAGAGCGTCCGACGCGTCGGCGACCCACTTCTCAGAGGAGAAGCTCTGGAGACCGATAAGCCCTCCGCGGTTCACCCGGTCGTCCTTCCAGACGCCCTTGCCGCCGTTCACCGCGTAGCCGTCCGTGTCGGCGCCGAAATAGTCGTGCCGCGGCGTCTCGACCAGCGCGGCTATGCTCTCCGCGTCTCTGGGACCGAAATAGTAGACGAAGGTGTCCTCCGGGTGATTCCGGCACCAGTCCGGCGGGACGTTCAGCTTGACGCGCGGCATATAGTATATGTCCGGGTTCCCCCTGAAAACCTCGTCAAGGATCTCGTCGGTCAGGGTGTAGTCGAACTTCCCGTCAGCGACCCAGCCGCTGTGAAGTATCGTCGTGTGGAGCTTCACCCCCGCGTCGGCGAACTGCCTGTGCACCCGCCTGTAATCCTCAAAGTCCCGCGAGAACAGAATCTGCTTCCCGTCCTTCCCCGCCCTCGGCGGGTCGTAGCAGAACCCGAGCCTTGACCAGAAGAACGGGTTCTTCCCCAGAAAATCCGTTATGTTGTCTTTATTCATGACGCTGTTCAGTTCATTGGCGTTTTCGGTTTTCATAGTTAGTATTGTCTCCTTTGTACTAACCTATTATCTCAGGCATATTCTCCCGTTCTTCATCTTTCATGTCCTGGTCCGCGCAGAGCGCCTTTGAGAACTCGCAGATGTCCTTTGTGGACTCCGGCTTCGAGATGAGCTTTATCGCTTCGCGCATTATTTCGGAGCGCCTCGGGTCAACAAAGAACTGATACAGCACTTCGTCGAGCGGGCTTGTCGCGGTCACTGCCATCGCCGCGCCGTTGTTGACGAGGAATTCGGTGTTCCTGTCCTCCTGACCGGGGATCGGGTTCACTATTATCATCGGCAGACACTTCGCCAGCGCCTCGGACGAGGTCAGTCCTCCGGGCTTCGTTATTATGCAGTCGGACGCGTCCATCAGCAGGTCTACCTTGTCGGTGAAGCCGAAGTTGAGTATGCGCTTCTTCGTTCTCATCGCGTCGATTCTCGCCTTCGCCTCGGCGTTGTTGCCGCAGACCGTTATTATCTGGAAATCGTGCGGGACGGCGTCGAGCGTGTTGACAGTCGACTCTATGTGACCGTAGCCCATGCTTCCGCTCATCAGAAGAACCGTGCGCTTCGTGAGGTCGAGACCGAGCCTTGCCCGCGCCTCCTCCTTTGTCACCGACTTCGAGAACTTCGGGTGGATCGGTATTCCGAGCGGGAGAACCTGCTCTTTCGTGAAGCCCTTCTTCATCGCCTGCGCGGTCAGAAGCTCGTTCGGCGTCACGACGTAGTCGAGGTTCAGCCCCTCCTCCCAGTACGGGTGGAACGCGAAATCGGTCAGGATGCCTATGCACTTCGCTCTCGTCTCGCGCTTCTCTTTTAAGACGTCGAGGATTATCCCGGCGAAGATATGCGTGCAGATTATCACGTCCGGGTCGTAGTCGGATATGTACCCGAGGAGCTTCTTCGCCATCATCGTTCCGGTGGCGCGAGTCGGGGACGCGTCGCTCTTCGACTTCTTTCTGAGTTCGGCTAAGCGGTAGGCGCTCTTGTAGGCGAGCTTCGCCTTGCTGGCGGTGATGAGATAGCCTTTCGACACGGTCTCGCCGAGGATGCGGCTGACATAGTTAAAGGTGTCAAGCATCTCCGCCTCACAGCCGATCAACTCGAGATACGCGCAGATTGCCTTCGCGGTGGCGTTGTGTCCCTGTCCCGCGGTTATTGATAATACAAGTACTTTCATTTGTCTCTCTTTTTCAGTATTTCAAGCAGGGTCGCGATGTCCGTGTCCCCGCCGATATTATATCGTTTCATTAAACGCAGATCCTCCGGATGCCCGCGCCGGACAATGTTCATCCCGGCGTCTGTCGTCAGCGTCACCCTCGCGCCGAGATTTTCGAGAAGAGACTCTGTGAGGCTGTCATATATCCCGTGCGGGTAGGCGAAAACCGTTACGCTCTCGCCGGTCTCGCGGTAAATGTCGTCCGAAAGACGTTTGTAGTCGGATATGAAGCGGGATGCGAAGCCGTCGGCACTCTCGTCTCCCCTCCTGACCGCCCCGTCGTGCATCGCGTATGTGTGCGCGCCGATTGTGAAGGTTCCGCTCTCTGTCATCTCCCGCGCCATGTCCCAGTCGAAGTGCGGAATCACACCGTCAGAAGTTCCCTTCCCGACACTCCAGCCGATGATACAGACGGTCGCGCGCATCCCGCGCTTCCTGAGCGCCGGGAAAGCGTGATCCCAGACCGACCTGTAGCCGTCGTCGAAGACTATCGCGACCGGGTGATCAGGCAGTTCACCGTTTCCGACCGCGAAATCGTACAGCTCGTCAAACGTCACGGCAGTAAAACCGTTATCCTGAAGCGCCGCCATCTGCGCGGAAAAAAGCTCCGGCGATATCGTGACCGAAATGTCGCCGTTCCCGGCGATATGGTGATACATCAGAACCGGGACAGCCGCCTCAGAACGGTACGGCAGTATGAGCGGCAGAAGCGCGAGAATACACAGAACTAACCTTTTCATGATTCCTCCGGGAAAGCAGAATTTCTGTTATTCTGCCCGGTTTCCGGAAGTTCATGCGTCCTCTGTCATAATTACGTGCGAGTCGAAATACTTCTCGACGAAACTCACCTTTTCCATGATCTGGTCCGGCGTGAGGCTCATACCGTCGGGCGCCGCGACCCATTTCTCCTCTATGTCGTCGTTTCTGTGTATGACGGCGATTATCCTTCCCGTGAAGGTTTTTACCGGCTTGTCCACGCCGAGAACGTAAACGTCCTGCTCCTCGCCGTCCGGGGCGATGATTCCCTCGACATAACCGTAGTTCACCGTGTAGACGATATCCGGGTGCGACGGGTGGACACTGCCGAGCGGGCGGTCGATCGTGACCGTGACTTTCATCCGTTTCATCCTTTCACTGTTTTTCAGTATATAGTATACCATCCCGGAGCGATTCCGTCAATAGAATCTCCGAAAAATTTATTATATCTTAAGGATCAGAAGATTTTTCCGGATTTTTTTCTAAAACCCCTTGACAAACCTGAGAGAGTGTGCTATAATATACAGGTCAGATGAAAAGTCATGACACGCGCTTGTAGCTCAGTGGATAGAGTGCCCGGCTACGAACCGGTAGGTCGCAGGTTCGAATCCCGCCAGGC
>URCP01000083.1 GCA_900546315.1 uncultured Eubacteriales bacterium
GCCCGTCTCTCGCTGGACGGAAGCATCTGCGGTGGCGCTGCTTCTGCCTCCGGCTCGGACGATCTTAAAATATGCACTGTTTTACACGGAAATCGGGAGCTTACAGAAAATTCTGAACATAGCCGCTGTTTCATTGAATCTCTTTCTTCCTTCAGGCTATGATCTGTCAAAAACCGGTGTCCGGCTATCAATCGTTTCTGTGAATGTCCCCCGACATGAATTTTATTGCGCGCTCGACGGCGTCCTTAGCGTTGCCCCACGGCTCGTTCTCGTAGCGGTAGTCGAACTTCTTGCAGAACCAGCTGACGTCCTCGGAGAGTGACTCGAAGTATGTATTCACGACGCCGGAGACCTCCTTGTAGAAGTCGCCGAAGAGCTTCTTCGGCAGTCCGCGTCTCCCGCACTCGACAAACATTCTGTAATGCGGGAGGCATATATACGGCGCCTTGCGCAGTTTCTCGCGGAACGCCGGATCTTTCTCCCAGAGCAGCACTGCGGTCTCGAACATCTTCGAGAGCGAGAACTCGATGCGCCCGCAGACGTAGCAGGTATTCTCGAGCTTTTCGAGCCGCTTCATCTGGTCTGTGCCGACGCCTTTCAGCGAGAATCCGCCGCCGGTGACTTCCTTTTTTATCTCGGCGAGGTGGCTCTCGAGCATGAGCGCCATTCCGAGGCGGTTCTTTCTTGTGAACATCATGTCGTAGTGGGTCTTGCAAAAGCCCTGCTCATTGGTCTTTATTCTGACGTCCGGCTCCATCATGGACGCCCCGAGGATGAGGTCGAGCTCGTTTTCCTCGAGCTTGCGGTAGAGCGTGCAGAACGGACAGCCGCAGGCGGGGTCCGCCGCCGAGGCTTCAAAGGCTTCGTTTACGGGTATCGTGTATATCTTTTCCATCCGGGAATTTCCTTTCGTGACGCGGCAGGCGTATTTGTTTTCATCCTGATGCTTGATTTATTTATATTATACCGCTATAATATAAATAATGCAATAGTTATCCGGGTAAATTTACAAAGAAAATTTCCGCGGATTATTTGTCGAAAGGAAAGTTATCGGATCATGATAATCGGACAGAATGATCAGCTCTTCCGCGCGGGGGGCGCGGACAGGTTCGCCGTTTCGGAGGGGAGACGCGCGGACGGAACGCCGTATGTGAGGGTGGACGGCGTGAAGGATTTTCTCATCTGGCAGACCTTTGACTGCGGACAGTGCTTCCGCTTCGACCCGACCGAGGACGGAGGGTTCGACGGAGTCGCGCTCGGAAGGTATGTGCGCTTTTCGCAGCCCTCGCCGGACAGGCTCGAGATAACCGGCTCGGACATGGCGGACTTTGAGAACATATGGAAGCATTACCTCGCGCTTGACGACGACTATGTGTCGATACGCGCCGGGATCGCAGAAAGCACCGCCGACGCCGCGGGTCGTCCGGGGGCGCCGGACCCGGTGATGGGCGAGGCGATGAGGTGCGGCTCGGGCATACGTATCCTTCATCAGGAGCCGTGGGAGACGCTGTGCTCGTTCATAGTGTCCCAGAACAACAACATTCCGCGAATAAAGAAGATAATCGCCGCGATGTCCGAGAAGTACGGTGAGCCGCTGAACGCCGGAGGGGAGACGTATTACGCTTTTCCGACCGCCGAGGCGCTTGTCGACGCCGGCGTCGGGGGGCTCGCGGAGCTGAAGACTGGCTTCAGAGCAAAATACATATACGACGCCGCGTACAGAACCGCGAGCGGGATGCTCGATTTCGATGAGATACGCCGCGCGGACTACGGAACGGCGGAGAAGATACTCTGCGGCATAAAGGGCGTCGGACCGAAGGTCGCGGCGTGTACGCTGCTGTTCGGGTTCGGGAAGACCGAGGCGTTTCCGATCGACGTGTGGATGAAGCGGGTGCTCGCGAAGTATTATCCGGACGGTCTCGACGTCGGACGGCTCGGGAAGTACGCGGGGATCGCGCAACAGTATCTGTTCTATTATGAGAGGTATTTCGGCGGGGAAATCTGAGCTTTGGAACTCCGTGAAAGCGAAAAGTGTAAATTTTTTTGAAAGTCTCCGGATTTTTTTGAAAAAGCTATTGCAAAAGCGGAGAATATCTGTTATAATATAAAGGTCGGAGGCGTGTGTCCTCCTGACTTGTAAAGACAAGCTATAAGATAAGGCCATACCAGCCGGGGAATTAGCGGTGCCTTGTACCTGCAATCCGCTGCAGCAGGGGTGGATTCCTTTGATGAGGGCTGATTCTGTGTGGTCTGCACGACGTTTTTCACGTGTTGACGGATGGGTCTTGCGCAATCGGACGCCGTGAACCATGTCAGGTGGGGAACCAAGCAGCATTAAGCGGTCACTCCGATGTGCCGCGAGGTCGCCTGTCCCGAGCGTGGGGCGTCGTTCACGCACATGGGCGCGGTTCGAGTCAGAGGTGTATGGTCTTATTTTATAGCTTGTCCGATTTTTTGCGGCGGCTTGTGTCCGCCGCGGAACATCTGTCGCGGGTATTCCGGATGCCTGACTTTCCGCGGCGCGTGAAGGGGGCGGTGGATTGCATCAGGCTCTTTACAGAAAATGGCGTCCGCGGCGCTTTTCGGACGTGTGCGGTCAGGACCATGTGACCTCAATACTCAGGTATGAGGTCGCGGAGGGGAAGACTTCCCACGCTTATCTTTTCTGCGGAACAAGGGGAACAGGCAAGACGACCTGCGCGAAGATTCTCGCGAGGGCGGTCAACTGCGAGCACCCGGTCGACGGGGACCCGTGCGGCGAGTGCGCGTCCTGCCGCAGCGCCGAGTCGGGAAGCTGCATCGATATCGTCGAGATGGACGCCGCGAGCAACAACGGCGTCGACGACATCAGAAAAATACGCGACGACGTCGAATACCTTCCGGCGGAGCTGAAATATAAGGTCTACATCATAGACGAGGTCCACATGCTGTCGCAGAGCGCGTTCAACGCGCTTCTGAAGACGCTCGAGGAGCCTCCGCCGCACGTGATATTCATTCTTGCGACGACCGAGCTCCAGAAAATACCGGCGACGATACTGTCGAGGTGTCAGAGGTTCGATTTCAGGCGGATTTCGAGCGAGATCATCGCGTCGAGGCTTGAATATATCGCGGAGCAGGAGGGCATGACGCTCGATCGCGACGCGGCGTTCCTGCTGGCGCACCTCGCAGAGGGCGGTATGCGCGACGCGATATCTCTGCTTGAGCTGTGCTCAGGAGAGAACCGTCCGATCACCTGCGAGGTGGTCGAGGAGATCGCCGGGACAGGCGGGCGCGATTCTGTCATGCGGCTTGTCAGGGCGATAGCTGAGAAGGATTACGACGCGATATTCTCCGAGATCGGGAATATTTTCATGTCGAGCCGGGATCTTGCCGTATACTGGCAGGATCTGATATCGTTTTACCGCGATATGCTCGTGTGCAGGACGACGAAGAGCGCGAGGGATTACCTCGATCTGTCGGACAGGCAGTACGGCGAGCTTTCTGAGGCGGCGGCGGGATTTTCGGTCGAGACGCTTATATATCACTCGAAGATGCTCGACGGCGCGCTCGACGAGATACGGCGCGCGGTGTCGTCGAAGCGGGTGATCGCCGAGATGACGCTTGTCAGGATGTGCGACGAGAGATTCGCGGCGTCGAACGAGGCGCTCGCGTCGAGAATATCTGTTCTCGAGGACAGGCTTAATTCGGGCGCGTTCACCGTGAGACGCGAAGCCCCGGCGCCTGCGGACACGGGCAAAGCAGCTGTTACTGATGTACCGGAAAACGTCACCGAGGTTATGCCGTCCGCGAAGCCGTGGGACGGTGCGCCGGCGGCTGATACCGGAAACACCGGAAACACCGGAAATAATGATTCTTCCGGAACTGCGGCTGAACCTGCCGCGGAGCGGGAAAAGCCGGTAAAGAAGGAATACCGCCAGCTCCCGTACTGGGCGGACTTCGTGCAGAAATGCACGGAGCGCGACGGGATGCTCGGCAGTTTCATGAGGGAGTCGGCGAAGGGCTTTACGGTCAGCACCGACGAGCTCGTTCATATACGCACGAATAACCGGATGGCTCTTACCATCATAACGAATATGTTCCCGACACTTCTCGAGGTGCTGAACACCTTCGAGAGCGGGCGGCTCGACCGGAACTCGGTCAAACTCGAGTACGTCCCTGAAAAGAAGGAGGACGCGGACAGGAGCCTTGATGAGCTGGTAAGAAATTCCGGAGAAAACAATAATTGACTGAAAGGAATAAACCAAGATGAAAGCACGTTTACCTAGAGGAATGGGCGGCGGCCCGCAGAACATGAACGCCATGATCAAGCAGGCTCAGAAGATGCAGGCTGACATGGAGGCGCTCCAGGAGGACCTCGACGCGCGCGAGTATGAGATCGCTGTCGGCGGCGGCGTCGTCGGCGTGAAGATCAACGGCAAGAAGGAGATCCTGTCGATCGACATAAAGCCCGAGATCGTCGACCCCGAGGACATCGAGACGCTTCAGGACACCCTTGTAGCGGCTGTCAACCAGGCGATCAAGAAGGTCGAGGAGACGAACTCCGCGGAGATGCAGAAGATCACCGGCGATATCAACGTCCCGGGTCTTATATAATCAGGAATGGCGGAATTCATACTTCCGCTTGAAAAGCTGATCGAGCAGTTCAGGAAGCTGCCCGGAATCGGCAGGAAGACGGCGGTGCGGCTCGCTTTCGCGGTGCTTGACTACACGCCGGAGGAGGCGGACGCCTTCGCCGCGGCGATACATGACGCCAAGGAAAAGGTCAGGACCTGCCGGATATGCCAGAATATTTCGGACGGGGAGCTCTGCCCGGTCTGCGCCGACGAGAAGAGGGACAGATCGGTCATATGCGTCGTTGAGGACGCGAAGGCTGTGATGTCGCTTGAAAAGGTACGTAATTACAACGGCGTTTACCATGTGCTGCACGGCGTCATATCGCCGTCTGCCGGGGTAAAGCCGGAGAATCTGCGGATACCGGAGCTCATGGCGCGGCTCGGCGACGGGACGGTGAACGAAGTGATCATCGCGACGAACCCGACCGTTGAGGGCGAGGCGACCGCGATGTATCTGACAAGGCTTATAAAGCCGCTCGGGATAAAGGTCTCGAGGCTCGCTTACGGTATTCCGGTCGGCGGGGAGCTTGAGCTTGCCGACGAGGTGACGCTGATGCGCGCCATTGAGGGCAGACGCAGCCTCTGACGATACGTCAGAAGAATGACAATATGTCAGAAGTGTGCGCCGGGATGCTTTTATCAGTGATGGAATAGGTCAAAAGTAAACAAAATTTGCATATTTTCCTATTCCTCTTGACAAAACGCAAAAAATAATATATAATAAATTAGTTAGCGAGCAGAGTTCGGAGGTGACGATAATGCTCATCGATCTGAAACAATTGCTTGCGGGCAAGACCGGACGGGTTGAGATTGACCACGAGTTTCCGCTTGATGACCCGGAATTGCCGTTTGATACGGCGGTCGAGGGAGTGAAGTACTCGGGAATGGCGCGTGTCAGGGGAGAGATCCTCGATATGGGCGGGTGCGTGAGTCTTTCGGTGAAGGTCAGCGTCGATTATGACACCGAGTGCGCGAGATGTCTCGCGCCGCTGCACAGGAGCCTTACTGTTACGCTTTCGCGGACGCTTGTCGAGGCGGGGAGCCTTGAGAACACTCCGGAGGAAGACGCAGACGACTATCTTGAATACACGGACGGGATGCTCGATATCGACACGCCAGCCGCGGAGGAGATTGTCATGTCGCTGCCGACGAGGGAGCTGTGCCGTGAGGACTGCAAGGGACTTTGTCCGAAGTGCGGCAAGGACCTCAATGAGGGCGACTGCGGCTGCGTGAAAAAAGAAATTGACCCGAGGCTCGCGATTTTGCAAAAACTACTTGAAAAACAGTAAATTATGATGTATAATATAAAGTGTTATACGGTTAAGGAGGTGTCGTGAAATGGCAGTACCGAAGAAGAAAGTCTCGAAGGCGAGACGTGACAAGAGACGTTCGAACGTCTGGAAGCTCGATATGCCGGGTATGGTTAAGTGCCCGAAGTGCGGTGAGTACATTCTCTCTCACAGAGTTTGCAAGGCTTGCGGAACCTACAATGGCAAGCAGGTCATCAACGTTGAAGGCTGATTTTGAGCTGAATATGAGAAGAGCCGTTTTGCGGCTCTTTTTCATTTGCTGTCCGGATAGATGTATTAAAAATTAACATCGTAGGACGAATTATTTACATGGCTTGAATTAATGCTTGACATATCAACCGCAATGTGGTACAATAGAGGACGTAGAGGCAGTGCTGATTTTTGGCACCAAATCACAAATACAACCACTTTTCAACTTTTTTTAACAGAATTCAGAAAGGATTGTAAGCACCATGAAAAAACAGTTTATTGCTCCGATCGCCGCGGCGTCCGCTGCCGCTATTCTCGCCTGCGGAGTTTCCGCCGCACCCGCTGTCGCAGGGCGCAAGACCTGCGAGGCTTACATCGCCGACATAACGCTCGATGGTAAGATCGACGACGCGTGGAATTACGCGCCGGAGATCAAGGTCGACACTGTCAAGGAGAACGCGTCTTCGTGGTTCGGCGATAATACAAAGGTCGCGGGAAAGGACTATGCGACCCTGACCTGCAAGGTGCTTTGGGACGGGCACGGAACTCTTTATCTGCTCTATGTAGTTAAAGACAACGTGATAAGCCTTTCCGGCGCTAACTCGTGGGATCAGGACTCGATTGAGTACTTCATCCAGACCGAGAACTCGACTGACAGCTCCGCGTCAAAGATCCAGAAGCGCCTTATGGCTGACAACAGTGCCAGCGACATCGGCGCGGAGGAATACGGCTACTCGAAGATCGACGGCGGATTCGTCTATGAGATCGCGGTCGACATAAGCGAGGTCGGCGGCGCCGGACAGTATTTCGGCATCGACTTCCAGTACAACGACGACGCTGAGGGACAGGGAACGAGAAATATCTGCCTCGGCTGGTCCGACTCGACTGACAAGGCGTCGAGCGACCCGTCTGTCTATGGTCAGTGCCTGCTTTCCGACAAGACCGTGGCTTCGATAATCGAGGAAGAGAAGCAGAAGGCGGCAGAGGCTGAGGCGGCAGGACAGGGATCCGCTTCCACCGCTGACCCGATGGCTCTCACCGCTCTCGCGGCGGCAGCGTCTCTCGCGGGCGTTGTCATCTCGAAGCGCCGCAAGTAATATAAAAGTGCTTTATTAACTTTCAGAACCAAGTGAATCCATACTCCCGTATCCGGATAAACTAATGACCGCGGACGATGTTCCGCCGCATTGATATTCGTATACGGGAGATTTTTATGGATTTTATAAAGGTTATACTGACGTCGCTTCTGTCGATTGTCACGCTCTTCATACTGACGAAGCTGATGGGAAACAGGCAGATGTCGCAGCTTTCAATGTTCGACTATATAAACGGCATAACGATCGGTTCGATCGCCGCGGAGCTCGCGACCGATCTTGAGGGGGATTTCTGGCAGCCGGTCGTCGCGATGGCAGTCTACGCGGTCGTCACCGTGTGCATCACTTTCATCACGACGAAATCGATCGGCGCGAGGAGGCTTCTGACCGGAAAATCGGTCATTCTGTTCGAGAACGGAAAGTTCCGGACGAAGGATATGCTCCGCGCGCAGGTCGACACGAGCGAGTTCATGACGCAGTGCAGGATAAGCGGCTGTTTTTCGCTGTCCGGGCTTGAGTGCGCGGTGCTCGAGCCGAACGGCAGGATAAGCTTTCTGATGAAATCGGACGCGAGACCGGCGGAGCCGAAGGATTTTTCGATCTCTCCGGAGAAGGCGTCGATAAGCCCGACCGTGATACTCGACGGCGAGACGCTGCACGAGAATCTGAAGGCGGCGGGCTACGACGAGCGCTGGCTGAAGAGCGAGCTCGACAGACTTTCCCTTGACGAGAAGGAGATTATGCTCGGCGAGATAGAAAACGGTTCGCTTTCGGCGTTCACAAGGGACGAGAAGAAGACAAAACGAGATATTTTTCAGTGATATCGAAAAAATATATTGCCAAACCGGAATGTATGTGTTATAATAGAAGATAGAACAGCGGAAGGAACATATTCCCCGACGCTGAAAATCTTAATCAGTGACGATATATAAATAAATTATAACAATATATATCCGAGGATGGTGTAATAAAATGTCGAATTTCAGAAACGGAGAGCCGTGGCTCGACACGGACGGAAATGTAATACACGCGCACGGCGGGCATATGCTTCATCACGACGGCTGGTGGTACTGGTACGGCGAGAACCGCAAGGAGAACAACTACGTCTCCTGCTACAGGACGAAGGATTTCACATCCTTCGAGTTCCGCGGGAATATAATAACGACAGAGACGCCGACCGAAGGGTATCGGGTGCATACGGATCTCTCCCTGACCGGTAAGAACGCGGACGGGACGATCCACAAGGTCAATCTCGAGCGCCCGAAGGTCCTCTGGTGCGAGCGGACGAAGAAATTTGTTCTGTGGTGCCACTATGAGAACGGCGTCGATTATCACGACGCGAGATGCGCGGTCGCGTCGAGCGATTACCCGGATCACGGTTTTGTCTATCACGGGAGCTTCAACCCGTTCGGGGACATGGCGCGCGACTGCACGCTGTTCATGGACGGCGAGGACGCGTATTTCACCGCGGCGTCGAGGGATAACCGCGACCTGCACGTCTGGAAGCTGACTAAGGACTTCATGAGCGTCTCGAAGCTCGTGAACAATCTCTTCCAGAATGAGTCGCGTGAGGCTCCGGCGTTCTTCAAGAAGGACGGCAGGTATTATCTGCTGACCTCCTACTGCACCGGCTGGGCGCCGAATCAGGGCAAGTGGTCGTCGTCGGATTCGATAGACGGCGAGTGGGAGATAAACGAGAAATTCGGAGACGAGACGACCTTCCGTTCCCAGCCCGCTTTCGTTCTCGAAAAGGACGGGAAGTTTATATATTTCGCGGACAGATGGGGCGGGAACGGTCATTATAACGACTCAACCTACGTTGTTCTCGAGATAAAGTTCCGTGAGGACGGCTCGCCGTATATCGAATACTCCGACGAGGCGGCTCTCTGAGATAAGTCCGCTCATGGTGTGAAATGGAATTATGACATAATTCAGGAAAGGCATGGTCATGGATATGGATATGGAATCTGACAGGATATCACTCTCCGCGCTCTGCCGCGACATATGCGACTGTATGGGGATCGACGCCCCGTCCGCGGCGGAACCATCCGGCGGGAGGCTGAAGAGCCTCGCCGGGGACAGGAAGTGTGAGCGCGTCGTCATGTACAATCCGGACGCGCAGGCGGAATGGCTTGTCAAAAAATACCCGGAGATATTCGAGCCTGTGACATCGCGTTGCCATCTTGCTTACAAGTTCGCGACCGTCATGCCGTCGGTGACTCCGGTCTGCTTCGCGACGATGTACACGGGCGCCATGCCGGAGGTTCACGGGATACGGAAGTACGAGAAGCCGGTGCTTGAGACCGACACCATCTTCGACGCCCTCGTGCGCGCCGGGAAGAAGGCGGCGATTGTCGCGACCAAGGGCAGTTCGATGTCCATTATCTTCGGCGGGCGGGATATAGACTACTACATAATCCCCGCCGACGCCGACGCGGACGAGAAGGCGGTGAAGAAGGGTATTGAGCTCATAAAAGAGGACAAGTACGACTTTCTCGTGATATACAACGGAAATTATGACTCGATGATGCACGTGACATATCCGGAGTCGGAATATGCCATGCACTGGCTGAGGCATCACGCTGACGCTTTCGCGAGGATATATTCCGCAGTCAGCGAGACCTCGAAACGAAGCGGCAGAACGGCGCTTGTCGGATACGCGACAGATCACGGCGTCCACACGAACGAGAACGGCCGCGGCACACACGGCGCGGACATTCCGGAGGACATCGAGATCACGCATTTCTATGACGTTATATAGGGAGCAGCTGTGATGAACACGACTTGTGAAGAGACAGATAAAAAGCCGCCGGAGAACGAAAGAAATGACGCGCCGGCGAGGGAAGCGAAGACTCTGAAATACTCGAGCGGGGTCGGAAGAGCGATGCTTCTGACTGGGATATCCGCGCTGGCGGTCTCGCTTCTTGTGGTCATATTCTCGGGAATCGGCGCGTCGGCGGCGTTCAGGCTCGGGGTCAGGACGAGAACCTGCGTGGTTGACATGTCAGATAACGCGAGACTTGAGTATTACGCGGCGAGACCGGTGCTGACCGGCGTCACATCCTGCCGCTTTTTCCTGAAAGATGGCGACAGGACGAGCGTTTCGGCGGCGGTCGATTTTCTGGCGTTTCTGAAACAGCAGGACGTCGCGCTTAACGCCGTGCGGATTGACTCGGGGGACGAGGAAGCGATTGCCGCGTATCTCTCCGGTGACGGCGGTCCGGAAGGCATCGACGACGACACTCTTGACCTTGCCGACAGGCTGAAGCGCCTGAACTCGACTCTCCCGCCGCAGAAGCGCGTCGGGATAAGAACCGGCGCGGCAGAAATCCCGTCGGACGGGGAATATGAGATAACATCGGCTGAATATACAGGCGTGGCGGACGGCGTTCTCGACGTCGGATGCCTGTATCCGGGAACAAACGGGTGTGACCCGCTGTTCGACGTGAAGACGGATAAGCTGCGCTTCGGATGTGTTTCGGATCTTGACGCTTTCAGCGGATATCTTTCCGCCGTCTCCGGAAATTTCGGCGGTAAAAAGTTCGACGGTGTCGGCGTCCCGGAATTCTATTTCCTTGTGCCGCCGAACGCGTCCGGCGAGTGAGCGTTTTTTGAAAGGATATATATGGCAGACAAACTGACGATTATTGAGGACGAGGGAGCGGAACAGCTCGCGCGCGAGGGAGAGTTCGAGCTCGCGATACCATTTTCGCTCTACCTCTACAATGACGGCGGGATACGGATAAATGTTTTCCCGTCGCTGAAAAAGGACGCGGAGGAGTTCCTCTCGCTCTTTCCGGACGACAGAATGTTCTCTTCTGAAGCGCTCGGATGGGCGCGTGAGCGCTTCGGCGGGGCGATATCGGCGGAGGGTTACACGACCGAGGACACGGACGTTTTTTTCTACGATTATCTCGTGAAGAGCGCCGACCGCTCGCTGATACTTCCCGAGACCTTCCGCGTCTGCGGGAGCGAGGAGGCGGAGAACCTGACCGGGTATGATTTCGGATACATGACGAATTACGGTCATGTGTGCTTCGCCGTGGAGGTCGACGGAAAGATCGTCGCCGCCGCCTGCACGAACTATCCGGTGCTGCTCGCTGACGATCAGGACGACCGGCGGGTCGAGATCGGCGTCGAGACCTCTCCGGAATACAGACGCCGCGGGTACGGTATCTCCTGCGCGGCGGCGCTGGTGAACGAGCTTGTCGCTCAGGGCTTCGAGGTGCTCTACGAGTGCGGGTCGGACAATCCGGCGTCGGTTGCGCTCGTCGACCGTCTCGGAGGGAGCGTCTTCGCAAAGAATTTCTGCGTCGTCGGGAGAAAAGAGACCGACGAATGAACCTTAGGAAAGGGATAATACGGCATGGCATTTGACGCCGGGATGGTTTCCGCCATCGTAAACGAACTTGAAAATAAGACGCTCGGCGCAAGAGTCGAGCGTGTGAACCAGCCGGAGAAGGACGAGATAGTCCTCCTCCTGCACGCCGCGAGAGAGAGCGGACGCGAGAATCTGCGCCTGTCACTCTCCTCCGGCACGAACAATCCGCACTTCAATCTGACAAAGACGGCGAAGGAGAACCCCGCCGCTCCGCCGATGTTCTGTATGCTCCTCAGGAAGCACCTGACCGGCTCGAGGATAGCCGGCATAACCCAGCTCGGTTTCGAGAGAGCGGTTGAATTCGCTTTTGACGGGTATGACGAGATGGGCTTCCCGGCGAAGAAGTACCTTGTCACCGAGACGATGGGCAAGTACAGCAACCTCATCCTGCTTGATTCATCGAAAAAGGTTGTCAGCGCGCTGAAGCTGATCGACCTCGCGTCGAGCTCGGTGAGGCAGATACTCCCCGGCTTTCCGTATGAGCTGCCGCCGGTGCAGAAGAAGCTGAACCCCTTGACGGCGGTCCGCGAGGACTTCGACAGGGCGTTCGACGACGCTTCCGGCATGACCGCGGACAAGTTCATGACCGCGAAGTATTTCGGACTGTCGGCTCTCACGGCGCGCGAGATCGCGCTGAGAGGCGCGGGAAGAAGCGACGCGCAGATAACAGACTGCGACCGCGAAAAGCTTTGGAGCGCCGTCTGCTGGTTCTCTGACACATTCAGAAACAGGAGCTTCGAGCCGTGGCTTGTGAGCGACGCCGCCGGGAGACCGGTCGAGTATTCGTTCTTCGAGCCGCTCGAGTACGGTCCTGACCTGACCGTGAAAAAGCTCGACAGCTTCGGCGAACTGCTTGACGAGTATTTCGGCAGGCGCGACAAGGCTGAGAGGATACGTCAGCGCACGGCGGACATCTTCCGTCTGCTCACGAACGCGGAGAACCGGCTCACGAGAAAGATCGCCGGACAGAAGCAGGATCTCGAGGCGTGCGCCGACAAGGACAAATACAAGAAATGGGGAGACCTCATAACCGCGAATATCTGGCGGCTCTCGAGGGGAATGGAATCGGCACAGCTCGAGGATTATTACTCGGATGACTGCGCCGTCGTGATAGTCCCGCTCGACAAGCGCCTGACGCCGCAGCAGAACGCCCAGAGGTACTACAAGAAGTACACGAAGTCGAAGACGGCGGAGGTCGAGCTCGCGAAGCAGATAAAGCTCGCGGAGGCGGAGCTCGAATATATTTACACGGTCTTCGATTCGCTGACCCACGCGGAGAGCGAGAACGATATCCTCGAGATACGGGACGAGCTTTACCGTTCCGGCTACGCGTCGAGGATGAAGAATTACTCGACGAAGAAGATGCCGGCGCCGAAGCCGCTCGAGTTCCGCACGACAGACGGCCGCCGC
>URCP01000084.1 GCA_900546315.1 uncultured Eubacteriales bacterium
CGGATCGCTCACAAGCCCGCCAGAACGCTCTGTGTAGGCGAACCACACGCCACGGAACTCTATGTCTCCCATAAACTCTTCGCTCGTCCTGCCGCCTTCTCGCGGCTCTGAGGGCTCGTCGAGCAGCTCGTATATGCGGTCGGTCGAGACGAACGCCGACTGCACCGTCGTGTACTTCTCCGCGAGGTCGTTTATCGGGTTGAAGAACTGCTTTACATAATTCGTGAAAGCGTAGAGCACGCCGACCTCGAGCGCGCCCGCTCCGCCGCCAGCTATCCGGTTGAATCCGGCGGCGACTAAAAGCGCTATCACGAGCGTGTTTATCAGCTCCATCGACGGGCGCAGGATTGTGTTTAAGAACACCTGCGTCATCGTGCCCTTGAAGTACTGACGGTTCAGCTCGCGGAACTCGCCGAGCTTCTTCTCCTCCGCGTTGAACGCGCGTATCATGCGCATTCCGCGGATGTTCTCCGAGAAGAAGCCGTTGATTTTTCCCGTCACCAGCTTGATGAACCGGAAATTCTCCTTGATCACCCGCTTTATCGAGAAGGACAGCAGCGCTATCACCGGTATCGCGAGGAAAGAAAGCAGCGCGAGCCGCCAGTCGAGCGTCAGCATCATCACGACTATACCGGCGAGCAGAAACACGTCGCGGAAGAGATTTAAGAACACGTCCGAGTAGAACTCGTTTATCGTCTCGACGTCGTTTGTCGAGCGGGTTATCAGTCGACCCGTTCCGTACTTGTCGAGGTCGCGGACGCTCAGGCTCTGTATCTTGCGGAAGACCTTTCTCCGCATCTCGTCGAGTATCGACTGCGAAACCCTGCTTATCGTCCGCGCCTGCGTCACCGAGAACAGCGCGCCGAACAGAACGAGGGCGAAATAGCCGATTCCCAGCGCCGCGACCGGCAGATTCTCCATCAGCCCGGTCAGCGCGTTCTCCGGCGTCGTCCCGCTGAAACGGTCGATGACAGCCGCCGCCGCGAGCGGCTTCACCAGCTCCGCGAGGTTTATCATCAGCACGAGAATCGCGCAGAACAGCATCTTCCCGGCGTAAGGCTTCATCATCGACGCGAGGCGCAGAAGGTTCGAGCGCTTGTCGAGGTTTCTGAACTCCGCGCGGACGTTCGTCGTGTCCTTCGACGTCTGCTTGTCCGCCTCGCCGAGCATCCGCTTCTTTTCGTCGTTCATCTCTTTGATTTTATTTTTCGCGCTCATCTTTCGTCCTCACCTCCGGCGGTTTCTTCCTGCTTTTTCCACGCCGCGGCGTAGAGACCGTTCAGGGCTAAAAGCTCCGCGTGCGTGCCGCTCTCCGCTATTCTTCCGTTGTCGAAGACAACTATTTTGCCGCAGCGCTCGAGCGAGGACAGGCGGTGGCTTATCACTATCTTCGTGACATTCTGTAACTCCGGCGAATCGAACAGGTTCGCGTTCAGCCGTCCCTCGGTGCGGCTGTCGACCGCCGAGAGGGTGTCGTCGAGGAGCAGCAGCTTCGGCGCGCCGTAGAGGGCTCTCGCGAGCGCCACGCGCTGTTTCTGACCGCCCGACAGGTGTGTGCCGCCCTCGCCGACCTGCGTCTCATAGCCATCCGGAAACGCCTCACACTCGTCCGCTATGCAGGCGAGGCGCGCGCACTCCTTCACGCGGTCTGTGTCGACCTCTTTTCCGAGCGCGATGTTCTCCGCTATCGTCGCCGAGAACAGGAAGCCGTCCTGCGGGACGTAGCCGGTCACGCTCCTGAGCGTCGCCGCCGGGAGGTCGTTTATGTCGACGCCGCCGATTTTAATTTTTCCGGAGAGCATCGGGCGGAGCTTCATTATCAGCTGGAAAAGCGTCGTCTTGCCGCTTCCGGTCGCGCCCGCGATTCCGAGACTGCCGCCCGCAGGGACAGACATGGAGACGCCGTTCAGCGCCGGGTGGTCGTCGTTTCCGGTGTTCTCGGTCAGAGTGAAGCCGTCCTCGTCGAGCTTCGGGTCCTCATACGCCGCGACGACGTTTTCGACCTCTACCGACGGCACAAGGCCGCGCGCGACGCTCTCGTCGAGGACGCGGTCGAAGGACGGGACCGACGGCTCGTCGAAGACCGCCTTCAGGCGCTTGTAGCTCGCGAGACCGCGCTGTACACGGTTGATTATCGTGCCGAGCTGGACTATCGGCTGTTGGACGAGCGTCAGGTAGCCGAGGAAGCTGACGAGCGAGCCGACGCCCATTTTTCCGGCTTCCACCGCCCCGCCGCCGAAAATCAGCGCGAGCGCGTAGGACAGCCCGAACGACACCGTCACCGCCGGGGAAATCAGCGACGAGGCGTTTACGAGCGACACGTTCGCGTCGCGCATTTTCCCGGAAATTTCGCCGAACTCCGCCTCTCGCACGTCCTCCTTCGCGAACGCCTTCGTCACCTTTATGCCGGCGATGGACTCGTTCACGAAGCCGGACAGACCCGAGAAGAGCTTCTGCACCTTGCCGAAGCGCCGCTGCACCTTGCCCCCGAGAATTATCGTCGCCGCCGCCGCGAAAGGCACCGGAGCTAGCGCGAGAAGCGTCACGCCGAGGTCCGTCTCCCGCGCCATGCCGAAGATCGACAGGAGGGCGATAACGATGCCGTTCACGCTTTGCGCCAGCACCGGTCCGAAGGTTATACGCACCGCGCCGACGTCGTTTATCGCGTACGCCATCAGGTCGCCGGAGTTGTGGCTCTGGAGGTAGTTCACCGGCATTGCCTGAAGCTTCAGGTACAATTTTTCGCGCAGGAATATCTCCATCCTCCGCGCGTTGCCGATTATGAAAAGCCGCCAGATGAAGCGCGCCGCGAAGATTCCGACGCCGATCAGCGCGATGATCCCTGCTTGTCTGAGAACCGCGTCCCGCGATAGAGAGGGCGCGGCGAGCAGGTCGATCGCCTTTCCGAGGGCGTCCGGCGCGAGGGATTGTATGTACGAGTTCAGCGCGAGGAAAATCAGCCCCGGGATGTACAGGTATCCGTATTTTTTCAGGAATTCCTTTATCATGGTTTTCTTTCTCTTTCTATATATTCTGTCAGATATTATAGCACAAAGCGCGGAAAAAATCAAGAGTTCCGAAAACTAAAAAGGCGCGGATTTCTCCATGCCATAGCTTTTGAAGCTTTTGAAAAGGGGTGCAGGGGGAAAACTTTTCTCCGAAAAGTTTTCCCCCTGCAAAGTTTTATTTGTTCAGGTTTTTATGTATCGTGTTGACGCGTTTTACGATTCCTCTGAGGAACAAATTAACGTCGTCGCCGCCGACGTCGAGGTCCGAGAATACCGCGAGTACGTAGGGGTTTTCGTCGAGGACTACCGCGGCGTCGTGGTAGGCGTTTGTGTCCCAGCCGTATTTGTGCATCGCGCGGGACGGGCTGACTCCTGCCGGGATTATTACTGTGTGGTTGCCTTGCAGCATCGCGTTTTTCATCAGATTGCCGTAGGAGGCGTTGTCAAATTCTTCGTCATTCTGCACAAAGCGGTAGATTTCCTTGAAGAGCGTTCCAGCGTCGCGCGCCGACATGCTGTTGCCGCCGAGGAGGAGGGTGCGCGTGCCGAGCTTCGACGCCAGCGCGGTCATTGTCGAGTAGCCGTAGCGTTTTCTGAGCTGCTGGTAGGCGACGTTATCGCTGTAGAGGAGTGTGTACTCGAAGAAGTCCTTTATCGTGAAGACCGTGCCGTCGTCCATCGACTGGATTTTGCCGGAGCCGGATTTGTACATTGTCGCTTTGTCGTAGACGATTTCTTCCGAGATGTCGTAGGACGGGTCGGAAAATTTGATGTCGTCCGATTCCGCGACGCCGTCGCCGTCCTTGTCGATCTTTTCTATCGGCTTGTTTTCGGCTTTCATTCTGTCGCGGAATTTCTGCTCGTCGCGGGCTATCGTCTCGAGGACCGAGAGGATGTACGGCGCTTTTATGACGCTCGCCGCCTCGTAGACCTCGTCCGGCGCGACGCCCATCGTCCAGCCGTTCAGGATGTCCTCATAATAAAAGCTGATTTTCGGGTAGATGATTCCTTCCTGATTTTTCCAGTCGTCCTCGCCGTACTCGACACCGTCTTTTTCGGCGTTCTGCACAAATTCTTTTTTGACATCCTCCGACCTGACCCATTTGTAGACCGGGTTTCCGGCGTCGTCAGTTCCGTCGAGCTTTTTGACGTACGGGCATTCGTTGTTTATATAGTCGGTCAGCTCGTCGATCAGGCGCGCCTGCTCGGTGAGGTCGATAATGCCCTTCGCTTCCGGTTTTTCGGTCTCTTTTCCGGCGGCGATCTGCTCTTCAAGGGCTGTGATCTGGTCGCTGTAGAGCTTCAGCTGTTCTCTGAGACTGTCGAGCTCGGACCGGTTCGCCTCATTGTCGCGGGCGGACGCCTCGAGGTCGGAGATTTTCTGATTCAGGGTCGATATCTCGGCTTCCAATTTTGACTTTTCGGATCCCAGCTCGTCGATGGTTTTTGACTTTTCGGAGTTGTCCGCGCTGAGGCTCCCGATCTGCACGTCGCGGTCGGCTATCGCCGCGCTGTTGCCCGTGTTTCTGATGAGGATGACGAGGACGCCCGCGACGATTATCGCCGCGAGAATCGTGCCCATTATCGCGTATATTTTCTTGGTTTTCGCTGTGTTTTCCATGTTTTCTTATTGCGCTGTTTCCTGTATTTCGTCCGCCGCCGTCACCGCGGCTATCGCGCCGTCCGCCGCCGCCGTGACGATCTGTCTCAGTGATTTCTCACGGATATCTCCGGCGGCGTAGACGTTTTTCAGGCTTGTCCGCATCTTGTCGTCGGTCACGATGTATCCGTTTTCGGTTGTCTGAATTTGACCTTTGAAAAGTGTAGAGTCCGGCTCGAGACCTATCGCGACAAAGAGTCCGTCGACCGGGATTTCTTTTCCGGACGCGAGGGTTATCGACGACAATTTGTTGTCTGTCTCCGATAATTCCGCCACGTTTTCGTTCAGAATCACCTCAATGTTTCCGCGCGCGGCGAGGGCTTCGAGCTTGCTTTTCGAGGCGCGGAAGGCGTCGCGGCGGTGAATTATCGTCACCTTTTCGGCGAGATTTGAGAGGTAAATGGCGTCCGAGACCGCGGTTTCCCCGCCGCCGACCACCGCTACCTGTTTGTTTTTGTAGAAACTTCCGTCGCAGACCGCGCAGTAGGAGACGCCGCGGCCGGTCAGCTTCCGCTCGTTCGGAAGTCCGAGAGTACGGCGTTTCGCGCCGGCACAGATTATGACGGCTTTCGCGGTTATCAGTGATTTGTCGGTGACGATCAGTTTGGTTTTTTCGTCGAGGATCGCGTTTGTAACTTTTTTGTAGACAATTTTCGCGCCGGAGCGCTTAACCTGCGCCTCGAGCTTCATCGCGAGCTCCCAGCCCTCGATCGACTCGAAGCCGGGTACATTGTCAATCGCGCCGGTCGACGAGACCTGCCCGCCCGGCGCGCCGCCCTCGAGCACAACCGCGTCGAGCCCGGCGCGGCGGGCATAGACAGCCGCCGTCGCGCCGGCGGGACCGAGACCTATCACGGCGACATCGGTGCTTATTATCGGTTTTTCCCCGCCGTTTCCGCGGAGATATTCTTCGGTTTTCGACATTTGCTTATCCTCCCGGGAGTTTGTCAGGGGTCAGTATTTGTGTATTCTGACGAAATTATTCAGCGTCTCGGCTTTGTTGGTCCGCCGCGCTTCGAGATGAAGGATTTTTTCAGGTCGCTTATTTTTTCGTCGCTTCTCGCCTTGAATTTTGACATCATATCTTCAAAATCCGCGTCGGTCTTCTTCGGTAAAGAATCGAAATCCGGCGGCGGAGTCGAGAAATCCGGCGCGGGAGCGGCTTCGCGCGATTGACGCTTCGGGCGCTCTCGGAACGGCTTTTTCTGCTGATTCCCGGCGTTCCAGAACGGCGCGTTCCCGGACGGCGCGGCGCGCTTCAGGGAAAGGCTCAGCCTGCCCTTTTCGTCGGTGTTCACGAGGACGACCTTCACTTCCTGTCCCTCGGTGACAAAACGGTGTATGTCGTCGACAAAGCCGTCGGCGATCTCGGAGATGTGAATAAGCCCGGACCGGCCGTCCGTCAATTCGACGAACGCGCCGAAGCCGGTTATTTTAGTGATCTTTCCTTCAAGCAGAGGCGTGTTTGCTGTTGCTTCTGTTGTCATCTGGAGGTGATTCCTTTCGTCGGATTGCATTATTTTGCCGGTCAGTTTATCAGATCGTTATAGAAAATGATCTCGTCAGGCAGGCAATAGTTGAGTTTTTCGCGCGCGAGGTCGGTTATGTACTCGTCGTCGAACGGCTGCGAGAGCTTGTTCTCGAGCGCCTCGATGCTGTTCTCGACCGTCTCGATGTCGGCGGCGAGCTGTACCTTTTCCTCGACAAGCTTGTTGTATTTGATCTCGATGCTCACGTACGTGATCATCAGGAAGAGAAACGCGAGGAAAATCGCGAATTTCACCGGGATACTCATGTGTATCGACCGCATTTTATCGTCTTCCTTTCTTATGGTTTTGTGTATTCTGACGGAACTTTTGCGTTGCAGCTGTAACTTATCCCGAGCATTCTTGCGCGCTCGAGACGCTTCGCCGTCCGCGCGGACCTTTCTGCCGCAGCCGCGGCTTCGCGCTCGCGCCGCTCGTTCCCGAGCTTTTCGAGCCTTTCGCGCTCGAGTCTGAGACGCTTCTGTTCCCTTTTCTTCTCAATTCTGCGCCCGATCAGCGCCATGTAAATTTTGCGGAGACCACAATATATGAACCGCGCAAAACGCTTCGCGATACCGGCGGTAAACCGCGCGGGCGGAAGGATCAGCCGCTTCCAGATGAGCCGGAAAAGCCCGATAATAAGCCGCACGAGCCGCCTTATCGCGTCCACGACCGCGCCGCCGAGAAGCCACGTCAGCCGCCCGACAGTCGCGAGATAAGCCGCGAATCCCGCCGCCGCGCCGATAAGCAGATACCCGCGTGAGACACCCGTGTTTGCGTTGAAAACAAACACCGCGACCACACACGCCGCCGCCGTGAAGAACAATATGTCCTCGACGAAGGCGACTATTGTTACAATTACAGAATCAGCTTTGACAACCGCTTTTGTGACGGTTGACGCTGATACGTCATCGTTTTCAGGCAATGTTTTGTCCGTCATTCTGAACAAACAGCGCGGTCCGGAGCTGTCCGCGACCCTCGCCGGGATGGTCAGAAATAATCTCGACAATCTTAAAATATCATACAGCACCCCGAGCGCGCCGCCGATGACCAGCGAGGCGAAAAATATCCGCCACGACTGCGCCATATCGTAAATTATCATGTTCTTCTCCGCCCGAAAATGCCCTTCTTTTCAGGCTTTTCACGCGCTTCGAAAAATACGACGCCGCCGATCTTTCCCTCGATCTCGATCTCCCCCGACCCGGTCGCGAGCCGCGTCACGCGCAGCTCCGCTCCGTCGACAGATATCGAACCGAAGCCGCTCTCGAGGATAACACCGTTTTCGTCAAAACTCACAACGTCCGTGACGTCGTTGATTTTCAGGTACTCACGGTTGCGCAGGACTATCTCCTGCTTCGTTTTATTCACCAAATCAGGATTGTTGTTTTTGTTCAATCCTACAAAATTTTCATCCATGCAATAACCGCTCCTCCGCCATAAAAATAGCTTGTTTTCACTGCTAAAATATATGACGGAGGGCACGGATTTATTCATGCCCGAACGCGGATTTTTCCCGCAAATCCGGGATTTTTCCGGTTATCAGTTCCCGGAGACGACCTCGTAGAGCTTCGCGGCGTCATTCTTCGCCGTGTACTCCTTGACGTCAAGCACCCTGACGCTCGTCGAGCGCTCGCCGAAGCGGATCTCGATGACGTCGCCCACCTTAACGTCGCAGGACGCCTTGGCGGGACGGCCGTTCACCGAGACATGATCGGCGTCGCAGGCGTCGTTCGCCACGGTGCGGCGCTTTATCAGTCGGGATACCTTCAGAAATTTGTCAAGCCGCATAAATCTACCCCTTTCGTTTTGGTGGTAATGACGGACGACCGATTACTTGTTGAGGGTCTCCTTGAGGGTCTTGCCGGCGGTGAAGCTGAGGTGCTTGGAAGCCGGAATAGTGATAGGCTGACGGGTAGCCGGGTTGATGCCGGTGCGCTCAGCTCTCTCCTTGACCTCGAAGGTGCCGAAGCCGACGAGCTGAACCTTCTCACCAGCGGTGAGCGCGCCCTCGATGGTGGTGAAAACAGCGTTTACAGCCGCCTCTGCTTCCTTCTTCTTGAGGCCGGTTTCCTTTGCGACAGCGTCGATGATCTGTGTCTTGTTCATTTTGAAATTCCCTTTCAACTTTTTGTGATAAGATTTTACCGTTAATTTTGCGCGCCAACCGCGCGTTTGAATCGGTACTTATAAGTATAGCATCTTTTTTCGGATTTATCAAGTACCTTGGCGTATATTTTTGAAAAAAATCCTGAATTTATCGGCTTTTTTACATGTCGTTCACTTATCTGGATGATATATGAGCCGATAATTCGGTTAGCACAGGCTTATTGTATATTTTGACGGACTATTTATCGCTGTAAATCAGTCCTTCGCGTCCGCAATCACTCGGTCGCACTCGTCGCCGAGCGCTTTTTCCGGGTCGACCCCGAGCCTGTGCGCGATCTGAACCGCCGCGAAGAGCAGCTTCCCGACCGCCGCCTCGACCTCTTCCGGAGTCTCGTCCGGCTTATCCGCGTTCATATTTTCATAAATTTTTGTGAATTCTGACGAAGCATTTTCAAAATCCGACGCGTGGTCATCATACCCGAGCTTGCGTGCCTTCGAGCCGACCTTGTCCGCGCGGATCAGTGACGGCAGCGAGTGCGACACCGAATCGAGCACCTCGCGGTCGGTCTTCTGGTGCTTTTCTTCCTTCTTTATATTGTCCCAGTTAGTGAGGACCTGTTCGGTCGTGTCCGCCTGAACGTCGCCGAAAATGTGCGGGTGGCGCAGGATCAGCTTCCTGCATATGCCGTCCGCGACGTCGTCAAAGTCGAACTCGTCGTCCTCCTCCGCGATGCGCGCGTGAAAGACGACCTGAAGCAGAAGGTCGCCGAGCTCCTCCCGCATCAGTGTCATGTCGTCCTTGTCTATCGCCTCGACAACCTCGTAGGTCTCCTCGATGAGGTTGCGGCGGATCGTGTGGTGGTTCTGCTCGCGGTCCCACGGGCAGCCGCCGGGCTCACGCAGGATCGACATTATCTCGATCAGATCGCCGATTTTGTAGTTTTCTTTGGCCTTCAGAGCCTCGATTCTCTGCTTGTTCATTATTATTTTCCTCTTTCTTTTTATTTTGTTTTCCTATAAGATTTTTTATGTCTTTATATTGTAGTGCAAAATATACAATCGCCGCAATTGTGACGGAAATTATAGTTACAGCGCGGCTTTCCGGCAATATCCGGCAGATCATCGCGGCGAAAAGTACCGAAATGTACGAGCTCACGAGCGGGCGCGCGGAGATCTTCACAGCGAAAATGTCCGACGACGGATTGACCGGCGTGTACCTCGCGATGGCGGCGGCGTCGATGAGGCAAATTACGAAGTAGCACAAAAAGGTAGAAACCGTGTGCCGTACTTTCCGAGCGCGGGGATGAGAAACCAGCTCGATACAAGTTTTACCGCCGACCCGGCGAGCACCGCGTAAAGGGCAGTTTTTTCCCGCCCGAATGCCTGTAATATCGTATTTTCGAGCGCCAGCAGGCAGACGAAGAACGACGACGGAGCAAGCAATGTGAGCATCATCGCACCCCTTTTCGCGAGCTCCTCCGGGAACAGGAGTGAGAGGACATTTCCGGACAAAACGGACATCCCGACGACGCACGGCAGACTGATCAGCATGGTCATCCGGGCGGCTTCGGCGCACGCGGACGACGCATTTTGTCTTGTTTCGGTTGACCATTCGCCGCCGCGCTTTGTTCCGTTTTGTACAACTGGCGTTTTGTACAAAGATGATAAAACCGGCATCAGCGCGTAAGCGATCGGGTAGACGAGGACCGGCGGAAGGTTGAACATCGGAACCGCGAGAGACGAATAATTTCCGTAGATCGCGATCGTCTCCGCCTGTGACAGTCCAGTTTCCGCGAGTCTTCTCGTCATCACGAGCGTGTCAAGTATCGAGGTCAGGCTCATAGCCGACGCCGACAGGGTGATCGGAATGGCGGATTTCGCGAGGTTTTTGGCTATATTGACGATTTTCAGTCCGGAGCTACCAGCTTGATTTTTCGTTTGTCTATTTGTAACAATAAAGCTGAGCATCAGGACAATGAGTCCGGCGGCAATTCCGCCGCACAGCCCCAGAGCCGCCCACGCCGCGGCGACTTCCGGAGGGTCTCCACGATCTATCGACCATTTGGCGAGCGCGACGCCGAGGAAAAGCTTCCCGGCTGCCTCCGCGACCTGCGAGAAAGCGTGCGGTCGCAGCTCACCGATTCCCTGAAAATACCCGCGCAGCGCCGCCGACAGGCAAATGAAGAACAGAACCGGCGAGACCGCGAGGATAGGCAGCGACGATTTCTCAGCTTTCAGTAATTTTGAAAACCCATCCGCGCCGACAGCCATCACGAGCGTGCCGAGAATGCCGAGAACAAGGAAAATCAGCAAAGAGACTATCAGAATTTTCCTCTTATCCGCCGTTTTCCGCTCCGCGCGGGAGATCATCATCGCTTCGGCGGTCGGCAGACCTGAAGTTGACAATGTGTAGAACCAGACGAAAAGCGTGTACGCCGTGTTGAAATAGCCCATCCCCTCCTCGCCGATCAGGGTCGTCAGCGGGAGTTTGAAAAATAGTCCGGCGAGTTTTACTACAAGTCCCGAGGCTGTCAGCAGCATCACTTGTCCGGCTAACCTTCGTTCCTTCAATATAAATCAGCTCCTTCGCGACCGCTCCGGAGCCAGTTTTGTGCAATCTGACGTAAATTTTGACGCAGAATTTTGTTGTTACTCTGCACAAATTTTCGTCATGGCTCAGTCGAAGTAGTGCTCTATCGTGTACTTCGCCTCGTGGCGGAGCTTTTCTACATCTATGGTTTTGTACTCACCGTCTTCGTAGAGAACGCGGCCGTCGCAGACAGTCATGCGCACGTCCTTCGGATCGACCGAAAACGCGAGCGCGGAATAGGGATCGAACATTGGAATATTGTTCAGTTCGTCTATATCTATCAGGCATATGTCGGCTTTTTTGCCAATTTCGAGCTTTCCGCAGTCATCTCTTCCCTGCGCTTTCGCGCCGTTTTCGGTCGCCATGTCAAAGAAACGCCATGTGTCGATGACGTCGGCGCGCCTTGTGACACCCTTGTGAATCAACGCGGCAGTCTGGAGCTCACGTATCACTGACAGGCGGTTGTTCGAAGCCGCTCCGTCGGTTCCAAGGCCGACGTTTATTCCTGCCGAGATCAGCTTTTCGACCGGCGCGACGCCGCTCGCGAGCTTCAGATTGCTGACCGGATTGTGCGCGACGGTGACTCCGAGCTGTGAAAGCAGTGCCATATCGCCGTCTGTTACCCATACGCAATGTGCGGCGGTAGCGCGATTCGTCAAAATGCCGGTTTTTGCGAGAAATTCGACGGGTGTCATGCCGTGGCGTTCGATGCATTCCTTGTGCTCAAGCTCGGTTTCCGAGACGTGGACCTGCATTCCAAGGTCGTTTTCGTTTGTGTAGTCGGCTACTTCGCGGAGGAATTTCTCCTTATTTGTGTACTCCGCGTGAACTGACATATCCACTTTTATGCGGCCATCGCCTGCGTTTTGGTAATTTTCACGAAGTTTTACGGCATCTTCAAAGCGCTCATTTTCAGCAACAGTATCGTTTTCGTCAAAAGATACAAGACACCTGCCGATATTCGCCTTCATTCCGGTTTCAAGCACAGCCTTCGCCGTCTCTTCGCAGAAAAAGTACATATCAGAGAACGAAACGACGCCGCCGCGGATCATCTCCGCCGCCGCGAGTTTTGTTCCGGTATAGACTGATTCGGGGGTCAGTCTGTCCTCCGCGGGATAAATTTTTTCGTTAAGCCAGCGCTGGAGCGGAAGATCTTCACCGATTCCGCGGAACAAAGTCATCGGGGAATGGCAATGTATATTGTAAAAACCGGGCATGAGAAGTCCGCTGCGGCAGTCGATCACGCGATATTTACCGTTATTTTCCGGAATTTTGTCGCCGATATACGAGATTTTTCCGCAGTCTGTCGTTACAACCGCGTGCGTGAGGTACTTTCCTCCGCCAAGCAACGCCGTGGCGTTCTTGAAAAGCAGTGATTCTGGCGCTTGATTCATTTATATTTCCTCCATTCGGAATTTAGTACCGGAAAAATATAATCCGGTAATTTGACGAAGTTGTGCGTAATGTCTGTTTTGTGCATAATAGCCATCACTATTCTGCTATTCTCCTGTGTTGCCGCGAATTTTCTATGCGGTTTTATAGGCATTTTGCTCAATGCTTTCTTTCCGCGTAGGTGTCAACGAGTTCCTCAATCACGGACAATGGGTCTTTTCCCGCTGCCATGTCAATTGCTGACCGGGCAGCAATCGCGGTTACAGTTGATGTTTCACCTGTGCCGAGTACCGCAACCGAGATTACTGTCGAATTTGTGCAAAATACACTGAAGAATGCTGAATGAACAGCTGGTAAACCGCCATACCGTCTTTATCCTTCTTCGGGATACTGGGTACACCTGCGAAAAAGCG